>JANNHF010000032.1:0-16145 GCA_031404235.1 Chloroflexota bacterium
GAGTTATCCGGGCTATACGACGCGGCGCGATGCTCACGCGCGAGCGATCCATTCAAACCAGGGAGTTATCCAAGGCGTGAACCGCGTGCGTATCAGCGATGGCATGGAAGACCTCGGGCGGGGCGTGATGAGCCCGGTCACACGGTTCTCGCTGGCCCTCGCCGGCGTTCTCGCGGTCACCGCGCTGGTGCTCGCGACGGGCACCGCATACCTCGTGGGTCGCTACGTCGAGGACGAGACGACCGCCTTCACTCAGGCCGCGGTTTCGATCCACTTCGGCACGGTCTTCAGCGACGACGTTTTCGAGCGGGGACTGTCGTCCGCTGAGGAGCGGGAACTCAGGAGGGACGTCTCGTTCCACTTCTCGATCTATAACGTCGTCGCGACGCAGTTCTTCGATCGCCGCGGCGCCATCGTCTTCTCCTACGATCAAGATGAGGTCGGCCGTCGTCTCGACCCCGGCTCGTACCCGGGGCTCGACGCCGCGCTCAAGGGAGTGCGCATGGCAGAGCGGACGACGATCGTGGCCGATCCGAAGCTCGGCGTCCCGGGCACCGCGCTCGGCTTTGCCACTGTCAACACGCATCACTCCGGCGGATCATCGGCCACCGGCTCGAGCACGGCACCGGCCCCGGGCGCGAGCGAGATCCGCTCGCTGGAATCCTGGATCCCGGTGAAGCAGAACGGTCAGACCGTCGGCGCCGCCGTCGTCTGGCGCGACATGGCCCCGATCGACTCCGCGCTCATGCGCATCCAGGTCACTCTCGCGGCGATCATCGCCCTGGCGGCGGCGTTCCTCTGGCTCGTCCTGCGCGGCGTCTATGCGCGATCCTCGAAGCGGATCGTCGCGCAGGCCGGTGCGCTCGAGGACGCGCTCGCGCTACGCGAACGCACCTACGACGCGACCCTGACCGCGCTTACCAGCGCGCTCGACTTCCGTGACAACGAGACGGGCGGTCACTCTGAGCGCGTTGTCGGTTATATGGAGCTTCTGCTCGAGCAGATGGACATCCGTGGCGACGAGCTCGCGACGCTGCGACGCGGTGCGCTGCTCCACGACGTCGGCAAGATCGGCGTCCCGGACAACGTGCTGCGCAAGCCGACCGCGCTGAGCGAGACCGAGTGGGCTGTCATGAAGCGCCATCCCGAATTCGGCGCGCAGATCATCGCCGGCATCCCGTTCCTCGAGGAGGTAGCGCGTATCGTCCGACATCACCACGAGCGCTGGGACGGAATGGGTTACCCGGACGGCCTCAAGGGCGACCGCATCCCGCTCGGCGCGCGCATCTTCGCGGTCGGCGACTCGTTCGACGCGATGACGAGCGACCGGCCGTACCGCCGGGCGCTGCTGATCGACGCGGCGCGCGAGGATATCCGGCGTTGCAGTGGATCGCAGTTCGACCCGGCTGTTGTGACCGCATTCCTCAGCATTCCGGTGGCGCGCCTTGCCCGCATCGCCGACGAGGCGCCGCAAACCCACCCGCGGGTGGTGGCGAGCTAACAGCGGCACGGTTCCCCGGGAAACCGAGGCATATCGGTCCGGTCCTACAATCGCTTGCGTCCGGCGCCAGCCGGAACGACGACGCGGTGGAGGTCGGTGGATGTACTCGAGCCTCATCTCCAAGATCGAGAAGGCGAAGCGATACGCCGAAGAGCCCCAGCGCATCACGTTCCAGCAGCTCGACGTTCGATTCCGCGGTGACAACGGCTCCCATAGCGTTTCGCTCCACGGAGATGCGTGGAGCTGCGAGTGCGATCACTTCCATACCTCGGGTCTGTGCGCGCACGTCATGACCCTTCAGCGTCTCTTCGAGACCCACCTCACCGACCCGGTGAAGTACACGACCGAGCACGTCCCCGCGTAGTGTTCCGCGTGCCCACAACTGAATAGGCAGGGTCCCAGCGAAGCCGGTGAGAGTCCGGCAGGGTCGCGCCACTGTAAGGACGAAAGTCCGCACTCAGGTCGCCTGGTACTCCTGCTCGCGGCGAACACGCCTTCGCGAAAAAGGAGTGAGCCAGATGCGGTTCCGTCTTGCGCCCATCCTCGCCGTCTTCCTCCTCGTCGCCTCCGCCTGTGGCGCCGCGCCCGCGCAGTCGCCAAGCCCTTCCAGCACGCCAGCCGCCGGCGGCCCCGCGTTCCCGGTGACGCTCACCGACTTCCAGGACCGTCAGGTCACCGTGAGCGCGGTGCCCTTCCGCATCGTCTCGATCGGGCCCTCGAACACCGAGTTCCTGTACGCCCTCGGCGCCGGAACGGCGGTCGTCGGCGTGGACGACTTCTCGAACGAGCCGGCCGCGGCGAACTCCGTCGAAAAGGTCGGCGGGGTGAAGGTGAACCTCGAGAAAGTCGTAGCGCTTCGGCCCGACCTCGTCGTCACCGTGAAGTTCTCCGACGGCACCATCGAGCGGCTCGGCTCCGCGGGACTGACCGTCCTCGTCGTCGATCCCCAGGGCATCGGCGACGTCGCGCGGACCGCCATCCTTCTCGGGCGCGCGGTAGGCGGCGACGGCGAACGGCTCGCCGCGACCATCGACGCAAAGGTTCAACAGGTCAGAGCCAAGACCGCGGGCGCCGCGAAGCCGCGCGTGTTCCACGAGGTCGACGCGAGCGACCCGGCCAAGCCATTCAGCGCGGGACCCGGCTCCTACATCCACGACCTCATCGAGATCGCCGGCGGCGCGAACGTCGCGGCGAAGGCTGGCAGCGCATATCCGCAGCTCTCGCTCGAGGAGATCGTGCGCTCCGACCCCGAAGTGATCGTGCTCGGCGACGCCGACTACGGCGTGTCGCCCGAGCAGGTCGCGTCCCGGCCCGGCTGGTCGGGACTCAGCGCGGTAAAGAACAAGAGGGTATTCGGCGTGTCCGCTGATCTCGTAAGCCGACCCGGTCCGCGCGTCGGCGCTGCAGCCGAGGCCTACGCGAAGCTCGTCCATCCCGAGCTCTTCCGCTGATCCGCTTTCCTCTCGCGCTGTTGGCCCTCGTGGCGGCGCTCCTTGCGAGTGTCGCCGCGGGGATCTTCGTCGGCGCCGTGCCGGTGGATCCCGCGAGCGCGCTCGCCGCGTTGTTCGGCGCGGACGGCACGAACGGCACGATCATCCGCGAGCTCCGACTCCCGCGCGTCCTCGGCGCCGCGCTTGTCGGAGCGGCGCTGGCCACGGCGGGCGCGCTGCTGCAGGGACTCCTGCGCAATCCGCTGGCGGACCCATTCATAACCGGTACGTCCGCCGGAGCGTCGCTCGCCGCGGTGCTCGCGATCGCGGCTGGCGTGAGCGCGGTGCTCGTACCCATCGCGGCGTTCGGCGGCGCGCTCGCGGCGGTGGCACTGGTGTGGCGCTTGGCGCGCCTGGGAGGCCGAACGACGGTGCTCACCGTGCTCCTCGGCGGCATCGTGCTCACGTCGTTCGTGAGCGCGCTCATCACGTTCGTGCTGGTCGCGGACGACCGTCTCGCGCTGCGGCTCCGATCGGTGATCGGATGGCTGCAGGGCGGCGTCACCGTCATCGCCTGGGCGGAGCTCGCGGTCGCTGCGGTGATCGTGACGGTCGCGATCGGAGCCGCGGTGCTGCTCGCGCCGCGCATCGACGCCTTCGCGTTCGGCGAGGAGAGCGCGGCGGCCCTGGGCGTGAGCCTGGAGGGCACGACCGCGGCGGTGCTCGCCGTGACCGCGCTTCTGACAGGTGCCGCCGTCGCGCTCGCGGGCCTGGTCGGCTTCGTGGGCCTTGTCGTGCCGCACGCGCTGCGCTTCCTGATCGGCGCGCGACATCGGCCGCTCGTTCTCGCGTGCGTCCCGGCGGGTGCGCTCGTCCTCGTCCTCGCCGATCTCGGCGCGCGGACGATCGTCGCGCCGGCCGAGCTTCCGGTCGGCGTCATCACCGGTCTCGTTGGCGCACCGTTCTTCCTTGCGCTGCTCGTGCGATCGCGACGGGTGATCGTGTAGGTGGCATGCCGATGAGCGAGCTTCGCGCGGCCGGCGTTCGCGCCGGATACGACGGTCGCGAGGTGCTGCGCGGCGTCGATCTCATCGCGCGCCAGGGCGAGCTCGTCGCGCTCGTCGGGCCGAACGGGGCGGGGAAGTCGACCCTCCTGCGCGTCCTCGCGGGGCTCGTGCCGTCGACAGCTGGCACGGTAACGATCGACGGCGTCGACCTCGCGTCGCTCGATCGTGCTGCGGTCGCTCGGCGCGTGGCCGTCGTGCCGCAGATCTTCGACACGCTGTTCCCGTTCACCGCCGGCGAAGTCGTCGCGCTCGGACGCACGCCGCGCCTAGGCCGGTTCGGCATCGCGCGGCATGACGACCTCGCGGCCGTGTCGCGCGCTATGGTCGCACTCGAGATCGACGACCTCGCGCAGCGGCGCATCGATCGGCTCTCCGGCGGCGAGCGTCAGCGCGTGGTCCTTGCGATGGCGCTTGCGCAGGAGCCCGAGGTGCTGCTGCTCGACGAGCCGACCGCCCACCTCGATCCCGCGCACCAGGCGACGGCGCTCGCGCGCATCGCCGCGCTGGCGCGCGAGCGCGGCATCGCCGTCGTCGCGGTCCTCCACGATCTGAATCTGGCCACCGCGTTCGCATCGCGCGTCGTCCTGCTCGCGGACGGGGCCGTCGTACGCGACGGCGAGCCCAGCCACGTCATCACCGCCGAGGTGGTGTCCACCGTCTTCGGGGCGGGACTGCGGGTCATGGCCCACGAAGGACGGCCCGTCGTGGTCCCGGAGCCTCGAGGTAGGCCGGCCCTTTAGATTTCGCCCATGCCTGGTGGATTCTCCGCGCGCACCGCCGCAGCGGTGTTCCTGCTCTCGTGCTCCGCGCTGCTCTTCCAGGTCGCGCAGACGCGCCTCTTCAGTGCGACGCTGGGCTACCACCTCACCTTCGTCGCGGTGTCGATCGCGCTCCTCGGCGTGGGAGCAGGAGCGGCCGCCGCGACGCTCGTCGATCGACATCCGAGCGCGCCGAGCACGTCCCGTTTAGCCGCGCTCGCGAGCGCCAGCTATGTCCTCGCGATGGCCATCGCGACGGTCGTCGACCCGACGGCGCTCGACGTCAGCCTCGCGATCGTGCTGATCTACGCCGCGAGCAGCCTGCCGTACGTTCTGGTCAGCTGGGTGGTCGTCCGCGCGCTCGCGGCCGATCCCGCGTGGGCTGGGCGCACTTACGCCGCCGACCTCGCCGGCGCCGCGGTCGGCGGCGTCATCGCGTTCGTCGCGATGCCGGTGCTCGGAGCGCCGGGCGAGTACGGGGCGGCTGCGACGCTCGCCGCGATCGCGGCGTTCGTGCTCACCGACGCGAACAGCCGGCGCCGCGTCGCGATGGCCGCGGTCTTCCCGACCGTTCTGCTCACGCTCGCGCTCGCATCCGTCGGCGATCAGATCGCGCCGCTCCGACCCGCCGCGTTCAAGCCGATCCTCGAGGACGTGCGACGCGGTGCCACGGTCGAGTCGTCGCGCTGGGACCCACAGGGACGAGTCGATGTCGTCCGCTATGGCCCAGACGGAGCGTCGAGCGCGTACGACTTCCTCGTCGACACGGCCTTCGACGGAGAGCGGCCGCGCTCTCTCATCATGCGGATCGACCTCGATGCCTCGACGCTGATCGTCGAAGGCGGCACGAAGGCGGACGGCGCGGTGCTCGACGTGAGCGTTCTCGCGACGCCGTATTTCCTGGTGGACCGGCCGAGCGTGCTGGTCATCGGACCCGGTGGAGGTATCGACGTTCTGGTCGCGCTCCGCCGCGGCGCCCGCGCGGTCACCGGCGTCGACGTGAACCGCGCGGTGATCGCGACAGTGCGCGACCATTACCGCGAGTACGGCGGCGCTCTCTACGACGACCCGCGGGTAACTGTGGTCGCCGACGAGGCGCGCAGCTTCGTGCGGCGCTCGAGCGACCGGTACGACGTCATCGTGATGACCGTGGTCGACAGCTGGGCGGCGCTCCAGAGCGGCGCATACGCTCTTTCAGAGAGCTACCTCTATACGGAGGAGGCGTTCGCCGACTACATCGGCCATCTCGCTCCCGGTGGGACGCTCTCAATCGGTCGCTGGTATCGCGATCCGCCGACCGAGATGCTTCGCGCGATGGAGGTCGCCGCCGCCGGCCTGCGCCGCCTCGGCGCCCTGCGCCCCGAGCGGCACATGGCGGTCGTTCGCAGCGCCGAGTTCGGCCTGCTGCTCGTGCGCGCCGAGGAGTTCAACGAAGGCAGCATGAGGGTCATTCGCGATTTCGCCGTGGCGCACGGCTTCGAGGTGGAATACGACGGGAGCCGAAGGAGCGGACGGCTCGCGACGACGTTCTCGTCGAACGGTCAGAGTCCGTCGACCGACGACCGTCCGTTCTTCTTCGACAGCGTCTCGCTGGGGGAGACGCTCGCGGGGCGCGCGGCGCTGGCGCAGGGGCTGCAGACGCTCGTCGCGGCGCTGATCACGGCGCTGCTCCTGTCGTTCGCGCTGATCCTCCTGCCGCTGCGCCGCATGGTGTCGCGCGCCGACACCCGCCTTACGCGTTGGGTCACGGGCTATTCACTGCTGCTCGGAGCAGGGTTCATCGTCGTCGAGATCGTTCTCCTGCAGCGTCTGACGCTGTACCTCGGACAGCCCACCCTGGCGCTTGCGGTCGGCGTGGCCGGGCTCCTGTCTGGCGCGGCCGCGGGTTCGGCGAGCATCCACCGGCTTCCCGGCGGCATGCGCGGCGCCGCGCTCGGGAGCACCGTGGCGCTCGGCGCGGTCCTGGTGATCCTGCCGAGCGCGGCGGACGCAACGCTCGCGGCGCCGCTCGTCGTGCGCGTGATCGTCGCTTTGCTGTTCGCCATCGCCCTGGGTCTTCCCCTCGGCACCGCGTTCCCGCGTGTGCTCAGTGCCGCTGGCGCGCATGAGCGGAACCTTCTCGCATGGGCGTGGGGCGTGAACGGCGTCGCGTCGGTCGTCGGCTCGATCCTCGCGGCCGGCCTGGCGCTCGAGACCGGATTCACCGGGCTGGCGTGGCTCGCGATCGCCTGTTACACGGTCGCGGCGCTCCTCGGCGAACCGCCACGCGTCCGTAGGTCCGCGCTGAGCGAGACGCCATCCCGGGCGTACTAGTCCCCCGACACCTCGACGGGCGCAGACCAGCCCCAGTCCCAGCGCGCGAGCTCCTCGAGGAGAGCGTGGTTCGTGAGGTCGAGCGCGATGGGCGTGACGCTGATCTTTCCCGCGAGCATCGCGGCGACGTCGGTGCCGTCCTCGGCCTCTTCGCTCACCGCTGGACCGCCGACCCAGTAGTACGGGTTGCCGTATGGGTCGAGCCGCTCGACGAGCTGGTCCCGGTAGGTGCGCTTCCCGAGACGCGTGACCTCCACGCCGGCGATCTGATCGCGCGGCAGCGGTGGGACGTTCACGTTGAGAAGGGTGTCGGGTGCGAGGCCGCGCCGCAGGATGTTGCGCGCGAGCAGCGTGGCGAAGCTCGCCGAAGGCTCGAAGTCGATGTCCCCGCCGTACGCGCCGATCGAGATCGCGATGGACGGGATGTTGGAGAGCAGGCCCTCCATGGCTGCGGCCACGGTGCCGGAGTACGTGATGTCGTCGCCCATGTTCGCGCCGCGGTTGATCCCGCTCACGACGATGTCCGGTCGATGCTTCAGGAATCCGAGCACTGCGAGGCGGACGCAGTCGGTGGGCGACCCGTCGGTCATGAATGCCGCCTGGCCGTTCCGCAGCTTCGTGGCGCGGACCCGGAGCGGGCGGAAGAGCGTGATGCTGTGGCTCGCGCCGCTCCAGTTGCGCTCGGGCACGATGATGTCGACGTCGCCGAGCTTCGCGAGCGCCGCGGACAGAGGCGGAAGTGCATCCGCGTCGATGCCGTCGTCGTTCGTGATGAGGATGTGCTTGCGCGCGCTCATTGGCCGGCCGCGCGTGCCTCGCGATCCTCGATGAGCGTGGCGGCCTGCACGCGGGTGCGGCGGCCGGCGGCGAGCTCGTATGAGTAACCGAGGAAGATGTTCAGGATGCCGGCGACCGGTACCGCGAGGAACACGCCCCAGAATCCGGCGAGCTTCGCGCCGAGGAGCAGCGCGAGAAAGATGAAGATCGGATGGATGCCGATGCTCCGCGACATGATGCGCGGCCCGACGACGTTCAGGAGCACCTGCTGCACCGCGAGCACGAGGATGAACACGATCAGTAGGCGGTCTGGAGCGCCGACGAAGGTGACCGCGAGCACCGGGATCATCGCGATGATCGGTCCGAAGAATGGGATGATCATCGTGAGGCCCGAGACCAGCGAGAGCACGCCGGCATACGGAACGCCGAGCGGGACGAGGATCGCGAGCGTCGCGACGGCGTAGATGAAGCCGAGGATGAGCGACCCGCGGATGAACCCACCGAACGAGCGGTCCGCGCTCTGCCGAAGCAGCTCGGCCTCGCTCCCGAGCTCGGGCGATAGCACGCGCACAAAGCGGTGCCACATCGTGTCGCCGTCGTTGAGCATCAGGAACGCGATGATGAGGACCAGCGAGACGTTGAAGAAGATCGCTGCGGTCGCCGACACGACGCCGAGGATGTCCGCGGCGTAGGCCGCGGCGAGGTCTCCCAGGCGGCGCGGCAGCGTCCCGTAGAACTCGGTGAGATCCACGCGAATACCGAGCCGCTCAAGCGTGGACTGGACGCTCGCGGCGAGCTGCGACGCGCGCTCGCCGTATTCCGGTCCGCGCGTGACGAGGTCGTTCAGCTGCGCGACGAGCGGGGGGACCGCGAGCAGGCCGATGAGCACGAGCACGAGCCCGATCGCGATGTACACGACCACGACGGACAGCGTGCGATTGAGCGGCGTCGCCGCGTCGATGCGAGTCACGAGTGGCGAGAGCAGGTAGGCGAGCGCCCACGCCGCGACGAAGATGAGGATGACATCCGCGACCTGCGCGACCGCGACCCACCCGAGCGCGAACACCTGGAACGCCAGATACAGGATCGCGAGCACCACCAACACCTGGAGCAGCTGATGTTCCCTCGCGCTGAGCCTCACGGCGCCCATGGTAGGTAGTCGTGCCCCGCTGCGGCGGTGCCCGACTGGCCTTCTTCGCCTTCGGCTCTCGTAGTAGGAGGGCTTAGGAGGGCTAACATCCCGCCGTGACGCCTGCGCCTTGTCTCATCGACCGGTACGCCGCGCATCTGCCCGTGACGTCCCACACACCGCGCCTCACGCTCGGCGAAGGGGGCACGCCGTTGGTGCGCGCGCCGTCGCTCGAGCGCGAGACGGGCATCGATTCGGTGTGGCTGAAGGTCGAGGGCGCGAACCCCACGGGCTCGTTCAAGGATCGCGGCATGGTCGTTGCCGTCGCGAAGGCGCTGGAGGAGCGCTCCGGCGCGATTCTGTGCGCTTCGACCGGCAACACCGCCGCGTCGGCCGCGGCCTATGCCGCGCGCGCCGGTCTTCCCTGCACAGTCGTGCTGCCGGCCGGCTACGTCGCGCTGGGCAAGCTCGCGCAGGCGATCGTGTTCGGCGCGACCGTCATCGCGGTGCGCGGTAGCTTCGACGCGGCGCTCGTGGTCGTGAAGGAGCTCGCGGCGCAGGGGGAGGCGACACTGGTCAACAGCGTCAATCCGCACCGTATCGACGGTCAGAAGACCGCGGCATTCGAGATCTGCGAGAGCCTGGGCGATGCTCCTGACGCCCTCTTCATCCCCGTCGGGAACGCCGGGAACATCACGGCGTACTGGCGCGGGTTCGTGGAGGCGGTCGGTGCCGGAATGTCGACGCGCCGGCCGCGCATGTACGGCTGGCAGGCCGAGGGCGCGGCGCCGATCGTTCGCGGCCACCCCATCGCCGAGCCGGAAACCATCGCGACCGCGATCCGCATCGGCGCGCCGGCGTCGTGGCAGGGCGCGCTGCGCGCGCGGGACGAGTCGGGCGGCGCGATCGAGGCCGTGAGCGACGCGGAGATCCTGGATGCGTATCGCGATCTCGCGCGCCGCGAGGGGATCTTCGCCGAGCCTGCGAGCGCCGCGTCGGTGGCCGGGCTGCGCAAACGCGCGCAGGCTGGGGGAATGCGCGGCGTGTCGACCGTCGTCTGCGTGCTGACCGGGAACGGCCTCAAAGATCCCGACACCGCGCGTTCGCTCAGTCGGGACATCGTCGAAGTGGAAGCGACAGCCGATGCCGTGATGGGCGCGATCGCGCACGCGACTCGCGCCTCTGCCCGGGCGTGAGCGAGCTTCGCGTCCGGGTACCTGCGTCGAGCGCCAACCTCGGCCCGGGATTCGACTCGTTCGCGCTCGCGCTGCCGCTGCTCGCGGAGTTCGAGCTGCGGCCGGCGAAGACATGGTCCGTGACGGTGGAGGGCGACGGACAGGGCATCCCGGCCGATGAAGAGAATCTCGTCGTCGTGTCGGCGCGTGCCGTTGCGAAGGCGGCGGGTCGCGAGATCGGCGCACAGCACATCACGCAGCGTTCGGCGATCCCGATCGCACGCGGTCTCGGTTCGAGCGCCGCGGCGATCGTCGGCGGCGCCGTCGCGGCGAACGCGCTGCTCGGCGAGCCGTTTGACCGTCGCACGCTGCTACGCATCGCCAGCGAGGTCGAAGGACACGCGGACAACGTCGCCGCGGCGCTGTACGGCGCGTTCACTGTCGCGCTGCCTGATGACGGCGGTCCCGTGGCGACGCGACTGGTGTTCCCGCGCACCTGGCGGATCTGCCTGCTCATACCGGGACGGCCGCTCTCCACCGAGCAGGCCCGCGCCGTCCTGCCGGCCCAGGTGTCGCGCGCCGACGCGGTGTTCAACGTCGCGCACGGAGCGGCGCTCATCGCCGCGGTCATGCGTGCCGACGGCGCGCTTCTCGCGCTCGCGATGGTGGATCGTCTGCATCAGGCGGCGCGCACCAAGCTCGTGCCCGCGCTCGCCGAGATCATCGCCGCGGCGCGCGAAGCCGGGGCGTTCGGCGCGGCGCTTTCCGGCGCGGGGCCCAGCGTGCTGGCGGTCGCGCCCACACGGCTCGCCCCACGCGTCGTCTCCGCGATGGAGGAAGCCGCCGCGGCGGCGGGCGTCCCTGGACGCGGCCGCGTGGTCCGCGTGCGGGCCGCGGGCGCGCAGATTCGCTCGTGATCGCGCGGCCCCGCCGCGCTCATCTGCTTGGCGTGTGCGCTTCGCGCACGCCGCAGTAGCCTGCGACTTCCACTGCTCGCCGATGCCGCGGTGCGCTCGGCGTTCGCGCGCGAGCTCGGTCGCGTGATCGAGTACCACGACGTCCTGCCGACGACGCAGACCCGCGCGCGCGAGCTCGCCGCGCGGGGCGCGTCACGCGGGATCGTCGTCGCGGACGAGCAAAGCGCCGGGCAGGGAACGCGGGGTCGCGTCTGGGTCGCCTCCAAAGGCACGAGCCTGCTCGCGTCGTGGATCGTGCGGCCCGCCCCGGTGGCGCCCGCGCTGTTCGCCGCGCTCGCGGGCGTCGCGATCGCGCGCGCGCTCACGGCTCTGGCGGGCACGGATGCCCGCCTAGAATGGCCCAACGACGTACACGTCCAAGGGCGGAAGGTCGCGGGCGCGCTCGCCCATGCGACATCGGATAGCGATGGAGGCGTGCTCGTGCTCGGTATCGGGATCAACGTGCATCAACGTCCTGAGGACTTCCCCGCGGAGCTCAGAGAGCGAGCGATCTCGCTCGCGGTCGCCGGCTGCGCGCTCGACCGGCTCGCCCTCCTCGCGCGTCTGACGCAAGAGCTGGATCGTCTCGAGGCTCCCGCCGAGCGCGGCGCTGCGCTCGATGAGTGGCGCCGCCGGTCAACGTTCCTCGGTAAAGAGGTCGAGGTGCGCGTCGGCACGCGCGCGCCGTTCCGCGGGGTCGCCGCGGCGATCGATGACGACGGTGCGCTTCTGGTGCGCACACCGTCCGGTAGCGAACGTGTGGTCGCCGGTGAGGTCGCACTCGTTTGAGCGAGCGCTTCGCCATCGTCATCGACGGGACCGCCTGCCTCACGCCGGAGCTGCAGCGCGAGTTCGACATCCGCTGGCTGCCGCTGCACGTCGACATCGGGTCGGAGACCTTCACCGCGAACGTCGATCTCTCGGCCGATGAGTTCTACCGGCGCATCGCGGCGCCCGGCGTGCTCACCGGTACGTCGCAGCCCAACATGGGCGAGTGCCGCGACGTCTACGACGCGATCGTCGCGGAGGGGACGAAGCAGCTTCTCGTGCTCACGATCGCGACCGAGCTCTCCGGGACGTACTCGGTCGCGAACACGACGGCGCAGGCGACGCCCAATGCGACCATCGAGGTCATCGATACGCGGTCTCTCGCCGGTGGCATCTCGCTGATCGCGACCGCGTGCGCTCGCCTCCGCCGCGCTGGCGGCTCCTTCGAAGAGGCTGTTGCGCTGGCGCGCAAGCTCACCGGCAAGATCCCGATCTACGCCGTCGCGGACACGCTCGAGTACCTGAAGCGGTCAGGAAGGGTGAGCGGCGCGCAGGCCCTCTTCGGCTCGATGCTGAAGATGAAGCCGATCCTCGAGGTCGCGAACGGCGTCATCCATCCGGCCGATCGCGTGCGCACGCGCGAGAAAGCCGTGCAGCGAATGAAGGAGCTCGTGGCCGCCCGCGTGCCCGAGGGATCGCGCATCCACGCCTGCACGCTCCACACGAACGCGCCCGAGCGCGCGCGGGATGTGGCCGACTGGGTGCAGGCGCGTTACCACTGCGTCGAGCACTGGATCGCCGAAGCCGGGCCGGTCATCGGCGCCCGTGCCGGCCCCGGTGTCGTCGGCCTGTGCTGGTACCGTGAGGAAGATGCGAAGTGAGGCTGCGGATGCCGTTCGGTCGGAAGCCGAACGAGTTCCCGACTCACCTCTGGACGAAGTGTCCGAGCTGCGGCGAGATGCTCTTCAACAAGCAGCTGGCACGCAATCTCAGCGTGTGCACGAAGTGCGAGCACCATTTTCGGCTCGGCGCGCGCGCGCGCGTCGAGCTGCTCGTCGACAAGGGCTCCTTCCACGAGCATGACGCCGCTCTGACGTCCGGCGACCCGCTGTCCTTCACAGACAGCAAGCCGTACCGGGAGCGGATCGCCGCCGCCCAGACGAAGAGCGGCGAGAAGGACGCGATCATCACCGGCGAGGCGACCATCGGCGACAACCCGGTGATCCTGGCAGTCATGGACTTCGAGTTCATGGGCGGATCCATGGGCGCGGTGGTCGGCGAGAAGATCACGCGTGCTGCCGAGCGCGCGCTCGCAGAGCGCAGGGCGCTCGTGATCGTCTCCGCCTCCGGCGGCGCGCGCATGCAGGAGGGCACGATCGCGCTCATGCAGATGGCGAAGATCCTGGGCGCGCTCGCGCGGCTCGACCAGGCGCGGCTCCCGTACGTGAGCGTCATCACCGATCCCACCACCGGCGGAGTGCTCGCGTCCTTCGCCTCGGTGGGGGACATCATCGTCGCCGAGCCGGGTGCGCTCATACGCTTCTCCGGCGAGCGCGTGACGAGCGGAACGGTCGGCGAGAAGCTGCCGACGGGGTTCGGCAAGGCGGAGTTCCTGCTGGAGCGTGGCTTCCTCGATCAGATCGTTCCGCGGCCCCAGCTGCGCGAGCGCCTCGCGCTATTCCTCACGGCGTTCCGCGCCGCGTCGCAGGACCTGCGCTGGAGCCTCTGACCGTGTCCATGCTCGACCGCCTCGTCGGCACGAAGCGCACCGTGGAAGGCAACGGCCATCTACCGGTGGACGCGAACCTCATCACCGAGCCCGCGCAGCTCGCGTCACGCGCGACCGCGTGGGAGGCGGTGCAGGCGGCGCGCAACATCCAGCGACCACACACGCTGGAGGTCATCGGTCGCGTCTTCGATCGCTTCAACGAGCTGCACGGCGACCGCGGATTCCGCGACGACCCCGCGATCGTCGGCGGCATCGCCGATCTCGACGGCCGGCCGGTCGTTGTCGTCGGCGAGCAGAAGGGCGCCTCGACCGAGGAGAACATCGCCCGCAACTTCGGGATGCCGCATCCCGAGGGCTATCGCAAGGCGATGCGGCTGTACCGGCTCGCGGAGAAGTTCCACCTGCCGCTCATCACCTTCGTTGACACGCCCGGCGCATACCCGGGGCCAGAGGGCGAGGAGCGCGGGCAGGCCGAGGCGATCGCGCAATCGATCCTCCTCATGGCGCGCCTGCAAACGCCGATCATCGTCGTCATCCTCGGCGAGGGTGGCTCGGGCGGAGCGCTCGCGCTCGGCGTCGGGGACGTCGTGCTCGCGATGCAGAACGCGATCTACACCGTGATCTCACCCGAAGGGTGCGCCGCGATCCTGTGGCGCAGCCCGGCGGAAGCCGAGCGCGCCGCGAAGGCGATGCGCCTCTCTGGACCGGACCTGCTCGAGCTCGGCGTCGTCGACGCGCTCATCCCCGAGCCCGCGGGTGGCGCGCACACGGACCACGCCGCGACCGCCGCGGCGATCCGCACCGCGCTGGCCGCGCAGCTGGCCAAGCTCGAGCGTGTGCCTGCGGCCGATCTCCTGTCCGCGCGTTACGAGCGCTTCCGCGCGTTCGGCGCCATCGACGAGCCGGGCACCGGAACGGCGGCTCCACCGCCTCCGCCTGGACCCTGGTGGCGGCGGATCGCGAGACGGCTCGGATGAGCGACACCGACCACGTCCTCGGCCTCCTGGATGACCTCATGCGGCTGGCCGCTGGCTCGGCCGCGGCGACCATCGAGGTCGAGGCTGACAGCTTCGCGGTCTCGGTCACGCGGCGCGGTGCGGTGCGGCCCGACGCGAGCCTCGCGACGACGCAGCGGCCTCCCGCGACCAGCGACGCCGAGCCGGTGCGTCTCCCGACGCAGCGCGTGCACGCGACGACGGTCGGCATCTTCAATCCCGAGCGCGAGTGGCACGCCGGCGACGCGGTGTCGCGCGGAGACATCCTCGGCGGGATCAAGTCGCTCGGTCACGTTTCAAAGATCGTGGCTCCGGCCGACGGGGAAGTCCGTGAGGTCCTCGTCGCCGGCGGCGCTCCGGTCGAGTACGGTCAGCCGCTCCTCGTGATCACACTCCGCTGATGGCAGCGCGTCGGATCGAGATCACCTACAGCGACTCGGGGAATGGCTGGGTCGCGCACGCTACGGTGACGGCACCCACGAAGACGTCCCACGTCGTGCGCGTTTCACGCGACGAGCTCGAGCGCTACGGCGGGGGCGACGTGCACGAGCTGCTGCGACGCTCGTTCGAGTTCCTGCTCGACCATGAGTCGAACACCTCCATCCTGCGCGAGTTCGACCTCAGCACGATCGAGCGCTACTTCCCGGACTACGCCGCAGCGATGAAGCGCCGGTAGGGCCGCGACCCTCGTACCATTCCGCCTCCATGGGCAGCCGCCATGTCGCATGGCTCTTTCCCGGACAGGGTTCGCAGACTGTCGGGATGGGCCGCGAGCTCGCGGAGCGCTACGCGAGTGCGGCACGCGCATTCGAAGAGGCGAATGACGCGGTCGGCGTTGATCTGCGCCGGCTCTCGTGGGAGGGACCGCAGAGCGAGCTCGACCGCACCGCGAATACTCAGCCCGCGCTCCTGACCGCGTCGGTCGCGGCGCTTCGCGCCGCGGAGGAGGCAGCGGGCGGTCTCGAAGAGCCGGTCGTCGCGATGGGCCACTCACTCGGTGAGTTCAGCGCGCTCGTCGCCGCGGGCGCGCTCGCGCTCGCGGATGCCGTGGTCCTCGTTCGCCGCCGCGGCGAGCTGATGCAGGAAGCCGACGCCTCGGGCGGGATGCTGGCGGTCATCGGTCTCGATGCGGACCGGGTCTCGCAGGCGATCGACGGGACCGGACTTGTCGTCGCGAATGACAACGCGCCTGGACAGGTCGTCATCTCCGGTCAGAAGGACGGCTTCGAGCGCGCGACCGCGGCGCTGAAGGAGGCGGGCGCGAAACGGGTGATCCCGCTCCGCACGTCCGCCGCCTTCCATTCGCCCGCGATGCGTCCGGTCGGGCCGCAGCTCGCCGCCGCGATCAAAGCGACGCCGTTCGCGGCGCTGCGTTACAGAGTCGTCGCGAATGTCGATGCTCGCCTGCACGAACATGCGGCGGATTTTCCGTCATTGCTGGAGAAACAGGTGTGGTCTCCGGTACAGTGGGTCGCCTGCATGCGGCGCGCGCGTGGGGAGGGCGCGACCGCATTCGTCGAGTTCGGTCCGTCGAGCGTCCTCACCGG
>JANNHF010000033.1:0-15081 GCA_031404235.1 Chloroflexota bacterium
GTCGTCTACCGAAGGGTGCTGCTGTCGGAGCTGCTCGCGAAGCCCGAGGTCGCACGGCCGCTCCTGAAGGCGTACCTCGCGGGTGACGTGACCGTGGTCAACAGCCTACGCGCGAAGCTGCTGCACAAGAAGATGAGCCTCGCGCTCCTCTCCGACGACCGGTACGCGCGCCTGTACACGCCGCAGCAGCGTCGCGCGATCACGAAGCACATCCCGTGGACACGCAAGGTGCGCGAGGGGCACACGACGTACGGTGAGGAGGTGATCGACCTCACCGACTTCGTGGTGCGCAATCGCGAGCGGCTGGTGCTGAAGCCCAACGACGAATACGGCGGCAAGGGTGTCGTGCTCGGCTGGACCGTCGATCGCCACGAGTGGGAGCAGGCGCTGCTGGGCGCGCTTACCACGTCGTTCGTCGTTCAAGAGAAGGTGGCGGTCCCGCGCGAGCCGTTCCCGGTGCTCCTCGACCGCGTGCACTTCCTCGATCTCAGCGTCGACTGCGACCCGTACCTCTTCTGGGGCCGCGTCGGAGGCGTCCTGACGCGCCTCTCGTCGAGCGCGCTCCTCAACGTCACGGCTGGCGCCGGGAGCGTCGTGCCGACGTACGTCGTGGACGGTGCGGCATGAAGGTGCGCGACGTCCCGCGCCTTACGATCGGCATCGAGGAGGAGTTCCAGATCGTCGATGCGCAGGGGCAGCTCAAGAGCCACATCGAGACGCTGCTCACGGCGGCGGGTGGGCGCTACGGCGATCAGATCAAGCGCGAGATGATGCAATCGGTCGTCGAAGCCGGCACAAAGATCTGCGCCGACATCAGCGAGGCGCGCGAAGAGATCCTCACACTCCGCGGCACGATCGCCGCCCTCCTGCGGCCCGCCGGACTCCGCATCGCGTCGGCCGGGACGCACCCGTTCTCGCACTGGCAGGACCAGGAAGTGACCGAGCACGAGCGCTACAAGATCCTCGAAGAAGAGCTGCAGGACGTCATCCGCGAGCTGCTGATCTTCGGGCTCCACGTGCACGTGGGGATCCCCGACCCCGAGCTGCGGATCGAGGTCATGAACGAAGCGCGCTACTTCCTGCCGCATCTGCTGGCGATCAGCACCTCGAGCCCCTTCTGGCTGACACGCATCACGGGGCTCAAGTCGTATCGGCAGATCATCTGGCAGCGCTTTCCGCGTACCGGGATCCCACCGGAGTTCGCGTCCTATGACGAATACGAGAACTTCGTCGAGCTCCTCGTGAAGACGAAATGCATCGATGACGGCAAGAAGATCTGGTGGGATCTGCGGCCGCACGCGATCTTCCCGACGATCGAGTTCCGCGTGTGCGACGCCGCGACGCGGGTCGAGGAGACCCTGTGCATCGCAGCCCTCACCCAGGCCATCTGCGCGAAGCTCCTGGTCCTTCGCGCGCGAAACCAGGGCTTTCGTCGATATGCGCCGAGCCTCATCCAGGAGAACAAGTGGCGCGCCGTGCGCGGTGGGATGGACGCGAAGCTGATCGACTTCGGCAAGCAGATCGAGGTCCCGATGCGTGATCTCGCGGTCGAGCTCCTCGAGTTCGTCGACGACGTCGTGGACGCGCTCGGCTCGCGGCGGGAGGTCGAGTACCTGCAGACGATCGTGCGTGAGGGGACGAGCGCCGACCGTCAGCTGCGCGCGTTCGTCGCGACCGGCCACCTCCACCACGTCGTCGACCACATCGTCGAGGAGACGAACGCGGGCGTCCCCGTGATGGCCCTATGACGACGTCGGTGACGCAGGCCGTCGAGGAGCTCGTCCGCGCCACGGTCGATCTTTCGGA
Source organism: Chloroflexota bacterium (assembly GCA_031404235.1). Lineage (GTDB taxonomy): Bacteria > Chloroflexota > Limnocylindria > P2-11E > P2-11E > CF-39. Next base: position 1,807 of record JANNHF010000033.1, read on the forward strand.
CCAGGACATGGGCCGCGAGTGGAAGTGGCACGAGTACGACGAGGAAGGGCTGCGCTTCGCGCTTCTCATGACGCACCACGAGCTGCGCGACCTTGCCGTGCGGCTCGACGCGCGCGCCAAGAGCGGGCTGACGCAGGTCGATCGGATCTTGGCGCAGTACCACCAGACCTACCGCGACCTCAGCGGCGCGCTCGCCGGTGTCCGTAGCGAGGACCTCGACCGCGCGCCCGCGGAAGGGGAGTGGCCGCTGCGCGAAGCGCTGAAGCACATGCTGGGCGCGGAGCATGGCTTCCTGGCCGTGAACTGCTACGCCCTTGTGCACCACCGCGCCGGCAAGCACGACGAGCCACCGGAGGAGGAGTGGCCGGAGTTCCGTAAGGCCTACGCGGCGCCGAAGGATGCTGTGGACGGCACGATCGAGAACATCCGGAACTCGTTCTTCGAGATACATCGTCGCGTCCTGCGCGAGCTCGCCGACATCACCGACGCGGAGCTCGAGCAGCCCGCGTGGTTCTGGGACGCGGCGAAGCCGATCCGCTTCCGACTTCATCGCTTCGAGGAGCATCTCCGCCAGCACACGATCCAGATCGACAAGACGCTCGCGGTGATCCGGCCCCCGACCGAGGCGCACCGGCTCGTACGCAACATCTACAACGCGCTGGCCGACGTGGAAAGCGCGTCCGAGACGGCTGGGGACCTCCGCGCCCAGGCCGCCGCGACGATCTCCGAGCGCGCCGCCGCGATCGCGCTGTGAGCTAGTCGAGCTGAAGCGCGAACCTCAAGGCTTCGTGTAGCTCGATCATCTTGACTTCCGAGAGCCGGCCGACACGCCGCACGAGTCGCGCCTTGGCGATCGTGTTGAGGTCATCGCAATTAGCGACACACGATCCAGGCAATCCGTCGCGCTCGTCGAGTTCGACCTCTGACTGCAGGCCGCGGGCCGTTCGCGTCACTGCCGCGACGGTGGCTAGCATGCGTGCCCCTCGGGCATCATCGCGTGACACGATGACGACCGGACGCCTTTTGTCGACGTCCGCCCACCAGATCTCGCCGTGCTCACTTCCCCTCGGCATCCTTGGGCGCTTCCGGCCACTCCTCATCCGCCCATGGCGCGTCTTCTAGCCCGGCCCTCTCCATCGCGATAAAGTCCGGGTCGTCTCCATCCGGGATCCGGCGGTAGCCGTCGAAGTAGGCGTCGATCTTCTCTTGCATCGTCTTTCGCTTCAGGTAATCGGCAGCGGCTTCCTGCAGCCACGTGCTGCGGTCCTTCTTGGAGCGTTTACGGGCCCGCTCGATGTCGCGAAAGAGGTCATCCGGAAGGCTGATCGCAGTCTTCTTGGTCATCCTGCCAGTATAACTTTCGGTCATACCGGTGCCTGGGAGTGCGCTAGGGGCCTTCGCCCCGTCCAAGCTCGAGCGCGACCGTGGCCACGACGTCACCTGCCTTCTGCAGCCGAGACGTCTCGATGAGCGCGATCGTGTCGCGCGGCGTGTGCAGGATGATGTCGCTCCAGAGGATCAGCGCCGAGGGCACGCCGCGTTTCGCGAATGTGGTCTGGTCGCTGCCGCCGCCGCGGATCGACTGGAACGGGATGCCCAGGCGCCGGGCCACGGCGCGGATGCGGTCGACCAGTACGGCACTCTCATCGGATGCCTCGAGGGTGTTGCCGCAGCAGCCGATGACATCGAGGTTCAGGTACGCGACAAGGCTCTCGACGCGTCCCGGAGAGACGGCCATGCGGGCCGCGTAAGCCTCCGAGCCGAGCAGCCCCTCCTCCTCGCCGGCGAACGCGACGAACACGATCGAGCGCTTGAGCTCGGTGCGCTTCCCGGCGAGCGCGCGTGCCACCTCGATCGTGACCGCCGGCCCCGATGCGTTGTCGTTCGCGCCGGGGAAAACGGTCCCGTCGGGATCGGTGCCGACGCCGTCGAGGTGACCGCCGACGAGGACCGCGCGCTTCGATAGGTCGGGATCGTTTCCGCGGAGCAGACCGACGACGTTCACGCCCTCGACGTCACGCACGGGTGTGAGCGGAAGCGACATGCGCACCGTGACGCTCGTGTCGAAGGCCGGCGACGGCGCGGACGGATTCGACCGTCGCGCGCGGACCGTGTTCTGCACCTGCGCGACGGTCCTTCCCGCGGGCGCGAGCAGCTCGTTCGCGACGCCTTCGGTGATCACGAGCACCGGGAGTGTCTCGCTGAAGAAGCGTGGGATGAACGAGTAGCGGATGGAGGGATCGCCGACGATGAGGACGCCCATCGCGCCTTCGGCGAACGACGCGTCGACCACGTTGCCCGCGGTCGGCCCCGTGATGAGCGCGATACGGCCGCGCGTTGTCACTCCCGCGAAGTCGTCCTGGCCGCTTCCCTTGGCCGCCCCTCCGACCACCGCGAGGGGCGCCTCGACCGTCCCGCCGCCCGCGCGGCCACCGACGCTCTCGGTGAAGTCGAGGCGGTGCTTCCACAACTTCGCGTCGGCCCCGGTGCGCGTGAGAGTGGGCGTCGCGCTCAGGTCGACGATCGGCATCGAGAACCGCTGGAAGTACGTCCCGCCGTCGCCGAGCGGCTCGAGGCCGATGCCCTTGAACTGGTCGGCGACGTACTGCGCGGCGTCGAGATAGCCCGGCGAGCCGCTGTAGCGTCCGCCGCGCGCCGGATCCGACAGATAGGCGACGTGCTCGCGCGTCCGCGTGCCGTCGAACACCGCGCTGCCGAGGGCGGCGACCGCCGCCGGCGACGCACTCACGGACGCGCTGGAGGACGCGCGCGGTGTCGGAAGCCCTATGGCCGGCGCCGTCCCGCACGACGCGATGACGAGCGCCGTGATCAGAAGACGCCTCACTCGGTCGCCGCCATCTCGAGGATCGATTGCAACGCCACTTCGCCGGACGCGCGCAGCCGTGCGGGGTCGACGGTGTCCGGCGTGTCGCCCACGGTGTGGAACGGGCCCAACTCCGTGCCGGAGATCATCACCGCGGGTACGCGCCGCCGGAGGAACGCGAAGTGGTCGCTGCCGCCGATCCTGGGCGTGTAGTCGAGGTCGTATCCAAGACGCTCCGCCGCCGACCTGACGCGTTGATGTAGCGCGAAGTTCTCGTCTGAGGCCGCGAGACCGCCGCAGCACCCTTCCATGTCCAGATTGATGAAGGCCACGACGTTATCGGGGCGGTACGGCGTCGTGATGGAGTTCGATATGAACGCTTCGGAGCCGATGAGCCCCTCCTCCTCGCCCGCGAACGCGACGAAGATCACGGAATTCTTCAGCACCGCCTTCTTCGCGGCCAGCACTCTGGCTATCTCGATCGTGACGGCTGGCCCGGAGGCGTTGTCGTTCGCGCCCGGGAACACGGCGCCGTCCGGATCGGTGCCGATGCCGTCCAGGTGACCGCCGACTATCACGAACTTCTTCGCGCGTTCAGCGTCGCTGCCACGAAGCATCCCGACGACGTTCATCGTGGTGACGCGCTCCGGCGGTCCGATCGGGACCTCGATCCGCACGCGGGTCGGTGTGTCGAAGGAGAGCGGTTCGGGTGCGCTGCGGACCAGGCTCGGTCGCTGCTCTGACCGGCGTCGTCGCTCCTCGAGCGTCGCCCGCAGGTCCGCGATCCGCTTGCCGGATGGCGCGATGAGCTCGTCAGCCACCGTTTCACTGACATTGATGACCGGTAGCGTGTCTCGCTCGAAGAAGGCGCTGTACGAGAAGCGGATCACACCGAGATCGATCGGGTTGACGAATATCACTGCCTTTGCGCCGGACCGGATCGCGGCGTCGATGGGGTCGCCCTGGGTCGGCCCCGCGATGAGCACGATGTTCCCTTCGGGGTGCGTTCCCTGGTAGTCGCTGTACTCCTGCGTTCGCATCCCACCACCTACGTACACGACGTTCCCTTCGGCGGTGCCACTGCCGGCCCGGCCGCCGACGCGCTCGGCGAAGTGCACGCGTGGCTGGTACCTCTTGGCGCCATCGCCCACGCGCTCGAACACCGGCATCGCGCTCAGCCTGACGATGTTCGTTCCCCAGTTCTGGAAGTACGTCCCGTCGCTGCCGAGCGGCTCCAGGCCGATCGACCTGAACTGGTCGGCCACATAACGGGCCGATTCGTTGTAGCCGGCCGATCCGGTGTAGCGGCCAGCGCGCGCCGGGTCGGCCAGCCAGTCGACGTGCGTCCGCGCTCGCCCGGCGTCGAACTCGCGCGCGACGGCGACGTAACTGCCGGCGGGGCCGACGTACGGGCTCGCAAGACGGAACGCGATGAAGATGGCCAGGACCGCCATCGCGGTGCGCAGCGAGAGCAGCCTCCCGAGCGCCACCGGCGCGCGCTCGAAGAACGTGCGGAGGCCGTGTCCGAGGAGGTTGAAACCGAGCACGGCGCTCGCGAACGCCGCCGCCGGGACCAGCGCGATCCAAGCGGCGTTGAAGATCTCGAACTTGCCTTGAGCGAGGATCGCGCCCCACTCGGTCGTCGCGAAGATGAACTCGCTCCCGCCGCCACGACCGGTCACGTCGGACGACACGTTCTGCCCGCCGCCCACGACGATGCCGAGGAATCCCAGCTCACCAAGGACGAGGAGGATCGCGCTCGCCTCGAGCGCCGCGGCGATCGCCAGCATCGGGAGCAGGTTCGGCAGCACGTGGCGCGCGAACACGGCGAACTCGGAGAGGCCCACCGAGCGTGCCGCTTCGAGGAAGGGTCGCCCGCGCAGCGCGACGACAGCGGAGCGCGTCACGCGGCCGAAGCCCCACCAGCCGGTGATCGCGAGCGCCGCGGCGAATGCGCTGACGCCCGACCGGATGTCGAACGCGAAGATCCAGAGCATCGCGAAGAGAACGGTCGGAAACGCGCCGAAGGCGTCGATCAGCGCGGAGATCGCGCGGTCGACTGCCGATCCGGCGAACCAGCCCGCGAGCGCGCCGAGCGTCGTCCCGACGACCAGCCGCACCGCGAGGACGACGAAGGCGATCGTGAGCGTCGCGCGCGCGCCGTACATGACGCCTGCCAGTAGGTCGCGGCCGTTCCGATCGGACCCAAGCGCGTAGCCGTAGGTGCCGGGGTCGTAGGGCGCGAGGACCGAGCGGGGACCATCGATGATCAGCGTGGTGCTCTTCAGCGGGTCGGCGCTCGTGAGAAGCGGCGCCGCGACACCGATGAGGATCCAGCCGCCGATGATCAGCGCGCCGAGGACCAGTTGCCACGTGAGTGCGCGCCGCATCAGGACGTGGCTCCGGTGGACGCGTGTACGAGACGCGCCGCGACCGCGTCGAGCGCCGAACGGACGACCGCGATCGTGACCACGAGCGCGCCGAGGAGCGTGCCCGCGGTCGCGGCATCGAAGCGCTGGATCGCCTGGAGCAGGGAGAACCCCAGACCCGGCCATGAGAAGAACACTTCGACGACCGGCAGCGTCGACAGACCGATCGAGAGCGCGGCCGCGATCGCGCCGAGGATCGGCACGAGCGCGTTGCGCAGCGCGTGTCGGCCGATGACGACTCGCTCGAGCAGGCCCTTCGACCGTGCGGTCCGCACATAGTCGGCGCCGAGCTCCTCGTCGACGGCGACGAACGCGAAGCTCGCGATCTGCGCGAACGGACGCGCGGCGAGCACCAGCGTCGGCAGGATGAGGTGGTCGTCGATCCCGAAGCCGAAGCTCGGCCACAGACGTACGTTGTAGCGGCGCACCATCTCCACTGAGAACAGGATGAGCAGGATCGCCAGCAGGAACGAGGGCAGCGAGATCACCGCCATCATGCTGCCCACGAGCGCGGCGCGGAGCCTTCCGCTGCGCGTGGCTGCAGCGACCACCCCGACGGCGACGCCGAGGACCGTCGCGATCGTCACCGCGAGGCCGACGAGCAGCATGCTCTTCGGATACGCGTCGAGCAGGACCTCTCCCATCGAGCGTCGCCGCCCGCCGAGGATGGACGTCGACGTCGCCTCCCCGAGTGAGCCCTGGAGCAGGCTCGCGAAGTAGTCCTGCGTGCCCTCCCACGCCTGCAGGAGGACGTCGCTCATCGGCGCGTGATCGATGCGGGTGCGCGCTGCGACGAGCGCGACCTGCGCGAGCACGACGATCAGGACGAAGGTGAAGATGACGAGAAGGAGGCGCGTGAGGACCGTGACGGCGGCGCGACTCAACGGGGGTCGGCGTGGGGCATGTCGACCTAGAATACCGACCCGATCCCGATGAAGTTCTACATCGCGACCGCCATCGCGTACGTCAACGACCGGCCCGGTCTGCACCACGGGTACGAGTTCGCCGGCGCGGATGCGCTCGCGCGTTTCCGCCGGCAACGAGGCGACGAGGTGTTCTTCCTGACCGGCACGGACGAGAACGCGACGCGCAACGAGCAGGCCGCAAAAGCCCAGGGCATCGAGACGCGTCAGCTCGTCGACAAGCATTCCGCTGAGTTCCGGCAGATGGCCGACCTCTGGAACATCTCGTACGACCGCTTCATCCGCACGATCGATCCCGACCACGTCGCCGGCGTCCAGGAGTTCGTCCGCCGCTGGACCCGGAACGATGACGTGTACCTCACCACGTACGAGGGCTGGTACTGCACGGGCTGCGAGGCGTTCTATGAGGAGAGCGATCTCGTCGACGGGCACTGTCCGATCCATCCCACGCGCGAGATCCAGCGGCTGAAGGAAGAGAATTACTTCTTCCGGCTCACCAAGTACGAGCAGCGGCTCAAGGATCTGTACCGCGAGCGGCCGGACTTCTGCGTCCCCGAGATCCGTCGCAACGAGGTGCTTGGCTGGCTCGACCGCGGCCTTCGCGACATCAGCGTGTCGCGGCGCAATCTGACCTGGGGGATCCCGTTCCCGGACAAGCCGGGCCACACCATCTACGTGTGGTTCGACGCGCTCATCAACTACGTGACCGGGGTCGGATTTGGCAGCGAGGAACAGAAGTTCAAGAAGTGGTGGCCGTGCGACGTCCATGTGATCGGCAAGGACATCACGCGCTTCCATTGCATCTTCTGGCCGGCGATGCTCATGGCCGCCGGCGTGGAGCTGCCGCGACAGGTGTACGCGCACGGTTTCCTCGAATATGCGGGACAAGGTCGGCTGTCACGCTCGAGCGGCAACATGATCGATCCCATCGCCGCGGCGAACGAGTGGGGGAGCGACGCGCTGCGTTACCTGTTGCTGCGTGAAGCGCCGTTCGCCAAGGATTCGCCGATCTCGCCGGAGATCCTCGACCTGCGGTTCAACGCGGACCTCGCGAACGGGCTCGGCAACCTCGTGTCCCGCGCGACGAAAATGGTCGAACTTTACTGCGGCGGTCTCGTCCCGCCCCCCGGGCAGGCGGGTGCGTCCGAAAAGGCGCTGCGCGAAACGGCGGAGCGGGCGCTGGCGACGCACGAGGAGTCTGCGGCGCGGCTCGATTTCTCTGAAGCGCTCGCCGCGATCTTCAGCGTCGTCGAGGAGGCCAACAGGCATTTCCAGCGGACGCAGCCGTGGCAGGCCGTCAAGGATCCCGCGCGCAAGGGCGAAGTCGAGGCGTCGCTCTACGCCGGGCTCGAGGCCGTGCGTCTCGTCGCGTACCTCCTGTTCCCCTACATGCCGACGATCACGCCACGCATGGCCGAGGTGCTCGGCGTCGAGTCGCCCGCGACCGCGCGGTGGGAAGCCGTCGCGCGCTGGGGCCTTTTGCAGCAGGGGAGCCAGATCCGCACCGCGCCGTCGCTCTTCCCGCGGCTCGAGCGAGCGAAGACCGCCTGACCGCTCGCGCGTGATCGACGCACACGCGCATCTCGACGACCGCCGCTTCGCCGACGATCTCGACGCGGTGCTCGCGCGCGCATCTGCCGCCGGCATCGAGCGCGTGTTGTCCTGTGCCGAGGACCTCGCGTCCAGCGAACGGAACGTGCTGCTCGCTCGTCGCCACCCGGCGGTGCGTGTCGCGGTCGGCGTCCATCCGCATCGCGCCGAGTCGTGGAGCAACGACGTGCATCGCATGATCGAGCGCCTTGCCGGCGACCAGTGCGTCGTCGCGATCGGCGAGATCGGCATCGATCTCTCTGGCCGCAGCGCGCCGCGCGAGGCGCAGGAGGCCGCCTTCCTCGCGCAGCTCGCGCTCGCGAAGGGTCTCGGGCTGCCGGTCGTCGTGCACGTGCGAGACGCCGGTCCACTCGCGCGCGAGCTCGTCGATCGCGCCGGCGGAGCGCGCGGCATGATCCACTGCTTCAGCGAGGGACCCGACGAGGTAGACGAGTGGATGCGGCGCGGCTTCGCGGTCTCGTTCGCCGGCCCGGTGACCTATCCAAAGAACGACGTGCTGCGAAGCGCCGCGGCCCGCGCCTCCGCGGACCGGATCCTGGTCGAGACCGACGCCCCCTATCTCGCGCCGCAGGCGCGCCGGGGGGAGCGGAACGAGCCGGCGTTCGTGCTGGAGACGCTCGCCGCGGTGTCCGCGACCCGGGGCGACGAAGCTGCCGATCTCGGTCGCCAGGTGGCCGAAAACGCCCGGAAACTCTTCGGGATCCGCTGGTAGGGAACCGAGACGACGCCGGCAGCGTTTGTCAGGTGGATACACCGAAAGGCTGGTGAAGACCATGCGCGGCTCCGCTCGCGTCCTTGCGATCCTCGTCCCGGTCGTGCTGCTCGCGGCGGCCTGCGCCTCCGCGGGCACGTCGGCGCCGACAGCGGAGGGCGGCCGGAACGCCGTCGGCCCTGCCAGTGACGGCGCATTCCAGACCACGGTCGATGCGAAGGGTGCCCCTGGTTCGATCCCGGCCCCCGAGTTCGCGACCGGCTCGACCATCGTCACGAACCCCAGCCGCAATCTCATCCTGACGGCGAACGTCGTCATGAAGACGCAGGACCCGTGGGCGACCGCCGACAAGGCGCGCGCCATCGCTAGCGGCCTCGGCGGCGACATCCTCGCCATGAGCCAGACCGGCCAGGGCGAGAACCGCAGCGCGCTCATCACCGTCCGCGTCCCGTCGGATCGCTTCGATGAGGCGCTCCGCCAGCTGAAGCTGCTCGACGGCGAGGTCATCACCTCGAACGTCGACGCGAAGGACGTCACCGATCAGTTCACCGACCTGCAGGCGCGCCTCGTCGCGAAGCAGGCCGAGGAGCAGCGGTACCTCCAGCTGTTCCCACAGGCGAAGACGGTCGACGAGACCCTGAAGATCAACGCGGCGCTCGGCAACGTTCGCACGCAGATCGAGCAGCTCCAGGGTCAGGTCAACCTCATCAAGAACCGCACCGAGTTCTCGACGATCACGATGTCGATCACGCCCGCGATCACCGTTCCCGCCGAGACCGGCGGAGCGTGGGACCCGTCGAAGACCTTCGCCAAGGCGATCGCCGCCCTCTCCGTGCTCTTCAAGTTCGCCGCCGACCTCGCGATCTGGCTGCTCGTGTTCGCGTGGATCCCGCTCATCGGTCTCGCTCTCGCGCTCGCCGCGATGCGCATGCGCCGCCCGGGCGTGACCACCTCCTAGCGCTCCTTCCCTCGACGCGGCGGCGGCCCCATGCCCGCTCCTCCATCGGCTGAAGAGCCGGGGCGGGTGGGGCCGCCGCCATCTCCTAGACTCGCCGTCGATGGCCGACGTGCGCATCCGTCCCGTGACTGAGCTCGACATCGAGGCGATCTGCCGCATCGACGAGCAGATCACCGGCAAATATCGCCCCGATGTCTGGGAGGACCGCGTCGTGTACTTCATCCGCCGCGATCCGGACTCGTCGCAGGTCGCGGAGGTCGAAGGCAAGGTCGTCGGTTTTATGCTCGGCGAGGTGCGCGGCGGGGAATTCGGCATGGAAGAGCCGACCGGTTGGCTCGAGTTCTTCGGCGTCGATCCCTCGGCCCGCGAGCGCGGGATCGGACGCGGGCTCACCGACGCCCTGCTCGCGGGGTTCAAGAAGCGCGGCGCGCACGTGGCGCGCACGATGGTGCGCACGCAGGATGCGGACATCGCGCGATTCGTCGCGGCGATGGGTTTCACGCCGGCGCCTGTGAGCGCACTGGAGAAGCGGCTGGTCTAGGCCTATTCGCGCCGCCGAACGGTACGACCGTTCTGGGGTCGAGCGGGTTAACCTAGACGCATGAGCGACGAGATCCGGATGCTTCCAAAGGCCTACCACGAGGCTGTCGAGCACTGGCAGCGGCACAATTTCCCGGAGTATCCCGAGCTCCGCGATCGCTGGCAGCAGTACTTCCCCAAGGACGACGAGTTCTGCCTCTGCGCGCGCATCGAGAAGGGCATGCCGGCCGAGATCCAGATCGGTGATCGCAAAGGGCAGCCGAAGGCCGTCGCGCCGAAAGAGCTCGACAAGGAGGCCGCCGAGCAGCTCCTCATGATCATCCGCGCGCAGGCCTCCACCGAGTTCGGATCGATCCAGCAGCACCACGGCACATTCGAGCGCGCCAACGACGCGCAGGACCAGACCTGGGTGCTGCGCGTCATGGCGGAAGAGCTCCGCCACGGTTACCAGATGATCCACCTCCTCACTTCGGCGGACTGGTCGCCGGTCACCGACACGAAGCCGCAGGACATGGTCGAGGAGATCCTCTCGATGCGGACCGGATCGCACGTCCTCGCCGCGTTCAACCTCGAGTACGACAGCTTCGGCGACAGCATCGTGTTCGCCGCGTTCATCGACCGCGTCGGCAAGTACCAGCTCACGATGCAGAAGGTGAATGCGTATGCGCCGATGGCCGCCTCGATGCCGCCGATGCTGCGCGAGGAGGCGTTCCACCTCGCCGCCGGGGTCATCCCGATGCGCCGCTGGATGGAGGCCGCCGCGCGTGACCGCAACGCCGCCATGGACATGCCGGCCATCCAGAAGATGGTCACGAAGTGGTACGCCCGCGGCTTGGAGATGTTCGGCGACGAGCGTGGCGGTCAGACGAATGTGAAGCTCGGCCTGAAGGACATGGCGAACCGTGAGGCGCAAGACATGTACATCGACGAGGTCACGAAGATGCTGGACGACCTCAACATCCGCTTCGTGCGCGCGCGCCTCGCGCATCTTTCGCGGGAGGATGCGGACTCGGCGTATGGCCGCATCAAGGCCGGCGAGGCTGTCGAGGGCATCTCGCGCGACGATCTCCTGCGGCTTCCGGATCGGCGCTTCTTCCGCCGCCGCGGTGAGCCCGCCTTCCAGATGGTCGGCTTCGACGGCGAGAAGTTCATCGACCTCGAGGAGTACATCGCGCACGTGGTGAAGCACCTGCCCGAGGCGTACCGCGCGTCCATCGATGTGAAGCACTGGATGGAGATGCAGCGCAAGGTGTGGCGAGGCGAGATCGAGCTGAAGAAGGCGATCTCGTCGATGCCCCGCCTGGCCCGTGTCGGCGGCGCGTGCCCGTGCTCCAAGGCCGTGCGCTGGGTCGTGGACGTGCCCGAGGGCAGGTCCGGTGAAGGGGACAGCCTCAAACCATAGTGGAGATCGGTCTCGGTCTCGATTCGCGGCTCGGCGTCTCCGCGGCACAGCTGCGCGACCTCGCGCCGGAGGCGAGCGCTCTCGGCTATCAGAGCCTTTGGACCAACGCCGGTGTGGACTATGACCCGATCGTGATGTGCGTCGCCTGGCACGAGCGCTCCGGTCTCCCGACGGGCGTGTCGGTCGTCCCGATCGCGCGCAATCCCGCCGCGGTGCTCGCCCTCGCGGCGCGTAGCGTGCACGACCTCACCGGTGGGCGGTTCGCCCTCGGCGTCGGCTCGGGCAGCGTGACCGAGCGTCCGATCGCCGCGGTGCGCTCGTACATCGACGAGCTGCGGAAGACCGCCAAGGATGTCCCGGTCTACGTCGGCGCGCTGGGGCCGCAGATGCTCGCGCTCGCGGGGCGCCACGCCGAAGGTGCGGCGCTCAACTGGTGCACGCCGGCGCAGGTCGCATGGAGCCGCGAGCGCGTGGGTCCACGCGCGAAGCTCATCGAGTACATCCGGATGTGTGTGGACGATGATCTCGCCGCCGCGCGGCTCGCGCTGGCCAAACAGATCCTCGGGTATGCGCTGCAGGCCGGTCCGTCGGGTGCTCGCGGTTACCGCGCGCATTTCGAGCGGATGGGCTTCCAGCCGCAGCTGGAACAACTCGATGCAAAGCGCGCCGCCGGCGCGTCGGACGACGATCTCGCGCCCGCGGTACCGGAGGAGATGCTGTCGGCCTTCGGCTACGCAGGCCCGGCCGCAGGCGCCCCGGCGGCGCTCGCGAGACTCAGCGCCGGCCTCGATGTCGCCATCGTGCGCGTGCTCGTCGCGCGGCCGGGCAATACGGAAGGTGTGCGCGCGACCATGCGCGCAGCGCTCGCATGAAGCTCTCCCACACCGTGATCGTGCGCGCTCCGCGCGCGAAGGTCTGGAAGCTCGTCACCGACGTGCCCGCGGCGGCGCGGTGCGTGCCCGGCGTCGCCGCCGTCACGCCGTCCGGCGCCGGCAAGTACAAGGGCTCGCTGCTCGTGCAACTCGGTCCCGTGCGTCTCGTGCTCGACGGCGACGTCGCTCTCACGGCGACCGACGAAGCCGCGGGCAAGGCGACGGTGCGGGCGGATGCGAAGGACTCGCGCCTCGGCGGGACGGTACGCGCCACGATGGATGTGGCGCTCATCGACAAAGGCGACGACACCGAGCTCCGGATCACGAGTGACGTGCAGATCGCCGGCCGCATCGGCGAGTTCGGACAGCCTGTCATCCAGCGAAAGGCGGACCAGTTGATGACCCAGTTCGCCGAGTGCCTCGCGCGCACACTCGCTTGACGATCGCCTCGGTGGTGGAACGCAGCGCCATCGCCGGGCGGTCCCGGCCGTAGCGCGCGGACGACGTGACCGACCCCGCGCAGGACGCCGTGAAGGCCCGTGACGTGTTCGTCGCGTGGCTGCGCGGACCGTCTTCGTACCTCGCGGCAGTGGCGCGGCACGAGCTTCCGGTAGGCGCGACGCTGCGCCTCGAGGGGCACGTCATCGAAACGCTCCCTGATGGTTTCCGCGTCGACGGTGAGCCGGGGGGTCCGCGGACGATCGACGCCGGACGGTATCTCCTGCGCCTCTCGCACCAGAACACGCCCGCGGTCGTGGTCCTCGACGCCAAAGCGCCCCGCGCAGCCGTGACACCCGAGTGGTTCCCGTACGACGGGGCGTACCGGTTCGTCGCCCGACTCGTGCCGGATGCGGCGGACATCACGATCGGCTCGACGCGCGAGCGCGAACGGTCTGCGATCCGGGCTGGCTGGCTCGAGTTCACTGTCGGTGGCGTCCGGTCGCGAGTGATGGCGCTGCGTCTCAACGAGCCCGGCGTCGCTCCGGACGCTCTCGACGTCTACT
>JANNHF010000034.1:0-4557 GCA_031404235.1 Chloroflexota bacterium
TGAATGTGTCCGCTCGCGCCGAAACCGGCAACCCGACGGTAAACCGACGCAGATCCTCACTCAGTTGCTCAACCGTCGGAAGCTAAGGTGTGAGGACGGATAGATGGCAGTGACAGAGAAGACGCGGGCGATCGACCAGGCGATCCTGCAGATCGAGAAGCAGTTCGGCAAGGGCTCGATCATGAAGCTCGGCGCGAACACCGGGGACAAGGTCGACGCCATCCCGAGCGGGTCGCTGGCGCTCGACCTTGCCCTGGGCATCGGCGGCTATCCGCGCGGCCGGGTGGTCGAGATCTACGGACCCGAGGCCTCGGGCAAAACGACCCTAACGCTGCACGCGGTCGCTGCGGTGCAACGAAGCGGCGGCACCGCCGCGTTCATCGACGCCGAGCACGCGCTGGACTCGCAGTGGGCGCGGATCTGCGGTGTGAACATCGACGAGCTGCTCATCTCGCAGCCGGACAACGGCGAACAGGCGCTGGAGATCACCGACACGCTGGTGCGCTCTGGTGCGGTCGACCTCGTGGTGATCGACTCGGTCGCGGCGCTCGTTCCGCGCGCCGAGATCGAGGGCGAGATGGGCGACGCGCACATGGGCCTGCAGGCGCGCCTCATGAGCCAGGCGCTGCGCAAGCTCACCGGCTCGATCTCGAAGACGAAGACCACCGTGATGTTCATCAACCAGCTGCGCGAGAAGGTCGGCGTCGTCTTTGGGAACCCCGAGACGACCTCAGGCGGCAAGGCGCTGAAGTTCTACGCGTCGATCCGCCTCGACATCCGGCCGATCGAGCCGATCAAGAACGGCACCGAGATAATCGGCCGCCGGGTTCGCGTGAAGGTCGTGAAGAACAAGGTGTCGCCGCCGTTCCGCATCGCCGAGCTCGAGATCCTCGCGGCCGAAGGCATCTCGCGCGAGGGCGGCCTGCTCGACATGGGCGTGACCACCGGCGTGCTCGACAAGTCCGGCGCCTGGATCAACTACGGCAAGCAGCGCATCGGCCAGGGTCGCGAGGCGGCGAAGCAGTTCCTGCGCGAGCACCCCGAAGTCGCGAACGAGGTCGAGACGAAGGTGCGCGAGCGGTCCGGCGCGGCGGCGGTTGTCGCAAGCCCGGATGGCGAAGAGGGTTAGGCCGGCCGCCACGCCCGTCGGCGACGCCTACGAGGCTGCCGTCCGTTATCTCGGCGGGCGGCCGCACACCGTTGCCGAGATCCATCGGCATCTTCGGTCGAAGAAGTTCGAAGCGGAGACGATCGACCACGCGGTCGACCGCCTGCGCGCACAGCGCTACGTCGACGACGAAGCGTTCGCGCGCTGGTGGGTGGAGCAGCGCGAGCGCTTCAAGCCGCGTGGCCATCGCGCACTTCGGACGGAGCTCGCGCAGAAGGGCGTCGGACGCGATGTCGTCGATCTGGTGCTGGGTGAGCGCGCCCCCGACGCGGACGTGGAGCAGGCGCAACGCGCGCTCTCTCGTCCCCTCACGCGCTGGGCGGACATGCCCGATGCAGAGAAGCGACGGAAGATCCACGCTTATCTCGCCGCCCGCGGATTCGACTACGACACGATCGATGAGGTGACGCGGCGCGAGGTCACGGACGAGGACTGAGTTCCTGCGCGACATCCCTTCCCTTTCAAGGAAGAGGTCAGGGGTTCGAATCCCCTCCGGGCTACCCGCTTCACCACCACCAGACTGCAGCGCGCGCCGGGTGTGGCTACCCTCGGGTCGTGCCTGAGGAGCTCGCCGTCGCCGCCGGATCGGGACCGTACAACGGGCGCATCATCGCCCGCGAGGATCTGACGCCGACGGTGGCGACATTCCGTGTTGCGCTCGATACGGCCCCGTTCCCGTTCGAACCAGGCCAATACATCGCCATCGGTCTGGAGCTCTCGCGGGGGCTCGTGCAGCGTCCCTATTCGATCGCGTCGAGCGCGCGTCGCCTCGAGGATGGCTATGAGCTCTACATCCGCCGAGTCGCTGGCGGAGCGTTCACACCATCGCTCTTCGCGACAGGTGTGGGGCAGCGTCTACTGGTGAGAAAGCCGAAGGGTCGTTTTGTGCTCGGCGTGGACGACCAACGGACTCACCTCTTCGTCGCGACCGGATGCGGGCTCGCGCCGTTCCTCGCCATGTTGCGGACGCTCCTCGACCAGGGCCGGGCCCGTCGCGTCGCGCTCCTGCATGGCGTGAGCTACGTCGCCGAGCTCGGCTATCGCGCTCTCCTCGAAGACTGGGAGCGCTGGGGTGCTCTGCCGCTCGGCTATCTCCCCACGATCTCGCGCCCGGGAGCGCCGGAGAACGCCGGCTGGCAGGGGCGGACAGGCCGCGCGGAGGCGCAGCTTCCACAGGTCCTTGATGACTTCGGTCTCACGCCGCGGGACACGGTCGTCTACCTGTGCGGCAACCCCGAGATGATCGGGACCTCCCGCGACCTGCTCGTCGCGCGTGGATTCCCGGTCGATCAAGTCCGCTCCGAGCTCTACTGGCCGGCGGCGACACCGCGTCGCGGCCAGTAGGTACCTCGTCGCTGCGACGACAAAGCGTTGCATGCGGTTACGGATCCGGGCGAACGCTGAGCGCGGGCGCGTTCTGCGTCCGACTCGAATCGGTGGCGACTAGGGCGCTTTTCTGACGCGCGTTCTGGTCGGGCCGGCGCGTCATTCATCAATGTTCTTGTCGCTAGGTCCCTTTTCTGCAGCACTTCCCTTTCAAGGAAGAGGTCAGGGGTTCGGACCCCTCCGGGCTACAAGCTGCCGCTACGACGAGGGGGCGCTGGTCGCGTCTGACGGACCATCGGTCCGATCCGAGCAAGTCATATGCGGATGGCGTGCCACGGCGTACGCTGCGCGCACGAAGGATGCGACCGAGACCCGAACAGAGGAAGGGCCAAAAGCGTGGCAGTCTCTCGAAGACAACGGGGTCGAGCCGCGCGCAGCGCGGCGATTCCAAGCCAGCCGCACGCTATCGACAGAATGACTGATCCACCGGCAACGCCTGTTGACGAAGATCACCTCGCATTGGGCGACCTCCAGCTCCGACTAGCGGAAGCCGCCTTTGCCGCCTGCGACGATTCGCGTGCGCTGCATGCGGCCATGGAGGCGCGACGCCACTTCGAAGCCGCAGGGGACCAACGCCGCACGGCGGAGGCGCTCCATCGTCTCGCGCTCTATCACTCCGGCGTGGGAAACACCGCAGCGGCGAACGAGTCCGCGCTGGAAGCGATTCGCATTCTCGCCCCTCTCGGCGAAGGCCCGGAGCTCGCGGCCGCCTACGCCGTGCTGGCGCGCGAAGCGATGCTGGACTGTCGTCTTTCCGATGCGGTGGACTCCGCCCAGCGCGCGCTCGAGGTTGCGGTCCGTACGGATGCGCCAGCCGTGCAGGTCGATGCTCTCGCGACGGTCGGTTTCACGATGGTGCTTCAAGGACGGCTCGAGGGCGTCGGCAGGGTTCGCGAGAGCGTCGCGCTGGCGATTCAGCACGAGCTCGCCTGGCAGTCCATCCGCGCGACCAACCTGCTCTGGTCGGCGCTGCTTGTGACGGAGGGTTCCGACGAGGAGCTTCGCGACCTCAATCGAAGGCAGGCGATGCTCGCTCACCGCTTCAGCTTCACCTGGGGCTCGACAGGCCAAGATGTCCAGTACGCGTTCGATCAAGGCGACTGGGAGCGGGCGCTGGCGCTGGTAGCGCACGTCGTGGAGGAGACCCACGAGGAATGGGCGGAGCTCATCGCCGTCTGCATCCGCGCGGCGCGCATCGGTCCCCCGGCCACGGTATCCATGGAGGCGAGCCTGCGCCGCTTACACGGGCACGCGGCGACCGGACGGGCGAACGGTGCGGCTCTGGCGGTACAGACCATGCTGCTCGCGGATGATCTGCCCGCGGTGATCGAGCACGCCGAAGGAGTCGTTGACTTCGTCGGGGACGGGCATTGGCCGCCCCACGTGGACGTCGCGATCGTTTGTGCGCTCTTCGCCACGGTGTCACTTGCCGACCATTCCGCCGCTCAGCGGTGGGAGAAGCTCGCACTTGTAGAGGCGCACCCGTCACAGGCGAAGAGCAAGAGGGGCCGTCGTACATACGCGCTCGCCGAGGCTGCGGCACGCGGCGGCGCCATCGAGCACGCCCTCGACCTCTTCGCGGAATCCATGGAGTACTTCAGAGGTGTCGGAGGCTCGCTTGTCGGACAGACCCTGCCGCGCTTGCGGCGGGCCGAGTTGCTTCTATCGCGCGGCTCGGGCGCCGATTATGAGGATGCAGCGGCGGAGGTCGCGGCCGTCGAGGCGCTTTGGCGCGCTGCGAACGCGCCCTACTTCCTGACTCGGCTGGCGGCGTGGGCCGTCGCGCGCGGTCTGCACATCGCCCGGGGCGAGCAGCCGCGGTCGGCGCAGGCTCGGAGTGCGCCGGTACGTCTCACCTCCCGAGAGCGTGAGGTCGCGGCGCTGGTCGCCCAGGGCCTGAGGAACCACGACATCGCCGATGCGCTCACGATCAGCGAGCGCACCGTCGAGGGTCACGTCGAGAGCGTCCTGCGCAAGTTGGAGTTCCGGTCGCGATCACAAGT
>JANNHF010000035.1:0-8138 GCA_031404235.1 Chloroflexota bacterium
CGACGTCGCGGCTGAGATCCTCGCAGCCGCCGAGCGTTCCGGCGCGGACCTCATCGTGATGGGATCGCGCGGCCGGAGCGGCGTCACACGCGCCGTCCTTGGCAGCGTCGCGAGGAATGTGCTTCTCCACGCTCCCTGCTCAGTGCTCATCGCGCGCCACGGAGCTGGCGGGGTCGACGCATCAAAGGTGCAGGGGGTGTCACGTGCTCGGAAGCCTTGACCGTGAGCAGATCGCCTTCCGCATCCGACTGACCGAACTGACCGGCCGCTTCGAGAAGCGCTGATCGCCCGCTGCCGCGCGTAAAGGGTGAGCGGCCCCGCGCCGCCTAGCGCATGTACGCGATCCGGAAGTCCTCGAATGCGGCGTAGAACGCATCGGGCGTCTGGCCGAACGCCCCCGTGAACGCTGACCGCCAATCTTCGCCACGACCGACGCGCGCGCACCACGTCCGTAGCGCGGCCGGGCCATTCGCGGCCAGCATGCGATCGACAGCGAGATAGCCGACGGCGAACGGATTCGCGTCGGCGGCCCACACCGTCTCCAGTGACCGCAGCGTCACGTAGCGCGCATCCCGCAGCTGCCGTCTCGTGAACACGTCCATATTCGCGGCGGGGATCACGCCAGCGCTGACGAGCGAGCGATACGCCAGGGATTCAGCCATGCCCTCCGACAGCCACCGCGGTCCGAGCATGCACCCGCTCCCGCCGATCGCGTACTGCCAGAGGTGCACGTACTCGTGGGCAGCGAGCTCCTTCCGCTCGGTCGCGGGAGTCCAGGTGTCCGGGGCCGCGGCAGGCGGCGCGGACCACGCGGGATTGCTGGTGACGATCTCGAACGACGGACCGCTGGTGAGGCAGCAGTAGCGTTCGGTGCCACTGCCGACGCGCACGTTGACCGTGACGCGGTTCGTGCGATCGCCGCCGGCGTTCGACGCGAGGTATGCGGCCGCGCGGGCAACGCCCTCATGCACTTCTGCGATGTCATTCGCGTTCACGCCGCTACCGATCACGTACGTCACGCCGGCCGGCGAGGCCGGCGTTGGGGGCGGCGCGCTGCCGTCCGGATCGAGGACCGTGACGATCCAGAACACCCCGTAGTCCTCGAGCCACGACGTGCCCTCGATCACCGGACGGATCCCGAGCCGGTACGTCCCGGGAACTGATGGCGCCTGGACCGCGAACTGGAACCACGCGACCTGGCCGGGTCCCACGTACGACGCCGGCTGAACGGCGAGCCTGTTGAAGCGCGGCCATCCGGTCGCCGGCGATCCACGCTGCCCGTCGCCACCAAGGATGCTCGGCTGATCCTGCCCGGGATCGTTGTCCCACGTTCCGAGGTACGCGACCTCGCCCATGCGACCGCTGACCCAGCCGCGCGATCCGGAGTTGTAGTACGCGACCGTGGCGGTCGATCGCTCGCCGGGGCAGAGGCTCATGTAACCGGACTGTCCGTACCACGCGGTGTGGAATCCCGGGATGCCGGAGGTCACCCTCGCGGGCGGCGCGATCCCGGGGCCGACCGAGCCCGCGCACACCGCGGTCGTCGCGGGCGGCGTCGCCATGAGCGATGTAGCCAGCAGGAGCGCGCCGACGAGTGGACCCATTTCAGGTCAACTCTGAGGCTTGCTTGGCCGTTACCGCGGTCGAGGGGGTCCTTCGTCGCTCGCGTCGGCGCCAGGGCGGCGATGCGAGCGGCGGTCGGCCATGCGCGCATCACATACGACGTAGCGCTCCGGCGAACCGTCATCGACCCGCACGAGGCGGCTGCAGTCGCGGCAGCGGTCCAGCGTCACGTCTCTGTACATGAGTGGGCAGAACACCAGCCGGTCTATCGGCGATACCGCCTGCTTCTCAAGGTACGTGGTCATGCGGTCAGCCTGCGCTCACGGCGCCGATGGCCAAGGGCCGAACGGCGCACAGAGGGTGCGACCAACGGCACTAAGGACGGCGGGGCCACGTGCGTACGCTGCCTTCCGCTGCCCGCCAGTACGCTTGCCGTGATGTCGGACGCCTCGACCCGCGCAGTGCTCAGTCCCGCCTTCCGGCTGGTGTTCCGTCTGGAGATCGCCAATCGACCCGGCATGTTCGCGCAGGTCGCCACCGTGGTCGGCGCGCGCGGCTGCAGCCTTGGCGCCATCGACCTCGTCGAGGCGACTCCGCAGGTCCACGTGCGCGACGTCACCGTGGACTGTCCCGACGAGCGCACCGGCGAGCAGCTGCACGAGGATCTCCGCCTCGTGGAGGGCGTCCGCGTGCGGGCGGTCTCGGACCGCGCGTTCTTGCTGCATCTCGGCGGGAAGATCGAGATCAAGGGGCGTGTCAGTGTGCGGACGCGCGATGATCTGTCGCTCGTCTACACGCCCGGCGTCGCGCGCATCTGCCGCGCCATCGCCGACGATCCGGACCGCGTCTGGCGCCTCACCATCCGGCAGAATAGCGTTGCCGTCGTCACCGACGGATCCGCGGTCCTCGGGCTCGGCAACATCGGACCCGAGGCGGCGCTGCCCGTCATGGAGGGGAAGGCGCTGCTGTTCGCGGACCTCGCGAACATCACCGCCTTCCCGTTGTGCCTCGCGACCCAGGATCCCGACGAGATCGTGCGCACCGTCGAGAACGTCGCGCCGGTCTTCGGTGGCATCAACCTCGAGGACATCGCGGCGCCCAACTGCTTCGTCGTCGAGCGCAAGCTGCGTGAGCGCCTCGACATCCCGGTCTTCCACGACGACCAGCACGGGACCGCCATCGTCGTCCTCGCCGGTCTGCAGAACGCGGCGGCCGTCGTGAAGAGGCCGCTGGCCGATCTGCGCATGGTCATCGCGGGCGCCGGCGCCGCCGGCATCGCGACGGCGCGCCTCCTGCGCGTCGCTGGGGTGCGCGACATCGTGCTGTGCGACCGGCACGGGGTCGTGCACGCGGGCCGCGACGACCTCAACGCCGAAAAGCAGGACGTCGCGCGGCAGTTCCCGACCGAGCGTCGTGGCTCGCTGGCCGACGCGATCGCCGGCGCGAACGTCTTCATCGGTCTCTCCGGCCCCCGCATCCTCTCGCTCGACGCGCTGCGCACGATGGCGCGGCCGCGCATCGTCTTCGCGCTCGCGAACCCCGATCCCGAGATCGATCCGCTCGTCGCCGCACCCGAGGTGGACGTCCTCGCGACGGGCCGCAGCGACTACCCGAACCAGGTGAACAACGTGCTCGCGTTCCCCGGCGTGTTCCGCGGGCTTCTGGACGCTCACGCCCGTGGCGTGTCGCCGGCGGTCGAGCTCGCGGCCGCAACGGCGCTTGCCGCGACCGTACCGGCGCCGGTCCGCTCAGCTGATTACATCCTTCCTTCCGTCTTCGATCGGCACGTCGTTCCCGCGATCGCAAAGGCGGTCGAGAAGGCAACGCGTGAGGCCGGTCTCGGGCGGAGGAGCTCGACCCGAGAGGCGTAGCGGGCAGGTGATCTCCGCCGCCGGCCTGACCGCGATCGAAGCGCGCCGTCGGTTGGTCACGTTCGGTCCCAACGCGCTCGTCCCCGAGGCGTCATCCGGCGGCATAGGCCACGTCCTGGTCCAGGTGCTGACCGATCCGATGTGGATCCTCGGCGCGACCCTTGGCTCGCTCGTCATCGTCGAGTACGTGGGTCCACTTGCGTCGCTGCTGCACCTCGTGCCGCCGTCGCTCTCAGGATGGCTCGCCGCGCTCGCGGTCGCCGTCATCACGACGTGCTGGACCGAGCCGCTCAAGCTCCTGCGCCGAGTCTCACTTGTGACGCGAGTGACCGGGTGATGGCATCCGCCATCATGTGGCTGTGCTCATCCACCGCCACGACGCCGCCCTCACTGACACCGAATGGCGCGCGTTCCTCGCGGACCATGACTTCGGTGAGCTGATCGTCCCGGGCAGCGCTCGTGATCTGCCGGTCGTCGTGCCGACGCACTTCATCTATGACGGCGACAAGACCGTGCTCCTGCACCTCGCGACGCCCAACCCGGTCTGGGAAGCGCTGGCGGAGCGACCGCGTGCGCTGCTCTCCGTCTTTGGTGCGTATGCGTACGTCGCCGGTCACTGGGATCAAGACGAGTACGGGGTGCCCACGTCGTACTACGCCGCGGTGCAGCTCGCGTGCGACGCGGAGGTCATCGACGATCCGGCCGCCGTCGCCGCGATCCTCGAGCGACAGCTAGCTCACTTTCAGCCCGAGGGTAACCACGCGCCGGTCGAGCCGGGCGACAACCGCTATGGCAGGCTGCTCGGCTCCATCCGCGGTATCCGTCTCTCGGTCACTGACGTCCGAGCGAAGTTCAAGTTCGGCGCGAACCGCACGGTCGAGCACCGCCAGGCGGTCGCCGCGAAGCTGAAGGAGCGCGGTGCGCCCCTCGATCTCGAGGCACGCGATCACGTCCTGCGTCGCATCGCACGCGAGTGACGCTTGACCCGGGCGCGGACATGGCGCTCGTCGCGAGGCCTCCAGTCCGCTAGCTTGTCAGCGCCGCTAACTCCCGCGCGATCACCACGTCCTCACGAGCGGTCACGACGACCAGCGCCGGTGGAGCGGTGACGAGCACCCGATCGCCCTCCACGGCAACGTCGTCGACAGGTGGCACGCCGATCGCGCCCAGCCTGCGCACGATCCCGGCGCGAACGCTTGCCGCGTGCTCGCCGATCCCGCCCGTGAACACGATGGCGTCCAGCCGCGAGAGCGCGGTGGCTGCGGCCGCGATCGCCGCGGCTGCCGAACGCTCGAACACCGCGATCGCGAGCGCGGCACGCTCGTCCGACGCGGCGAGCGCGACAAGCTCACGCATGTCCGCCGTCCTGCCCGACAAGGCGAGAAGACCGGACCGATGCTCGAGCGCATCTTC
Organism: Chloroflexota bacterium; assembly: GCA_031404235.1. Classification (GTDB taxonomy): domain Bacteria; phylum Chloroflexota; class Limnocylindria; order P2-11E; family P2-11E; genus CF-39. The sequence goes on from JANNHF010000035.1 coordinate 4,848, forward strand.
GACCTCGCGTGTTGCGAGCCCGTGATCGCGCTGCGCCGCGAGCAGGATGCCGGGGTCCACGGAACCCGCCCGCGTCGCCATGACGAGTCCTTCGAGCGGCGTCATCCCCATGGAGGTGCTGACCGAGCGGCCATGCCATATCGCGCTGACGGAACAGCCGGCACCGAGGTGCGCGACGACGAGGCCGAGGTCGTCGCGCCCGAGTAACGCGGTCGCGCGCTCAACAGACCACGCGACCGAGAGGCCGTGAAATCCGTAACGCCGGTATCCCCACCGCGAATACCACTCGTACGGCAGCGCATAGAGAAAAGCCTCCTTCGGCAGGGATGCATGGAAGGCGGTATCGAATGCCGCCGCATGCGGGACGTCGGGGAGCGCGGCGCGCGCCGCTGCGATCACGTCCGCGGCGACCGGGTTGTGCAGAGGTGCGAGCCATGCGATCTCGCGGATGCGCCTCACGGCGCCGTCGTCGATGAGCGTCGTCCGGGTGAATACCCCTCCGCCGTGCACGACGCGATGTCCGACGGCCGCGACCGTCGCAAGGTCGACGCCCGAGGCCGTGATGTCCCGCAGCGCGCGCCGAAGCGCGTTCGGAGCGTCGCCGATCCCAGCCATCGGGACCGTCAAGCCGGCCTCTGCGACCACTGAGCCGTGAGCGAGCACACTTGCCTTCAGGGTCGACGAGCCAGCGTTCAGCACGAGGACGCGGTCTCGCATCGCGCGAGCCTAGGACGTGTCCAGTCGAAGCGTGGAGGCGCGGATGGGGATGACAGCGAGCCGGCCCACCGGCGCGGTCCTGTCGGAGGAAGAGCTCCGGCGGATCGACGCGTTTTGGCGAGCGGCGAACTACCTCTCCGTCGGCCAGATCTATCTCCTCGACAATCCATTGCTCCGCGAGCCGCTTCGACCGGAGCACGTAAAACCCCGTCTCCTGGGTCACTGGGGCACGACTCCAGGGCTGAACCTCATCTACGCGCACATGAATCGCGCGATCAAGAAATGGGATCTCGACGCCATCTTCATCACCGGTCCCGGCCACGGCGGCCCAGCGCTGCTCGCGAATGTCTACCTCGAAGGCACCTATAGCGAGATCTACCCCGATGTAAGCCGCGACGCCGCCGGCATGACACGACTGTTCCGTCAGTTCTCCTATCCGGGCGGCGTTCCGAGCCACGTTTCGGCGGAGGTCCCCGGCTCGATCCATGAAGGTGGCGAGCTCGGCTATTCGCTGGCGCACGCCTACGGCGCGGCGCTCGACGATCCGACCCTGCTGGTCTGCTGTGTCATCGGCGATGGTGAGGCCGAGACCGGCGCGCTCGCCGCCTCATGGCATTCGAACAAGTTCCTCGATCCGGTCCATGACGGCGCGGTGCTGCCCATCCTGCACCTCAACGGCTACAAGATCGCGAACCCGACCGTGTTCGCTCGGATGCCCGAGCGTGAGCTCCGAGCGCTCCTCGAGGGATACGGACATACGCCGCTCTTCGTCCAGGGCGACGATCCGGCCACGGTCCACGAGCAGATGGCCGCGGCGCTCGACCGCGCGGTGGCCGATCTGCGACGCATCAAAGACGTCGCTCGCGCCGCCCGCCATCCGCGCCGACAGCCCACGCCGATGATCGTCTTGCGCACGCCGAAGGGCTGGACCGGGCCGAAGATCGTCGATGGCAAGCCCGTCGAGGGAACGTGGCGGTCGCACCAGGTGCCGATCGACGCCGCGCGGACGAACGACGCGCACCGCGCCGCGCTCGAACAGTGGATGCGCTCGTACCGTCCGGAGGAGCTGTTCGACCGGAACGGCACGCTCATCAGCGAGCTCGCGGCGCTGCCGCCGATCGGAGAGCGTCGGATGGGGGCGAGTCCGCGCGCGAACGGCGGCGTGCGCCTAACGGACCTTGACCTGCCGAACTTCCGTGATTACGCCGTGGCCGTCCCTGCGGCGGGAGCGACGTCGAGCGAGCCGACGCGCGTCCTCGGTATGTTCCTGCGCGACATCATCGCGCGGAATCAGGATCGCTTCCGGCTGCTCGGACCCGACGAGACCGCATCGAACCGGCTGAACGCGGTCTTCGAAGTCACAGACCGCGTCTTCACCGACGAGATCCTGCCGACCGACGAGCACATCGCTCCGCATGGGCGCGTCATGGAGGTGCTCTCTGAGCAGCTGATCGAAGGCTGGCTTGAGGGCTATCTTCTGACGGGCCGCCACGGTCTCTTCAACTGCTACGAAGCGTTCATCCACATCATCGACTCGATGTTCAACCAGCACGCGAAGTGGTTGAAGGTCACACGCGCGCTTCCCTGGCGCCGGCCGATCGCGTCGCTCAACTACCTGTTGTCCTCACACGTGTGGCGTCAGGACCACAACGGCTTTTCACACCAGGACCCGGGCTTCATCGACCATGTCGTCAACAAGAAGGCCGAGGTCATTCGCGTGTACCTGCCTCCCGACACGAACACGCTGCTGTCCGTCGCGGATCATTGCCTGCGTAGCCGCAACTACGTCAACGTGATCGTGGCAGGCAAGCAGATGGAGCAGAACTGGCTCTCGATGGATGAGGCTGAGCTGCACTGCCGTCGCGGCGTCGGCATGTGGGACTGGGCAAGCAGCGGCAGCGGCGGCGAGCCCGATGTCGTCTTGGCTTGTTGTGGTGACGTGCCCACGCTCGAAACACTGGCGGCGGCCGATCTGCTGCGGCAGCACCTACCCGAGCTGAGGGTGCGCGTCGTGAATGTCGTCGACCTGATGCGCCTGCAGCAGGACACGGAGCATCCGCATGGACTGCCCGATACCGAGTTCGACGCGCTCTTCACCACCGACCGACCCGTGATCTTCGCCTACCACGGATATCCGTCGCTCATCCATCGCCTCGCCTACCGGCGCACGAATCACCCGAACCTTCACGTCCGTGGATACAAAGAGGAAGGCACCACGACGACGCCGTTCGACATGGTCATGCTCAACGACCTCGACCGCTTCCACCTCGTCATGGACGTGATCGACCGTGTGCCGGGTCTGCGGGAGCGCGCGGGCCGCGTCCGTCAGCTGATGCAGGACAAGCGGCGTGATTGCCGTGCGTACACACGTGAGCATGGCGAGGACGCGCCAGAGATCACACAGTGGGAGTTCACCGGCCATCGCGGACGCCGAACTAAGCCCTAGCGGTTGGGCGATGAAAGCGACTTCGCCGCCGAGGTCGCCCGGCGACCGTCTCGGCTAAGCGGGTCGCGTGGGTGGGATGACGCCCATGCGGCCGGCGCGATAGTCGGCGATGGCCTGGATGATCTCCT
>JANNHF010000036.1:0-2839 GCA_031404235.1 Chloroflexota bacterium
CGACGCTGCCGACGTCGAGGCCTCGCGTCGGTTGATCGATGACCAGCACTTTGAGGTCGTGACGGAACTCACGCGCAACGACGAACTACTGCTGGATGCAACCCGAGAGAGTGGCGACGGACGCGTCGAGCGACGACGCGCGAACGTCGAACTCCGTGGCCAGGCGAGCGGCCTCGCTACGGATCGCACCGTCCTGCCGCACGAAGCCACCAAGCCCGCCGGCGTACGGCGGCTCCGCGTAGCGCGTGAGCACGAAGTTGTCGGAAAGGCGGAAGGGCAACACGAGCCCGAAGCGCTGGCGGTCGGCGGGCACGTACGCGATGCCAAAGTCGCGGCGTGCGTCGATGCTGAGGCGGGTGATCTCACGATCCGCAACGCGGAGCGTGCCCGCGGTGGGCTTGCGCAGGCCGACGACGCATTCCACGAGCTCGTCCTGCCCGTTGCCGCCGACCCCAGCGATGCCGACGATCTCGCCGGCGCGTACGTTGAGGTCGATTCCCCGACAGACCTCGTGGCGGCGGTCGTCGGTCGCGCGCAGTCCAATGATCTCGAGCATGACCTCGCCCGGATGCGACTTGCCCCGGTCGACGCGAAGGGACACGGCGCGGCCGACCATCAGCTCCGCCAGCTCGTCCTCGTTCGTGTCGGCCGGCTTCCGGCTGCCGACGACCTTGCCCCGGCGGATCACGGTGACGCGGTCGGCGATCTCCAGGACCTCGTCGAGCTTGTGGCTGATGAAGATGATGCTCGTGCCGTCTTCGCGGAGCCGTTGCAGCACGCCGAAGATCTCGCGCGTCTCCTGCGGCGTCAGTACCGCGGTCGGTTCGTCGAGCACGAGGATCCGTGCCCCGCGATAGATCGCCTTCAGGATCTCCACGCGCTGCTGCTGACCGAGAGACAGCTGGTCCACCCGCGCGTGCGGATCGACGGTGAAGCCGAGCCGCTCGGCGAGCTCGCGGATGCGCCGCTCGGCCGCGCGCATGTCCAGGACCTGGCCACCACGCGTGATCTCCTGGCCGAGCACGACATTCTCCGCAACGGTCAGGACCGGCACCAGCATGAAGTGCTGGTGCACCATGCCTATCCCTCGCGCGATCGCGTCGGCGGGGTCGCGGATCACCACCTGCTCGCCGTCGATGCGGATGTTGCCCTCGTCCGGCGTGACCAGGCCGTAGAGGATGTTCATCAGCGTCGACTTGCCGGCGCCGTTCTCGCCGAGCAACGCGTGGATCTCTCGGGCGCGCAGGTCGAGCTCGATCGCGTCGTTCGCGAGCGTTCCGGTGGCGAAGCGCTTGGTGATGCCGCGCATCTCGAGGACAGGCGCTGTCTGGGTCACCGCACGTATTCCGTCGGCCGCGACCGGCTTCGCCGGCCGCGGCCGAGCCCCATTCAACGGCCCCGAGGGCCGACCCGCTTCGTCTTCCGCGTCAGATGGTCCCGATCACGGGATGGGCTTGATCTTGCCCGACTTCATATCCGCAGTGGCCTGCTTGAGCTTGTCCTCGAGGCCGGCCGGGATCGGACTGAGGTTGCGCAGCGGCGACACGCCCACGCCGTCGTTGGAGGCGTCGTTCGTGAAGTTGCCGGTCTGCTTGCCCTTGTCCTTGAAGCGCTTGAGCGCGTCGCGCGTCGAGTTGACGAGCTTCTTCTCCGCGCTGGTGATGATGCAACCCTTTAGGTCAGGCAGGCCCTGGTATTGGTCGACGTCCACGCCGATGCCGTAGACCTTCGCGTTACACGCGGCGCGGAGGACGCCCACGCCGGTGCCGCCGGCGACCTGGAAGAGAACGTCGGCGCCCTGGCCGATCATCGTCTTGGCCGAGGCCTCGCCTTTGTCGGGGGCGTTGAAGTCGCCGATGTAGTTCACGAAGACCTGTACGTTCGACTTCACCGACTTCGCGCCGTTCTCGTAGCCCTTGATGAAAGCCACGACCGGCGGGACGTCCTCGCGTCCGCCAACGGCGCCGATCTTTCCGCTCTTGGTGATCGTGCCAGCGACGATGCCGGCGAGATAACCCGACTGTGCTTCGTTGAAGAGGATGCCCTGGTAGTTCGCTGGGATCGTGCCCTTGCACGCCTTGTCATTTGCGTCCGCTGGGACGCAGATGAACTGGTCCACGCCGAAGAATTGGATCGTCGGATTGGCCTGAGCGGCCTTCAGCGTGTCGCTGCCGATCAGGAATCCGACGGTCACGATGACGTCGTACTTCTGGTCGATGAACTGCTGGATGTTCTGCTTGTAGTCGGCGATGTCTCTCGTGACGATGACCTGCGCGGCGCCGCCGATCGAGCTCGCTCCTTCCTGGACGCCTTTCCAGGAGAACTCGTTGAACGACTTGTCCTCCAGCTGGCCGATGTCAGTGACCATTCCGATCTTGAGACCGCTCCCGGTGCCCGGGATGACGCCGCAGGCAGCTGCGACCAGGCCCGTGGCAACGAGGATCGCGACAAGGCGCTTCATGGATACTTCCGACCTCCCTCTAATCCGCCGCGCGCGACCGTGCGGTCCCCACCGCGCGACGCGGCGATTCTAGGCCTAGCGGAACTCGCCTAGCGGAACCAGGCCTCCTCCAGCACGCGCATCACGTTGCCGCCGATGGCCTTGGCGATGTCGCCGTCGGAGTAGTCGTGCTTCACCAGCCAGCGCACGATGTTCGGGAACGCCTCGGCCGGGTTCTCGATGCCGTCGACGTACTCGACCTCTTCGAACTTCTGGGCGCCGTGGGCGGACTTGATCGAGAGCTGCTTGGCGAAGTAGTGGTGGAGACCGACGTGGTCGCCGAAGAGCGTGTCGGGCCCGAAGGCGACGTGGTCGATGCCGACGAGGTCGGCGCAGTAC
>JANNHF010000037.1:0-21176 GCA_031404235.1 Chloroflexota bacterium
ATGCGCCGCGGCGTGCAGGCACGCCTGCTGCGCGGGGGCGAAGTCGGGCATGACGGACGCATCGACTCGCTGCGGCGCGTGAAGGACGACGTGCGCGAGGTCGCCGCCGGTCTCGAGTGCGGCATCACGCTCGACACGAACGATATCCAGGTCGGCGACGTCATTGAGGCGTACACCGTCCAGCCGAAGCCGCGGTAGCGTCGGTTTGGCCTACAAACGGGCGGACCGCGTCAACGCGCTGTTGCAACGCGAGCTCGGAATGATCATCAGCGAAGAGCTGCGCGATCCGCGCATCGCGTTCGCGACGGTCACCGCCGTGGATATCACCTCCGACCTCCATACGGCGAAGGTGCACGTGAGCGTGCTCGGCGACGAAGAGCAGGTGCGGTCAACGATCACCGCGCTCAACGAGGCGCGCCCATACCTTCGGCACGAGATCGGCCGGCGCACCGACCTCCGGTACGTGCCGGATCTCACCTTCGTGTCCGATCAGACCGCCGAGCGCGCCGCGCGCATATCGACGCTCCTGCGCGAAGCGCGGGAGCGCGAGGGCCAGTCGTGAAGACGCTCGTGGACACGCTGCGCGGTGCGAAGACCGTTGCGATCGTGTCGCATCGGGACCCGGATCCGGACACCATCGGCTCGGGCATCGCGCTCGGTCTCGCGCTCGACAGCCTCGGAAAGCGAGTCACGCTGCACTGCGCCGATCCGGTGCCGGAGCACGCACGGTTCCTCACGTGGGCGGACCGCTACAGCACCGACCCGCCGCCCGCGTCGGCCGATGTCATCGTCACGGTCGACTTCGGCTCCGCCGAGCGCGCCAAATTCGCATTGCCAGCGGGCCCGACCCTCGTGAACATAGATCACCACGCCTCCAACGATGGCTTCGGATCGGTGAACCTCGTGGACGCCTCGTCCGCGGCCACGGCGGAGATCGTGTCGCGCGTCATCGATGCGCTGGGCGTGACGTGGACGGCGGAAATGGCGACGGCCGCACTCATCGGGATCATGACCGACACCGGCTCCTTCCAGTTCCCGTCGACCGACTCGCGCGCCCTCGAGCGCGCCGCGCGGCTGCGCGACGCTGGCGCTGACCTCCAGGCGATCACGTACAACGTCTTCCGCAACAAGCGCTTCCAGGCGCTCAAGCTGTGGGGCTTCGCATTCTCGAAGATGCACCGCGAGCAGGACGGCCAGCTGGTGTGGACCGAGGTCACGCGCCAGGACTTCGCGAGCGCCGAAGCGCAGGGCGAGGACATCTCCGGGCTCGTGGAGCAGATCGCGCGCGCGAACGGAATGCGCGTCGCGCTGCTGTTCAACGAGCACGACGCTGGAGCGATCAAGGTCTCGTGCCGCACATCGGCGTGGGCGCCCTCAGTCGACGCGTCGGCCGTTATGGCCCGCTTCGGCGGCGGCGGTCATGTGCGCGCCGCGGGAGCGCTCATCACCGGAGAGGTCGCCGAGGTGCGTGACGCCGTCTTGCGCGCGGCACGCGAGGCGCTCGCGGCCGCCCGAGCCGCCCAGCCGGTCGCCAAAGGGATCGCCTGAACGAAGCAGTAGCCGGCATCCTCGCGATCGACAAGCCGGAGGGCTGGACCTCGCATGATGTCGTCGCGGTGGCACGTGGCGTTCTCGGGATCCGCCGCGTCGGTCATGGCGGCACGCTCGACCCGCTCGCGACGGGGCTCCTGGCGCTGCTCGTCGGCGAGACGACGCGTTCAACGGAACGTCTTCACACGGCGCCCAAGGTGTACGACGCGCTGGTGCGCTTCGGCAGCGAGACGGCGACCGACGACCGGGAGGGCGAGACGACGCGACGCGCCGCGGCACCGCCCAGCGCGAGCGACATAGAAGCCGCGCTCGCTCCATTACGCGGTGCGATACGGCAGGTCCCGCCCGCCTACGCCGCGGTGAAGGTCGGCGGCCGGACCGCGTACTCGCGCGCCCGGAGCGGCGAGACGGTCGAGCTCGCGGCGCGGGAGGTGCATATCCATCGACTCGAGGTGACGGAGTGGAATTCACCCGACGCGCGCCTGCTGATCGTCTGCGGCAGCGGCACCTATGTGCGATCGATCGCGCGCGACCTTGGGCGCGCCCTGGGCTCGGCAGCGCATCTCGCCGCGCTTCGGCGACTCGCGATCGGGGCGCTCGATGTCGCCGACGCGATCGGCATCGAGGCGCTGCGCACGGGTGGCCAGGCCGCCGCGGTCGCGCGACTGCGCGTCATGGACGACTCCACGCTCGCCCTCCCGGACCGCTACCTCCAAGACGCCGCCCGTAAACTCGTTGGCGCAGGGGGACGCACGTGATCAAGGTGGCTGAGCGTTGGGCCCGCGCGGCCCTCCAGGCCTGGCGCGACCTCTCGCTCGACGCGAAGGTCGTGAGCGCGGTCGGACTCGCGAACTGGCTGATGCTCTTTGCGAACCACAGCACCGTCGCTGCAACGCGCGACGTTCCGCTCTGGCAGCTCTTCCCGTATGTTGCCGACACCGCCTACCTGATCGCCTGCGGCGTGCTGCCGCTCGCGTATGCCATGCGCGATCACATCTCGCGCGCCGCGTTCACGTCACGTCAGCGAGCCATCCATGTCGCGTCGATCATCGCGGTGTTCGTCATCGTGCCGACGCTCGCGTCGATCGTTCTGCGCGAAACAGGCAAGCCATACACGTACATCCACGACGGCGCTCTGATGATCGAGTGGGCCGCGCGGAAGCTGCTCCTGGGGCAGAACCCCTACGTCGCCGACTACCTCGATACGCCGCTCTACTACTGGCCCATGGTGAACAACCCCGCGCTGTATCACCTCACGTACTTCCCGCTCCTGTTCCTGGTCACGACGCCGTTCGTGTGGCTGTTCGACAAGGTCGGGCTGTTCTGGGACCAGCGCTACCTCTATCTGCCCGCGTACGTCGCGACCCTCGCTGTCGTCCCTTTGCTCGCGCGTCGCGTGGACAACCGTCTCGCGCTCGTCGCGCTCGTCGGCCTGAACCCGCAGCTGTTCCCGTTCGTTGTCGAAGGCCGGAACGACTTCTTCGTGCTGCTGTTCCTTTTCGCCGGAATAACGCTGCTTCAACGCGAGCACCGGACGCTTGGCCCGCTCGCGATCGCTGTCGGAGCGGCGGCGAAGCTGCACGCGGTTCTCATCATGCCGTTCATCGCGGTCTGGCTCCTCGCGACACGCCGGCCACGCACGGTGCGCGAAGCGTGGGATGCCCTGTGGCGACCGCTATGGCCGGCGACGCTATTCCTCGCCGTCACGTTCTTGCCATTCCTGCTGAACGACTTCGCGGCGTTGTACGACGACGTCATCCGCTACAACGCAGGCGGCGCCGCGTGGACGTATCCGATCTCGGGGATGGGCTTCTCCGCGCTGCTCCTGGCGCTGGGTGTGATCGAGTTCCGGCAGGCCGACTTCCCGTTCGCGGCCATCGAGATCGCGGTCGCGACGCCCATCGCGCTGTGGTGGATGTGGAAGCTGTGGCGAACGCCGACGCTCGCGACGCTGCTGACCGGCTACGCGCTGACGCTTCTCGCCTTCTTGTTCTTCGGTCGGTACTTCCACGGGAACTACCTCGGCTACATCCTCGCCGTGGCGACGCCGGTGCTGTTCCTGCGGGCGGAGGCGGCGCCGGCGAGGAAGCGCGTGACGCGCAATCGGCTCGCCCGCGAGCAACGGGCCGCCGCGGCCGCAGCGGCCGCGCCGGTCGCGCCGGCGGGCGACTAACTTTCACGCGTGACCACGATCAGCGACTTCAGCGACTGGCCCCGCGGACCTCTCTCTATCGCGATCGGCGTCTTTGATGGCGTCCACATCGGCCATCAGGAACTCATCCGGCAGGCCGCGGACCGTGCCAGCCGCCAGGGCGGGAGAGCGCTCGCGGCGACGTTCGATCCGCTCCCGATCCAGGCCCTCGCACCCGGCGCGCCGCCCTCCGCTCTGTCGGATGTGGAAGAGCGAGCGCGCCTGCTCCACGAAGCGGGGGCGACCGACGTCGTCGTCTTCCACTTCACGAAGGAGTTCGCGGCTCTGACCGCGGACGAGTTCGTGCGACGACTGGTCGGCGCCGGTGAGCTCCGTCAGATCTTCGTCGGTGAGGACTTCCAATTCGGCCGCGACCGCGGTGGCGACGTACGCGCGCTCGCCGCGGCCGGAGCGAAATACGGCTTCGAGGTGGTCGTCGCGATGCCCGTGGAGCTCGGCGGCGAGCTTGTGAGCTCGACCCGCATCCGCAACGCGCTCCTCGGGGGCGACGTCGAAGCCGCGGCTCGTTCCCTCGGCCGTGCCTACAGCGTGCGCGGCACGGTGGTGCATGGCGCGAAGCGCGGAAGGGTGCTCGGGTTCCCCACGATCAACCTCGCCGTGCCCGCGGAGCGTCTCCTGCCGCGCGACGGGATCTACGCGATGACCGCTCGGGTGCGCGACCTGCGCGTCGAAGCAGCGGCGAGTCTTGGAGTACGGCCGACGTTTGGAAGTGGTGCCCGAACGCTTGAGGCATACCTGTTGGACTGGGAGGGCAACGTCTACGGTGACACGATCGTGGCCGCGTTCGTGAAGCGCCTGCGCGACGAGCTTCGCTTCGCGAGCGCCGCCGAGCTGACCGAGCAGATCGCTCGGGATGTCGAAGCCACGCGCGCAGCCCTGCGTACGCATTCGTGACGACCGGTCACCTCATGGGCTACACTTTCGAATGACAAAACAAGATCTACGGATCAGAGAAAGGACAGTGGGTGCCGCCCGCGACGACGACATCCAAGCGTGAGGTCATCGAGACGTACCAACGCGACGACAAAGACACCGGCTCGCCGGAGGTCCAGATCGCAGTCCTCACGCAGCGCATCAAGCATCTGACAGACCACCTTCGCGCAGCGCGCCACGACAATTCCAGTCGGCGCGGCCTGCTACAGATGGTCGGCCAGCGGCGGCGGCTCCTCGCTTACCTGCATCAAAGGTCCCCCGAGCGTTACCAGGCGATCATCGGGCGACTTGGACTGCGGCGGTAGCGAGGCCGCGATAGCGCGGATGACCCAGGGAGACCCCTGGGTCTTTTCTTAGTGGCGCACCCCAAAACACACATGCCAGTCACGCAAGCTCAAGTGACCATCAACGGGAAGGCGCTCGTCTTCGAAACGGGCAAGTACGCGAAGCAGGCCGGCGGTTCCGTCACGGTGCGCTACGGCGACACCATCGTGTTCGCTGCGGCCACGGTCGCGAAGACGATCCGGCCAGGGATCGACTTCTTCCCGCTCACAGTTGACTTCGAAGAGCGTCTGTACGCGGCCGGAAAGATCCCTGGATCGTTCCCACGACGTGAGGGACGCCCGTCCGAGGAGGGCATCCTGACCGCCCGCCTCACCGATCGACCCATTCGCCCGCTCTTCCCCAAGGGCTTCAAGAACGACGTTCAGATCGTCACGTCCGCCTGGTCAGCCGACCAGGAGAACGACTACGACGTGCTCGTCGTCAACGCGGCCTCCGCTGCTCTGACGATCTCGGACGCGCCGTTCGAAGGTCCGATCGGATGCGTTCGCGTTGGCACCGTGGGCGGCAAGCTCACCCTCAACCCAACGATCCAGCAGATGGACGAGAGCGACCTCGATCTCGTCGTTGCGGGAACGCGCGACTCGATCATGATGCTCGAGGCCGGTGCCCGTCAGGTTTCGGAGGACTTCCTCGTCGAGGCACTCGTGCTCGCCCAGGAGGGCATCCGCGAACTGTGCGACGCGCAGGAAGAGCTACGCCGCGCGGTCGGGAAGCCCAAGCTCGCGATCACACCGCCCGCAGACACAACGGAAAAGCTCGCGCCCGTCGCCCAGTTCCTCAGGGAGCGCATCCGGGCCAAGCTACGCAACCCCGACAAGGCGCAGCGCGAGAGCGGCCTCGACGTGCTCAAAGCCGACGCGGTCACGCAGTTCGTCAAGGAGGGCAGCCTCGTCCTCGCGGAGGAGGTCGCCGCCGCATACGAAACGATCCTCGAGGAAGAGTTCCGCCGCGCGGTGACCGAGGAGAACCTGCGGCCCGATGGCCGCGACACCAAGACGATCCGGCCGCTCTCGATCGAGGTCGGCGTCCTCCCGCGCACGCACGGCTCCGGCCTCTTCACGCGCGGACAGACGCAGGTCCTTTCCGTCACGACACTCGGCCCCACCGGTGACGAGCAGATCATCGACACGCTGTCGCCGGTCGACACGAAGCGCTACATGCATCACTACAACTTCCCGCCCTATTCGGTCGGTGAAGTGCGGATGATGCGCGGCGCGGGCCGCCGCGAGATCGGCCACGGCGCGCTCGCCGAGCGCGCGCTCATGCCGGTCCTCCCCACGAAGGAAGAGTTCCCGTACACGATCCGCGTCGTCAGCGAGACGCTCGAGTCGAACGGCTCGTCGTCGATGGCGTCCACATGTGGCTCCACGCTCTCGCTCATGGATGCGGGCGTCCCGATCAAGGAGATGATCGCGGGCATCGCGATGGGCCTGGTTACCTCGGGCGGCAAGTACACGATCCTCACCGACATCCAGGGCCTCGAGGACCACTACGGCGATATGGACTTCAAGGTCTGCGGCTCCGACAAGGGCATCACGGCGCTGCAGATGGACATCAAGATCAAGGGCATCTCGCTCGACGTCATGCGTCAGGCGTTCGCGCAGGCGCGCGAGGCGCGGCTGTTCATCCTGGCCGCGATGCGCGAGGTGCTGAGCGCGCCACGACCGGAGCTGTCGTTCTGGGCGCCGCGCATCGAGACCATCAAGATCCATCCAGACAAGATCCGCGAGGTCATCGGCCCCGGCGGCAAGATGATCCGTGCGATCCAGAGCGAGACCGGCACCAATATCGAGCTCGAGGACGACGGCACGGTGCGCATCACCGGCGCCAAGGCCGAGGGCCGCGCGAAGGCGAAGCAGATGATCGAGGGGCTCACGAGGGAGCCCGAGGTCGGCGAGGTCTTCGAGGGGAAGGTCACGCGGATCATGTCGATCGGCGCGTTCGTCGAGTACCTCCCCGGCAAGGAGGGCCTCGTGCGCATCTCAGAGATCTCGAATGACCGAGTTAACCGCATCGAGGACGTCGTGAAGGTCGGCGACAAGGTGAGCGTGAAGGTCGCCGAGGTCGACCGGCAGGGCCGCGTCAACCTCTCGATGCGTGCCGTGAACGAGGACGGCAACGGCTTCGAGGAACGGCAGCGCGCCGAGCGCGCTCGCTTTGGCGACCGCGAGGGGGGCGACCGCGGTGGCTTCCGCGGCCCGCCGGGCGCTGGCGGTGGTGCGGGAGGCTTCCGGCGGAGCGGTCCGCCTCGCAGGTAGCCGCTGCTCTCACTGGTTCTTCCGGCTTATACCGAGGCTCGCCGCATCGCGGCGAGCCTCGCAGCGTGCGCGGAATATCTCGCCGACCGCGGGACGGGGGCCGAGATCATCGTCGCGGACGACGGCTCGACCGATCACACCGGCGAGGCCTTCGCCGACGCGGTCGCGACGCTGCCGCAGGCCGGGATCATCTATCGCTACCTGCCGCTGCCACACCGCGGCAAGGGCTCAGCGGTCCGCGCCGGTGTGCTCGGCGCGACGGGCGACCCGATCGTCTTCCTCGATGCCGACCTCACCATCCCGGTGGAGATCATCGACAAGTTCGTGCGCGCGATCGACGAGGGCGCCGACATCGCCATCGCATCGCGCTATGTGCCCGGCTCGGTCGTGCGTCGGCCGTGGTGGCGGCGCTTCATGGGCAGTGCGTTCCGCGCCTGTGTCCGTGCGCTCGTGCCCACCGGCGTGCAGGACACGCAGTGCGGCGGCAAGGCCTACACCGCCGAGGCCGCCAAGGATCTCTTCACACGTCAACGCGTGCGCGGCTTCGCCTTCGACGCCGAGGTCCTCTTCCTCGCACGCCGCGCGCGCTACCGCGTCCGCGAGATCCCGTTCGCGCTCGTGCAGAACCACGAGACGAGCATCAACTTCGTGGCGCAGGCGCCGCGGATGATGCGCGATCTTCTCCGCGTCCGGCTGAACGACGCCCTCGGCAGGTACCGTTGAGCGTCGTCGTGACCGCCGATGACCTGGGGCTCAGCGCCGGGGTGACGCGCGGGATCCTCGAGGCGCATCGGCGCGGTGTGGTCCGCTCGACGTCGCTGCTCGTCACGTTCCCGGCCGCGCAGGAAGCTGCCGCGCTCGCGCTGGCCGAGCCGGATCTCGAGGTCGGACTGCATCTCGACCTCGTCGGCGGCCGGCCCGCGAGCGACCCTGCGGCCGTGCCGTCGCTGTGCGACGAGGACGGCCGCTTCTATCCCCTGTCGGTGTTCACCCGCCGTCTCTTCACCGGACGGGTGCGTCCGGCGGAGCTTGCGGCGGAGCTGCGTGCGCAGATGACCCGCGCCAGGTCGTGGGGTGTCCCGGCGCTGGCGCTCGACTCGCATCGGCACGTCCACCTCATGCCGCCGGTCGCGCTCGTCGTCGGTCGCGTCGGCCGCGACATGGGCGTGCGCTGGGTGCGCCGGGCTCGCGCGCCACGGCTACGGCTGCAGGTCAAGGCCGTGTCGCTTCACGCGGCCTCACTTGCCTCGGACATCGCCCTCCGCGGCATCGGCGGGCCGTCGTGGTACGTCGACCTGACGTCGCAGCGCCCGCGGCTCGACGCGGCGGGCGTCGCGCTTCTGGCCGCCCACGGTGGGCTGGGCGAGCTCTCGGCGCACCCGGGGTACGTGGACGACGACCTGCGCCAGCGGGACGTCCTCGTGGACGAGCGATCCGACGACCTGGCTCTGTTGACGGACCCACTGCTGCGCACCGCACTCGGTGGGCACGGTGTGATCTGGCGGGTGCACTGATGCCGGGCGCGACGGCGACCGGCGCGCTCGGCCGGGCCCTACGCCGCTACACGCGCGCGCCGCTCGCGGCGCGCCTGTTCGTGCACGGTCGCGCGTTCCTCTCCGACCTCGCGGTCGTCGAGCGGTATGTGCCGAAGAAGGGCTTCATCGTGGACCTGGGCTGCGGCCATGGGCTGTTCGCCTGCGTGCTGCGGGAGTCGTCCCCAACGCGACGCGTGCTCGGCATGGACCTCGATCCGCGCAAGATCGACGTCGCCCGCGGGGCGATCCAAGACACGCAGTGGCTCAGGTTCGAGGTCGGCGACATCGTCCGGGACACACCCCCGCGCTGCGACGCGGTGACCATCGTCGACGTGCTCTACCTCCTACCGTTCGACCAGCAAGAGGCTGTCCTGCGCAACGCCGCTGCGGCCCTCGGCGAAGGCGGGCCGCTCGTAGTGAAGGCTCAGGAGCGCCGGCTCGACCCGCGCTACGCGCTGACGTACGGGCAGGAGCTGATCACGGTGAGCCTGGGCCTGACGAAAGGCGGGCGCGACCGGTTCTTCTTCCCGTCGCGGGCGGAAGGCATCGCGATGTTCGAGCGAGCCGGATTCGTCGTCGACGTCGTCGAGATGCCAAAGCGTATCTACACCGACGTGCTGTATCTGGCGCGAAAGGCACCGACGAAGCCGTGAGCGCGACATAATCACTTCGAATGCAAGACGACCTGCGCGTGCTCGCCGACGAGATCCGGGCGTGCACGGCCTGTCCGCTTCACCGCAGCGCGCGGCAGGCTGTGCCGGGGGAGGGGAGCGCCGAATCGGGGATCTTCTTCCTGGGCGAGGCTCCGGGGTACAACGAAGATCTTCAGGGACGCCCCTTCGTCGGCGCCGCCGGGCAGCTGCTGGACGAGCTCCTCTCGAACATCGGTCTCGACCGGAGCAAGGTGTTCATCACCAACGTGGTGCGGCACCGTCCTCCGGAGAACCGCGACCCGCTGCCGGACGAGGTCGCGGCCTGCGACATGTGGCTTCGCCGCCATCTCGAGGTCCTGAAGCCAAAGGTCATCGTGACGCTGGGCCGGCACGCTATGGGCCGGTTCCTGCCCGGTGAGTCCATCTCACGGATCCACGGACGACCGCGCAAAGTCGAGGGCCTGGTGATCTTCCCCGTGTACCATCCCGCCGCCGCGCTCCATCAGCCCGCCCTTCGTGGCGCGCTGGCTGGCGACTTCGCCGCGCTCGCGCTGCTGCTCGCGACGGAGCCCGTCGCGAAAGAGAAGCCCGCCGAGACCAGGACCGCGGATCAGATGACGCTCTTTGGCAACTAACTCGCTTCGCGTGATCCCGCTCGGCGGGGTCGGCGAGATCGGCAAGAACATGCTCGCGATCGAGCAGGGCAACGACATCATCGTTGTCGACGCCGGCCTCATGTTCCCCGACGAGGAGATGCTCGGCATCGATCTCGTCATTCCGGACATCACGTACCTGCGCCAGAACAAGGCCAAGGTGCGGGGGATCGTGCTCACGCACGCGCACGAGGACCACATGGGCGCGCTGCCGTACGTCCTCCGTGACCTCCCTGAGGTGCCGATCTACGGCACCAGGCTCACCCTCGGCCTCATGCGCACGAAGCTCCGCGAGCACAAGCTCGCCGATAAAGTGAACGCGATCGAGATCACGCCCGGGACGGTGTTCAAGGTCGGCCCGTTCGACTGCGACTCGTACTACGTGTGTCACAGCATCCCAGACGCCGTTGGACTCACGATCGAGACGCGCTACGGGACGATCGTTCACTCCGGCGACTGGAAGTTCGACCACACGCCGGTCGACGGGAAGCAGACGGACTTCGCCCGGCTCTCCGAGATCGCGGCGCACGGTGTGCTGCTCCTGCTGTCCGACTCGACGCGCGCGGAGGTCGCGGGCTACACGCAGTCCGAGCGCCACGTCGGCGATCTCCTCGACGCGATCATGTCGCGCGCGCCTGGCCGGGTGATCACGACCACGTTCGCGTCGAACATCTCGCGGATCAAGCAGATCGTGGACGTGGCGGCGGCCTGGGGGAGACGCACGGCGATCATCGGCCGCTCGATGGAGAACTACACCCGCACCGCGCGCGAGCTCGGCTACCTGGTCTTTCCGGAGGGCTCACTCATCCAACCCAAGGAGATCGACAAGCTTCCCGACCACGAGGTCTGCATCATCACGACCGGGAGTCAGGGCGAGCCGACAAGCGCATTGTCGCGAATGGCGCTCGGCGACCACCGCCACGTCGCCGTGAAGGACGGGGACACCGTGGTGATGTCCGCGACGCCGATCCCCGGCAACGAAGAGCTGGTGAGCCGCACCATCGACAACCTCTTCAAGCTCGGGGCCGAGGTCATCTACGACGCGGGCGTGCGGCCTCACGTGTCGGGGCATGCCAGTCAGGAAGAGCTGAAGCTTCTTCTCAACATCCTGCGGCCGAAGTACTTCATCCCGGTCCACGGCGAGTACCGGATGCTCGTGCGTCACGCGCGCATCGCGATCGACCTCGGCGTCGCCGCCGGTAACGCGTTCGTCATCACCAATGGCGACTCGCTCGAGATCGACGACCGTGGCGCGCGTCTGGGAGAAAAGGTCGCTTCTGGCGTGGTGTACGTGGACGGGCTCGGGGTCGGCGACGTGAGCCAGTCGATGATGCGCGATCGCTGGTCGATCGGCAGCGACGGCATCTTCCTGGTCGTGATCACGATCGAGCGTCAGACCGGTAAGGTGCTCTCGGGCCCGGACATCGTCACCAAGGGTTTCGTGCCCGAGGAAGACGCGACGGACATCATCGAGCGCACCAAGCAGCGCATCCTCGACGGCCTCGGCGAGGCTCAGACCGGAGAGCACCTTGCTGAGGTCGCAACGCTCCGCGACTCTATCCACAACAGCGTCACGGCCTATCTGTATGAGCGCACGAAGCGCCGGCCGATGGTGCTGCCGGTGATCATGCAGGTATGAGCGCGCGCCGGGTGTCACGCCGCCAACCGCAGCGTGGCGCGACACCCGCAGTCGATCCGCGCATCCGCAATGAGGTCGGCGCGATCGCACTGCTCGCGTTCGCGCTGCTCTCGATCGTCGCACTCATCGCCGACCAGGGCGCCGTGCTGCATTGGTGGCGCTCGTCCCTCGTCTCGCTTCTCGGGTGGGGCGCGTTCGCCGTCCCCTTCCTGCTCGCGGCGCTCGCGGCGGAGCTGTGGTTCGGTCTCATGCGGCGCAGCGCGATCATCCCCATCGCCGGCGGCGCGTTCGTGTTCGCCGCGCTCCTCGCGATCGCCCAGCACTACCAGCGCGGCGAGCCAGACCTCGGACAGGGCGCAGGCGGCATCGTCGGCGCGGCGGTCGCCAACATCGCGACCGGCGCGTTCGGCGAGGTCGGCGGTCCGATCGCGCTCGTCGCGCTGCTCCTCGTCGGCATCGTCGTCGCCGCCAACCGCACCTTGGGCGACCTCATCCGTCCGGCATGGGAGCGCCGCAGCGGGCTTAGCCCCGGTGTGAGCCTCCCTGGCGGCACCGCGGCGCGGTTCGCGCGTGGCGGGGACGCGCCCGTGCCCGAGCCCGTGGGGGGGCCTGGCCCACCGCTGCGGATCAACATGCCCGTCGAACGTCCCAAGGGGGCCGCTCAGCCCTCCAAGCCGCCCCTGCGGCTCCTACCGCCACCGGAGACCGACGAGGCGGCTTCAGCGCCAGAGGGCGCGTTCACCCCGTCCATCGCCGGGCTGCCGGACAAGAACGTTGCCGTGGAGGGCGTGCTCCACGCGAAAGCAGACCGAAATTGGACGCTCCCGCCGATCGACATCCTCGGCCTCGGCGACGCGGGTCACGCTGGGACGAGCAGCGAGATCCGGAAGAGCGCAGAGGTCATCGAACAGACCCTCGCGCACTTCAACATCACCGCGAAGGTCGTCGAAGTCACGCCCGGACCGGTCGTGACGCGCTACGAGCTGAAGATCGCCCCCGGCGTCCTCCTCTCCCGCGTCGAGTCTCTGAACGACAACCTTGCGCTCGCACTCGCGGCGCGCACGCTCCGCATCGAGGCTCCGATCCCCGGCAAGAGCGTCGTGGGCATCGAGGTCCCCAACCTCGCGGTCGGCCTCGTGTCGCTGCGCGAT
The DNA here is from genome assembly GCA_031404235.1 of Chloroflexota bacterium. GTDB lineage: Bacteria > Chloroflexota > Limnocylindria > P2-11E > P2-11E > CF-39. The sequence goes on from JANNHF010000037.1 coordinate 12,931, forward strand.
GTCGTGGAGACGGCGATCTTCCGCAGCTCATCGTCCAAGCTCACGGTCGCCCTCGGGCGCGACGTCGCGGGCGCTCCCATCGTGCTCGACCTCGGCGCGATGCCGCATCTCCTGGTCGCAGGTCAAACGGGATCGGGAAAGAGCGTGAGCATCAGCTCGATCCTCTGCAGCCTGCTGCTGAACGCGACGCCTGACGACGTGCGCATCCTCATCGGCGATCTCAAGCGCGTCGACTTCACCGCGTTCGGTGACGTCCCGCACCTGATCGCCCCGGTCCTGACCGATGCGGAGAAGATCCTCAACGCCCTGTTCTGGGTGGTGGGCGAGATGGATCGCCGTTACCGGCTGTTCGCCCGGACGAGCTCGCGCAACATCGGCCAGTACAACGAGAAGCACACCGGCTCCGACCGCATCCCGTACGTCGTGTTCGTCATCGACGAGCTCGCCGACCTCATGCTCCAGGCGCCGATCCAGGTCGAGAAGCAGATCACGCGCGTCGCGCAGCTCGCGCGGGCCACTGGCATCCATCTCGTCCTCGGGACGCAGCGGCCGTCGGTGGACGTGATCACTGGGCTGATCAAGGCGAACATCCCGGCCCGCATCGCGTTTGCCACCGCGTCCGCGGTCGACTCGCGCACGATCATCGACATGACCGGTGCGGAGAAGCTCCTCGGGCGCGGCGACATGCTCGTGCTGCGACCTGACCTCGCCAAGCCCATCCGCGCGCAGGGCGTCTACGTCTCGGACCACGAGATCCTGCTCATCAGCCGCCATTGGACGCTGCAGGGCGGGAAGTCGTATGACCGGCACGCGAAGGTCCTCGAGGGTCCGGACCGGCTCACCCGCAGGGAGTCTGACGGTGAGGACATCGACGACGAGCGCTACGAAGAGGCGGTCGAGATCATCCACCACGAGGGCAAGGCCTCGGTCTCGATGCTGCAGCGCAAGATGACGATCGGATTCGCTCGCGCCGGCCGGCTCATCGACATCATGGAGCGCAACGGCGTCATCGGACCGGACCGGGGACCAGGCAAGTTCCGTGAGGTGTACGGCTCGGCCCGACCAGGCGAGGAGTAAGAGTGGCGCGGCTTGGCGACACGCTTCGTGCCCAGCGCGAGAAGAAGGGCATCACGCTCGAACAGGCCGCCTCGGACACGCGCATCCGCGAGAAGTTCCTGAAGGCGCTCGAGGACAGCGATCACCGCACCCTGCCCGGCGCCGTGTATACGAAAGGGTTCCTGCGGAACTACGCCGAGTATCTCGAGCTCGCGACGGAGGAGCTGGTCGTCCAGTTCCATCAAGAGCGCGACCAACCGGACGTGCCGCGCACGTTCAAGCCGATGAACCCGATCATGCGGCGCAACCTGATCTTCACGCCCGCGGTGCTCGTGCCCGTGGTCGTGCTGGCTGGCATCGCGCTCTTCGTCGGCTATCTGTACTACCAGTTCGTGTCGTTCGCGGTGCCTCCAAGGCTCGAGATCACGGAACCGGCCACCGACGCGATCGCGCAGTCAGCGGACTTCGTCGTAAAGGGACGCACGGTGCCCGATGGCCGTGTCAGGGTGCAGGTGTACCCGGGACCGCTGACGCTGGAGGATATCCGTCCCAACGCCGACGGAACGTTCTCGGTGAACGTCCAGCTGAGCCGCGGTTCGAACCACATCGTGGTCGAGGTGCTCGACGTGACCGGCAAGGTCGGACGAGTGTCGCGCACCGTACGACTGGAGGCGGCCGGCGGCGGCGGACCGCCCACGCCTCCCGTGATCGTCGCGGCGCGATCGCTGTGAGGCTCGTGAACACCGCGCAGTGAGCGTCCCCGACGCACTCGCCGTGCTTCGGGCGCTCGCGGGTTTCCCGATCCTCATCGCACTCGTCGCGGGTCTCCGAGAGGTCGCGGTCGCGGTGTTCGCTCTGGCCGCGCTCTCCGACGCGCTGGATGGGTGGATCGCCCGCCGCTACCGCATCACGACCGACCACGGCGTGCTGCTGGATCCGCTCGCCGACAAGGCCCTGGTCCTCCTCACGCTCGCGGGGCTGGCTCAGGTCGGCGCTGCGCCGCTCGCTCTCGTCGCAGCGATCACCGCACGCGAGCTGCTGGTGAGCGGGCTCCGCGTGCTGCGCCACCGGGCCGGCGGGCACCTCCCGGCGTCATCCGCCGCGAAGCTGAAGACCGCGCTCGAGATGTGCGCGATCGCGATCCTCATCGTGATGCGGCCACCCGCACTCGAGGCGACGGTGGGCATCGCTCTGCTCGCAGCGGCGCTCGTGATCGGCGTGGTCACGCTCCCGACGTACTTCCCGCACAAGAGACAGCGCTACACCATGTAAAGCGCGTAACCTCGCGCTCATGCCCGCCAAGCGCGCGCCAACATTCGAGGAGCTCGTGGACCGCATGGCCGCCCTTCACGGCAAGCTGCGGCGGCGAAAGCTGACCGTCGCCGCGGCCGAGTCGTGCACAGGCGGCCTGCTCGCAGCCGTCCTGTCCGCCCACGGCGGCTCGAGCGACTACTTCCGTGGAGGCGCGGTCGTGTACAGCAATGAGGCGAAGGAGATCCTCGCGGACGTCGCGCCACAGCTCATCCACTCGCACGGCGCGGTCTCGTCGGTCGTCGCCGGCGCGCTCGCACGCGGTTCGCGCTCGCGTCTGGACGCGAAGATCGGCCTCGGCATCACCGGGATCGCAGGTCCGGGCGGCGCGACGCCTGGGAAACCTGTCGGACTTACGTTCGTTGCCGTCGACAGCGACAAGCACAGCGCGGCCAAGAAGCACCTCTGGACGTTCGACCGCGCAGGCAATCGCCTGGCGAGCGTCGGGGCCGCGCTGGACCTGCTCGAGGATGCGGTCGGATGAGCACACCGGTCGGCGTCGCGCTGCTCGGGCTCGGGACGGTCGGCTCATCCGTCGCGCGCGCGTTCGCCGATCGCGGCAAGCGTCTTGATGCTGCCGCGGGCCGTCCGCTCCGGCTCCTGGGCGCCGCCGTGCGCGACCGGCGCAAAGCGCGTGACGCGGGTGACCTCGCTGTCACCACCGATCCGTTCCGCCTGCTCGAGGATCCGAATATCCAGATCGTCATCGAGGTCATCGGCGGCACGTCGCCGGCGCGAGACCTCCACTTCGCGGCCTTCGAGCGCGGACGACACGTCGTCACCGCGAACAAGGAGCTCGTCGCGAAGGAATGGAACGCGCTCCACGAGGCAGCGAAGCTCGCAAAGCGCGAGCTGCGTTTCGAAGCCGCGGTCGCCGCCGCGATCCCGCTCATCGCTGGTACGCGGATGCTGGCGGCGTCGCGCCCGCGGGTCGTGCGCGGCCTACTGAACGGGACGACCACATACATCTGCTCGCGGATGGAGTCCGGGCTTGGATTCGACGCTGCGCTCGAGGAAGCGATAGCAAAGGGCTACGCCGAGGCGGACCCCACCGCCGACGTTGACGGGTTCGACGCGGCGTACAAGCTCTCGATCCTCATCAGCCTGCTCGAAGGCCGGCACTTCCATCCGGACAACGTGCGACGCACGACGCTGCGTGGGCTGTCCGCGGACACGGTGAAAAGCGCGGCCTCGCGCGGCGCGAAGGTCCGCTACCTTGCGACCGCCGACTTCGGAGAGCGCGCGACCAAGGCTCGCGTCGGCCCGGAAGAGGTTTCCGCCAGCTCGCCCGAGGGCGCCGCCGATGGTCCGACGAACGTCGTGACGATCGAGACCGATCTCGCGGGCCGCCTTGTGTTCAGCGGACCGGGCGCGGGCGGCGACGCGACGGCGTCGGCCATACTCGGCGACGTGATCGCGATCGCCCGGGCCATGCGTTGACCCGCACCGTCCTAAAGTTCGGCGGGACCTCCGTGGCCTCGCCCACCGCCCTCGAGAGCGTGGCGCGCATCGTCGGCGACACGAAGGGCGACCGCGTGGTGGTGGTATCCGCGACCGCGGGAACCACCGACGCTCTGCACACCGCGGCGCGCGAAGCCGCGCACGGCGAAGCCTCGGTGGCCGAGCGCATCGTCACTGACCTAGCGAAAGCGCACGCGAACCTCGTTGCCGACCTCTTGGGGGTCGGCGGCGGCGACGTCTTGGGCGAGATCACGGATCTTTCGGAGCGCACGATCTCACTGCTGCGCAGCGTCGCGATCCTGCACGAATGCACCGCGCGCAGCCTCGACGCGATCGTCACCTACGGCGAGAAGATCTCCGCGCCGATCGTCGCGGCACTCCTCAACGCGCGGGGCACGAAGGCCCAGTCGCTGTCGGCGGAGGGTCTGCTCATCACCGACGACGCGTTCGGTCACGCGAACCCTCTGTTCGAAGAAACGAAGGCCCGCGTGCACCAGGACATCCTGCCGCTGCTCAAAGCCGGAACGACGCCGGTCATCACCGGCTACGTCGCATCCACTGTGGACGGCGTGACGACGAGCCTCGGGCGCGGCGGCTCGGATTACTCGGCAGCGGTGCTCGCGGCGGCTCTCCACGCCGACGTCCTCCTCATTTACACCGACGTGAACGGCGTGATGAGCGCGGATCCACGCATCGTGCGCGGCGCGAAGACCCTCGAGCGCGTGTCGTACGCCGAGGCGGCGGAGCTCTCGTACTTCGGCGCGAAGGTGATCCACCCGCGGACCGTGCTGCCGGCGATCGAAGCACGCATCCCCGTCCGTATCCTCAACACCTTCGCCCCGGAGCATCCGGGGACGACGATCACCGGCGACCCCGTGTTCGACGGCAGCGTGGTGAAAGCGACGACCTCGCTCGGTGGGCTGGGGCTGCTCACCGTGCAGGGTGCGGGCATGAGCGGCGTCCCCGGTTTCGCGGCGCGCGTGTTCGACACGACCGCGGCGGAACGCGTGAACGTGCTCATGATCAGCCAGTCCTCGAGCGAGAATTCGATCTGTCTGGTCGTGCCCGCGGACGGGGCCGAACGCCTCCGACCGGCGCTCGAGCGCATGTTCAGCGCCGAGCTGCGCCGTCACGATGTGGAGCGGGTCAGCGTTGAGGCGCCCGTCGCGATCGTGGCCGCGGTGGGGGAGGGGATGCGCGGCACGCCCGGCGTCGCGGCGCGCGTCTTCGGAGCGCTCGGCCGCGCCGGCGTGAATGTCATGGCGATCGCGCAGGGCTCGAGCGAGCTGAACATCTCGTTCGTCGTGGCCGACTCCGAGCGAGACAAGGCCGTGCTCGCGGTACACGAGGAATTCCACCGCTCGTAGCGGGACTTCACGGCGCGCGTGCGTCACACTTAGAGCGATGCGAAAGCGCAGGGTCGCGGTCCTCGGCGCCACTGGCACGGTCGGGCAGCGCTTCATCAGCCTGCTCGCGGACCATCCGTGGTTCGAGCTCGCGGTGCTCACCACCTCCGAGCGCAACGTCGGCAAGCGCTACGGCGACGTGACCCCCTGGCATTTCGGCGAAGACATGCCGGCCGCGATCGCCGACATGCGTCTCGAGGCCACGCGACCCGAGGTCGATGCCGAGATCTGCTTTTCCGCGCTGCCGAGCGAGGCAGCCGAACAGTGGGAGTCCGCGCTCGCGAAGGCCGGTCACCACGTCTTCTCCAACGTGAAGACGCACCGCATGGACGAGGACGTCCCGCTCATCATCGCCGAGGTCAATCCCGAGCACGCGAGTGCGCTCGAGCTGCAGCGCCGCAAGCGCGGTTGGACCGGTTCGATCGTCACGAACGGGAACTGCTCCGCGATCACCTTCACGCTCGCCGCCGCGCCCTTGCATCGCGCGTTCGGCATCGAGCGCGTGGTCGTCACGACATTGCAGGCGCTCTCCGGCGCCGGTTATCCCGGCGTGCCGTCCCTCGATGCGCTCGACAATGTCGTGCCGTTCATCGGCGAAGAGGAAGAGAAGATGGAGCAGGAGACGAAGAAGTTCCTCGGCACCTGGGACGGAAAGGCGTTCACGGACGCCCAGTTCCCGTTCTCCGCGCACTGCAACCGCGTCAGCGTGCGTGACGGCCACACCGTGACGGTGAGCGTCGCGCTGCGCGGCCGGCCTGATGTCCGCGCGGTCACGGGCGCCATGCGCGCGTTCAAAGGCCGCCCGCAGGAGCTTGATCTGCCGACCGCGCCGAAGCAGCCGATCGTCGTCCGCGACGAGCGCGACCGCCCGCAGCCGGTGCGCGACCGCATGGCCGGCAACGGCATGTCCGTGGTCGTCGGCCGCGTGCGCGAGGACCACGTGCTGGGCATGAAATTCGTCGCGCTCGGCCACAACACCATCCGCGGCGCGGCCGGCGCGTCCGTGCTGAACGCGGAGCTGCTCGCGGCGGAGGGCTGTCTCGGCGCATGAGCGCGGAGACGTTCGTCGCGCGACTCGACCGCGTGCCGCTCAACCGCTTTCACTGGAAGCTACTCATCACGAGCGGGCTGGGCTGGATGTTCGACGCGATGGACGTCCTGCTCATCGGCTTCCTCGTTGCGCCGATCACCAAAGAGTTTTCGCTCGCGCCTGCGCAGGTCGGCCTGGTCGCGAGCGCCGGCTTCGTCGGCATGTTCTTCGGCGCCGCGATCTCCGGTCGCCTCGCGGACCGCTACGGACGCCGGCTCATCTTCCAGGCGACGCTGATCCTGTTCTCGGTGGGCGCGATGCTCTCCGCCGTCGCGCCGACGTTCGAGACGCTTCTCGCGGCACGTGTCGTCGCCGGACTCGGGCTCGGCGGTGAGCTGCCGGTGGTGGCGACGCTCGTCTCGGAGTTCTCGCCGCGCGCGCAGCGTGGCCGGATGATCGTGCTCCTCGAGTCGTTCTGGGCCTACGGCACGCTCGCCGCGGGCCTGGTCGCGCTCTTCGTGCTGCCGCAGTTCGGTTGGCGCGGCGCGTTCGTCGTTGCCGCGCTGCCAGCGCTGTACGTCGCCTACCTGCGCTCCGCGCTCCCCGAGTCGCCACGCTATCTCGCGGAGCGCGGCCGGAGCGCCGAGGCCGACGCGGTCGTGCGCCGCGTCGAGCGCGCCGGCGGCGCTCCGATGCTCACGCTCGGCGCCGCGGTCGCGCCCGCGCGCTCCGGGCGCACGAGCATCACGGCCCTGTGGAGTCCTGCGTACGCGCGACGCACGGCGATGCTCTGGATCCTCTGGTTCGGCATCGTCTTCACGTACTACGGCATCTTCCTGTACGTACCGTCGCTGCTCGCCGCGCGCGGACTCTCCGAAGTGCGGAGCAACGAGTTCTTCTTCCTGTCGACGATCGCACAGATCCCCGGCTACTTCAGCGCCGCGTGGCTGGTGGAACGTTGGGGCCGCAAACCGACGCTCGTCACATTCCTGCTCGGCACGGCGGCGGCGGCCTTCCTCTTCGGGAATTCCGGGACCGGCACCGACGCCTTCATCTATGCCGCGCTGCTGTCGTTCTTCAACCTGGGCGCATGGGGAGTGGTCTATACGTACTCCCCGGAGCTCTACCCGACCGCGATCCGTGCGACCGGGGCGGGCATCGCCGCCGCCGTGGGGCGTATCGGCGGGATCATCGGACCGTTCCTAACACCAGTGCTGGTGCCGACGTTGGGTCAGTCAGGTGTATTCGCCATGTTCATGGTCCTGCTTGTCGTGACGGCGCTCAACGTGTGGCTGCTCGGTGAAGAGACGAAGGGACGTTCCCTGGAAGAGATCGCTGGACCGGTCGCGGCCTAGTGGCGCTATCGCCTGAAGTGCGATCAGCGCTGCGGACGATCGGCAACGCCGCCGTCGGCGTCGGCCTCGGCATGAGCGTCCTCGGTATCGCGTTCGTCGTCAGCCAGTTCGCGACAGGGCAGGGGAGCGTAGCGGGGACGACCTCGTCCCCTGCGTCGTCGCTCGTCTACAAGAGCCAGGTCGTGCTTGCGAGCGCGACGCCGTCACCTCCGCCGCCGTCCACACCGTCCGCGTCCCCAACGCTCGCGCCGACGACCGCTCCCGCGACGCCGACTCCGCCACCGAGCGCGACGCCCGATCCGCTCACCGTCACTGCATACAGCAACAGCGGGAAGCGCTACGCGGCACTGCGCGCGCCGGTCGGCTACGTGTATCTCGCGCCGATCGCGGGCATCGTCCAGGTGCGAAGCTATGAGCTGATCGATGGCGAGGTGCGTGTGGGTTCGTTTGTGCCGTCGCTGCCGTTCTATCCATATGTGACGCTCCAGTCGGCCGACCGGCGGATCATCTATCGCCCCGGCGCGTCGAACGCCGATACAGAGCTCCTCGTGAAGGATGGCGAGCGCGCGGAGCTGGGCACGCCGCTCTTCAAGACCATCGGTGAAGGCGCATCGTCGTGGCGCACGT
>JANNHF010000038.1:0-3175 GCA_031404235.1 Chloroflexota bacterium
CGCTCCTCGAGGCGAACGACTTCGCCTACCTGTTCTGCAAGCTCCGGCCCGCCTCGACAACAGCATGCTCGTCGCCCGGCAAGATCGGTACGTCGACCGGCGTAGGGGCCGGCCAGAAATACATCATCGCCGGGACGACCGATGGGACACCGGCAAACACCAATGTGATCGAGCCGTACTACGAGCTGGACGTTGCCCCAACGGATGAGTCCACGGACAGCCTGCTGCGGCTCCTACAGCTAGATACGTCATCGCCCCCGAAGGTCGTCGCCAACTTCGGACTGCCCTGGAGCGAGGCTGTAACGGACCACGATGCTGTGGGCAATACGCCACCCATCACGACAGGCGTCCGTACCTTCTACGCCGCAGCACCCGGGTTCAGCACTGCTGCTGGTGAAGTCCGGCTCGTGCAGGTGGAGGACGCCACGGATCTGCAGGTGGGCGAGGAAGTTGGCGGCACCGAAGTCACGCTGTTCACCTCGCTAAAGATCGCTCCGCCGACGACCATTACCCTGAGCGCCTCGAGTCCCCCTCCCACGACCGGCGGGACCGTGACGCTCGGCCGCAGCCAAATCACGCCGCGGATCCCACCAAAGCCAGACATCGTGTTCCTCGCTGACACGACCGGCAGCATGAATCCCAGTCTCGCCAACGTGAAGACCAATGTCGTCCGGATCATGAAGGAGGTCCTGGACGCGCAGCCTGATGCGCGGTTCGCCGTCGCGTCGTACAAGGACAAGGAGTTCTGCCCTTCAGACTTCTACATGTTCAAACTCGAGCAGCCGTTGACCGACGATCAAGTGAGCATCGCAACTGCCGTCGACACTTGGGCGATCAACGACCCCTTTAGCGGCGATGGCTGCGATATCGAGGAGGCGCAGCTAAACGCGCTCTACCGACTGGGCATCGGCAACGACGGAGGCGACCCAGTGACGAACGTCGGCTACCGATCTGGTTCAAGCCGAGTGGTCGCCTGGTTCGGCGACGCTCCTGGTCACGATCCGAGCGGGACACATTCCGAGAGCGACGCGATCAACGCGCTGAGAGGCGGCGAGACCGTGGGCCCCAGCACGATTCGGGTCGTCGCGGTGAGCATCGAACATCCCACCCTGCAAAGCACCCTCAACTTTTGCAACTCCTTGTGTCCGTCGCGCCTGAACGGCCAGGCGACTCGGATTGCAGCCGCGACGAACGGCGTCGTGAAGAACGCGAACAACGCCGACGAGGTCTCGCAGGCGATTCTCGACGGTCTCCACGACCTACCTGTCACCGTGACGCCGGTCGTGAACGCAGAAGCGTGCGACCCGGCGCTCTCGGTCGCGTTCAGCCCGACGAGTCAGACAGTTGCGAGCGGTACCACGGCGAACTTCGCCGAGACGGTGACGGTCGCGAGCGGCACGAGTGTGGGGACGCACACCTGCCAGGTCCGGTTCAAGCTCGACGACCAGTTCCAGTCGGATCCGGCCTACACGCAGGTCATCTCCATCGACGTCGGCGGGACGCAGCAGATCTACGTCGAAGTGACCGCCGTAAGCTCCAACCCCGAGGACCTGCTTGTGGACCTTATCTACGAGTGCGTGTCATTCAACTTCGTGGCGGCTGTCGCGGTGCCGCCCACAAAAGTCGAAGGGACGAAAGCGACTTTCAATACCAACGCAGACACATCGAATGCTTGTGCCCGCGCCGGAGGGGGCGGCACGCTCGTCCCATACGTGAGTGACGGGTGGAATCGCGTCGCCGGGATAGCCGGCGCAACAGCAGAGACGAACACGACGCCCAAGAACCCGACGGCCGCGATCTACACGCCCGCGATCGGCGCAAAGTTCGCCTGGTACAGCACCCTGCCCTTGCGCGGATCGGGTCAAGTAGCTGGGGTCGAGCTTCCGGAAAGCGCGCTGAGCTGGTCTCTCATCGCGCCCCCCACCCAGCCGACCGCCGCCGGCAGTGGGCCCGCCGGCAGTGGGCAATCCATCGATAAGCGCGCGCCGGTGCCAAACGGTTGGGCCAAAGGCATATGGACCATCAGACTGACGGTCACGTGGGAGGGACGCACGGATACGGCGGAGCGTACGTTCGAGGTGGCGACATACCAGTTCTTGGGCTTCTTCAGTCCCGTCGTCAGTCCGCCCCAAGTCAACGCCGGCAACGCCGGCAAGACCTTCGGCTTCAAGTGGCAGCTCAAGAGCGGTGCGACCATCGTGAGCGACCTCTCGACGGTCGTATCCACCAAGTACGCGCTCGTGAGCACCTGCGATTCCGCGGCCCCGAACCTCATCTTCGCCGACACGAGCGGCGGGTCTGACCTCCGCTTCGACCAATCGACCATGCAGTTCCGCTTCAACTGGAAGACACCAACGCAACCCGGTCTGTACCTGTTCCGACTGACGTTGAGCGACGGCACGACCCATGACGCGTGCGTCAAACTGAAGTGACCCGAGAAGGGATGGAGGGGAGAACGATGAGACGGACATTTGCGATCTTGCTCGCGATCCTGCTGCTCGCCGTCGGAACGCCAGCCGCGCCCGCCGTGGCCGAGACCCCGCCGGCCGAGCCGGCTTGTGCGGACATCACCGGCGACAGCGGTCAGAGCTACTACGTTGTCGACGGGCCAGGAAACACGCCAGGCGAAGCGATTCTCTCGATCTATATCACTACGCGCGAACCGCTCTGCGCGGACGCAACGCTGACCGTCCACATGAGCATTAACGGGACCAATTTCACAGCCTCCGCTTATCCGGGGGATAGTCGGTTTGTCTCATGTGGAGCCAGTTGCCTGACATTCACCAACAGCTACGGGTCCACGGCCAAGAAGAGGACGTCGACCGCGCCGGCGACCTTGTACGTGTACATCGAGACGAGCCGCGGGGGCGGCGTCGTGGACAGCGCGCCAGACACCGGAGCCGGGCAATTCCTACTTTGCGACTTCGACCCGAAGCCGCCTAAGAACTATGACGACACCGGCACTGTTATCCCGCCGTGCAACCCGCCAGGTGGGAATTACTTCGAGTAGCGAAAGTGGAGCGGGCTGCTCGCGCGGCCCGCTCCTACCCCGCGGTGCCTGACTCCTCGAGTCGCTGAAGATCGAGCGCGGCGCCGAGCTGGGCGAAGGTCGCGTGCGCCTCCGAGAGCAGTGTGCCTGTTTGGGTGTCCCGGTCTTGGCGTGGACGGTGTGGCG
>JANNHF010000039.1:0-2214 GCA_031404235.1 Chloroflexota bacterium
ACGAGATAGACCGGCGCGCGCGGGATCAGGCCGAAGGTGCGGTCGAACAGCAGCCCGAGCGCCCCGACCTGTGGCGCGAAGGTGAGCACCTGCTGCTGGTCGCTGATCAGGTAGTAGGCGGCGCCCGGCATGAAGCGGCCAAAGAGCTGCCCGTTGACGAGCGACAGCGCTCCGACCAGCGCGAAGAACGGGACGGCTGCGGCCACGACGCGGATCGCCCGCTGTGCCCCCGATGCCGGTGGCGCCGGACGCAGCGCGTAGTACGCGATGACGAGACCGACGCCCAGCGCGATGAGCGCGGCGCGGGTGCTGAGCCACGGCAGGACGCCGATGCACGCGGCCGCGCCGGCGAGCGCGAGCGGCGTCGTGCCCCGTCCGGTCCGCAGCAAGCGCGCAGCGGACACGAACGCGAGGGCGGACAGGAGCTCCGGGAAGATCTGTGTCGTGTACGAGAGGATCGGATGGGTCACTGATGCGAGGGCCACGCCGACGAGCGCGGGCCGGTGCGCGATGCGCAGGTCGCGACACGCGAGGTACAGCTGCGCTGCGAGCGCGGCGGCGACGAGCGCCATGAGCGCCACGACGCCGGCGCGTCCACCAGCGGCGAACGGCAGCGCGCCCATGAGCGGCAGGCCGAGATCGCGGATCGGGTACTGCCACGGTCCGACCTGGATGACGTGGCGGTCCGGCAGCAGGTCCGGATAGAACTCGCGGTATGCCTCGCTGTCGTAGTTGTTCGTGAGGTCGAGGTCGTGATCGTCGACGAGGCTCTGCATCACGATCAGGTAATGCGGCTCGTCGGAGGCCGTGGGCATGGTCGAGTTGTGGTACGGCAGGAGCGCGAAGTACGGGACGAGGAGCACGGCCGCGAGGGTGAGCGCGGCGCGTCGGTCGGGAAGATTCGCGACGACGTGCCAAAGGCCCTGAAGCGCGTGCGCGGTCCACGCCGCGACGGCGAGCAGGTAGACCGCGCCGAGGTGCTGGGTCGTGACGCCACCGCCGCGCGAAAGCAGGAACAGCAGCGCCGGGGTCACGAGGTAGAGCGCGAAGTGCCGGCGCAGAAATGCGTCGCGGCGTGCCTCCGGTAACGCCAGCGCCACGAGCGCGGTGACGGCCGCGGCCGCGAGGAGCGCGGGGGGCAGCGTCCGCTGGACGAGCTCGCGCTGGCTGTCCTCGATGAGGGTGCCGACCCACGGCCGGGAGACCGCGAAGAGCGTCCAGGCCAGCGCGACCGCATTCGCGGCTGCGTAGAGGCCGAGGGAGCGAGTCATCGCGCCCCCTGGCGCGGTCGGGCGTGTCATCGCGCGTCCTGGCGCGGGCGGCGCGTCACGGGCAACCGCGCGCGGATCCCGAGCCACGCCAACACCGCGACGCCCGCGATCGCGGGGAGCACGCGGAGGTACGCGCCGACGTACCAGTCAGGCGTCGTCGGCTGGAACGACGGGAGCCAGCCGATTGGGCTCACGCCGAACATCGCGTCGAGAAGCTGCTGAAGCTTGTCGTCGAACGCGGTGTTGAGCGCGGTCGTCGGGACCGCGGCGTAGAGCAGCGTCGCGACCGCGCCGAGCGCGATGAGCGCCAGCGCGACGGCGCGCAGCGGCGCGGAACGCATGAGCGCGAGGCCGTACGCGACGAACGGCGCCGCCAGCGGCAGCACGTCGAGGAGGTAGCGGCCCGGCGGCGCGTAGCCGCCCTCCCAGTAGCGGAAGAGCGACAGCACCGCGAGGCTGGCCGCGATCGTCACCGCCGCCGGTAGCAGGCGCGCGCGATCGGCGCGCAGCGCGGTCGCCACGCCGGCCGCCGCGACGAAGAGCCACGGGGCGAAGCCCGCGAGGCCGAAGGTACGGTCGAAGAGCATCGCCGGGAGGCCGACCCAGAGGTAGAAGGTGAAGGTCGACTCGGGCGGCAAGCCCGCCAACGGCGCGACGAGCCAGACGAAGTAGCCCGCGTACGGCAACGGGATCCCGTACACGACGAAGCTGGTCAGCGCCGCGACGAGAGCGACCGCGCCGGCCGCGAGCGCGAGCAGCACGAGGCCGTCACGCGGTTTGAGGAACGCCGTCGCGCCGAGGATCGCGCCCGCGTGCGCGTAGCGTTGATGGCGGGCGGTGAACGCGTAGCGGTAGCCCGTGGTGATGAGCGCGGCGGCGAGGGCATTCGGATAGATGTGCGCGGCGAGCGTGGTGAACGGAGCGAGCAGCGCGAAGAGCGCCC
>JANNHF010000040.1:0-28183 GCA_031404235.1 Chloroflexota bacterium
ACCGACAACGCGCTCAGAGTGACCGCCCGTCTCGTTGTCACGGAAGTCGAGCGCGCTGGTGAGCGCGGTCAGGGTCGCGTCGTAGGTGCGTTCGCGTAGCGCGAGCGCGTCCTCCAGCGCTGCGGCCTGCGCGACGATCCGCCTCGAAGACCGCGTGTACACGCCGCGCAACACGAGCCAGAGGAATCCCGCCGCGAGAGCCATGATCGCGGCGATCGTGAGCTGAATGCGCAGGAGCGCGGCGTCGATGGGAGAGATGTCGCGCCAGACGACGACCGCGCCGATCACCTGGCCCTTCTCCATCACCGGCACCCACACCTCGAGCGCCCGGATCTCCTCCGTTCCCGGCCCCGGCGTCACAGAGCCCGCGGTGCCGTCAACGACCGTGTGATGCGTGTTGAAATTCCCGTAGCCGACGGCGGATCCCGGGACGCCCAGCTTGGGATCGGCGATGATCGTCGTCCGCTCCGCCTCGCGCTCGCCGGCGAGGGCGCCGGCAAGCTTGGGATACTGCGCCGGATCCAGCCGGCGGCCGATCTCGTCGGAGTCATAGGAGAAGACGATCGTTCCGTTACGGTCGAAGAACTCGGTACCGACGACGTTGTAGATCGAGAAGTGGAACGTCACGACGGTCAGCAGCTGCTGACGTTCGTCAGCTGACAGACCACCTTGGAACACGTCGTCGCTGAACACGGACCCGAAATGACTCGCGACCGCGTCCTGCGTGAACGACGTCGTTTCTTCGTCAACGTATCGGCCAAAGAGGTACGCGGTGCCGGCGCCGAGGACCAACGCCGTGGTCGCGAGCACGGCGGTCAGGGCAAACGAAAAGCGAGCGACCGGGCTCATTCCGCCTCGCCCGAGGTCTCCTATGCCATCGCTCGTACGCCAGCGGCTCACGCTTTGATGCCCCCTTTGGTCTTGGTCGCTCGCGCGCGAGCATCGCGCCGCGTCGTATAGCCCGGATAACTCGCGTGGGGGATGCCGGGTGACTGGCGGGTATCGGTGTTTAGGGACGCGGTGGCTCGTATGCTCGCCAGGCATCGAGACCACGTGCAGTAGACGGCCACGCCAGCTCCTCGAGCGGCGGCAGGTCCCCGCGCGGGAAGAAGCGGGCCTCGGACGCCTCGTTGGGAGCGACGCGCAGCTCGCCGCGCTCGATGCGGGCGCGGTAGACGACGACCAGGATCGGGAAGCCTGGACGCATCCAGCTGGCGAGGAGGCCGCCCAGGCCCACGTGGAATCCGGTCTCCTCCTCGGTCTCGCGGACGGCGGCCTGCTCCGGCGTCTCGTCATCCTCGACAAGGCCGCCCGGGAGCGCCCAATGACCATCGCGCGGACCGTAGTTCAGGCGCACGAGGAGCACGCCGTCGTCCCTCTCGACGATCGTGTTCGCGCCGATCTGCACGTGCATGAAATCGGCGAAGCCACATACCGGACAGGTCGGCCGGTCGCGCCCGTCGATGCGTGTCGGGACGAGCGCCGTGCCGTCGCGCGGGCAGAACGCGAAGTGCGACGCGCGGTGGATCACCCCTTGGCGAGTCGCTCCTTCAAATAGTCGATCGACTTCACCGGCGTGGGATCGGCGCCGTTCAAGAGCGCGACATAGAAGGAGACGTAATCGGTGAAGAGCGTGAGCTGCAGGACCTCGGAGAGCATGCTGGAGCCGCTGAACTGCAGGGTCTTGTGCTGGACGTTCGCCCGATCGAGCAGCTCGCGTGTGACGTCGATCCGCAGCTTGTGCCGCGGGTTGTCGCGATCGCTGCGGAGGAACAGCACCGTGAGCGCGTCGCGAGCGACATCGGGGTACGGAAAGCCAACCACGGCGTTGTGGTTCAGCTCGGGCAGCACGTCAAAGGCGGCCCAGTTCTTCGCGTTCTCGTTCCATTGACCCTTGACGCGTCGCGCCATCACGCCAAGCACGCCGCCTCCATAGGCGAAGATGACCCGACCGCAGAGCTCGACCGCCAGCTTCTTGGCGTCGTTCGTGCGTGCACCTTCGTGGACGCGCTCCTCGAGCTTCGCAAGGTCGGCCAGCGCCGCGTCGATGTCCGCGGTGAGGTCGCGGACGAATCCGAGCCGGGCGAGCGAGCCCAACACAAGACCAAGCGAATAGCCCAGAGCGGCGCGCGGCTGAGCCGCGTAAGAGAACGAGATCACCGGGTACCTGGCTGCTTTGGCGAGCTCCGCGATCCTCCCACCGGTCGTGAGCGCGAGGACGCGCGCGCCGCGGCGCTGTGCCTCCTCGAAGCTCGAGAGCGTCTCCTCCGTGTTGCCCGAGTACGAAGAGACGATGACCAGCGAATCACGCCCGACGTACGCGGGGAGTCCGTAATCGCGATGCACGCTCATCGGGACTTTGAGCTCGCCGGCTAGCAGCGCCGCGGCGAGATCGCCGCCGATGGCCGACCCACCCATGCCGGCGACCGTGATGTTGCGCACGTCGCCGTGCGCCGGCGGAAGAGTGGATGTGCTCGCGATCTTCCAGGCATCACGCACCTGCTTCGGGAGGTCCTTGATGCGGTCGAGCATGTTCCCTGGATCGGCCGCGCGGATGCGCTCGACCGATTCGATGACCGTCGTATCCATCACCTGCTCCCCCGCACCATCTTCTCGCCGATGTCGAGCATCGGCTTGACCTCGGCATCATCGCGGGTCTCCGTGTAAACACGAACGAGCGGCTCCGTGCCGGATAGGCGTACGAGCAGCCACGACCCGTCGTCGACGAAGAACTTCACTCCGTCGCCGGTGTCGAGCTCGACGACTTGCTTCACCGCGTGACGGGCGAGCTCGCGCGGCTTCGCCGAGCGCAGCCGGTCCATGATCTTCGGCTTCTCGGCGGCGTACGTCGCGGCCTCGAGGCGCAGATCGCGACGCAGATAGAAGGAGGGCCCGGCGAGATCCATGAGCTCCGCGATGAGCTGCGACGGCTTCTTGTTCGTCTTCAGCATGAAGTCGAGGAAGAACAGGTCGGCGACGATGCCGTCGCGCTCGGGCAGGTGCATCGCGAAGCCGAAGCCGCCTGACTCCTCGCCACCCATCATCGCCCCCGTCTCCTGCATCTTCGGTCCGATGTACTTGAAGCCGACCGGGACCTCATGGACAGGCACGCCGTACTTCTCACCAAGGCGGTCGACCATCGAGGTCATGTTCACGGTCTTCACGACAGGCTGCCGCAGCCCCCGGACCTCGAGGAGGTACCACATCAGCAGGGCGTACGTCGTCAGCGTCGTGACGAAGCGCCCCTTCTCGTCGCCGAGTCCGGCGCGGTCCGCGTCGCCGTCGACCGCGAGGCCGACGTCCGCCTTCTCCTGTGTGATGCGCGCGAGGAACTCGTCGGTGTTCGGCGGAATGGGCTCCGGATTCAGGCCCCCAAAGTACGGGTTCCGCTCGCCGTGAAGCTCGACGATCTGCGTCCTGCCGCCGCCGAGCAGCCGTGGGAAGTAGCCGCTGGCGCTGCCGAAGAGCGGCTCGCACACGATGCGATATCCCGCGGCGCGGAACGCGTCGAGATCGAACAGCTCCGCCACCCTCGCGAGGTAATCGGGCGCCGGGTCGAACAGCTCGACGCGTCCGGAGGATCTGGCCTCCTCGAACGGCATGCGGCGCACGTCTTGCGGCCGCGACTCGAGCGGGTGGATGATGGCCTCGAGCTCCCTCAGCATGTCCGGCGCGGCCGCGGCGCCTGTCTCCGACTTCACCTTGAAGCCGTTATCGGTCCACGGGTTGTGGCTCGCGGTGATGACGATCCCGGCTTTGGCCTTCTTGCGCATCGTCGCGTATGAGAACGACTGCGTCGGCGCGGCGGCGGTCGACAGAAATACGTGGATGCCGTGGGCTGCGACGACCTCAGCCGCGGCGGCCGCGAAATGCTCCGAGGCGAAGCGACGGTCGTAGCCGATCACCACGCCGCGGTCGCCCTCGCCGCTCTTCTCGACCCACTCCGCGACGGACTGCGCGCAGACGCGCACGGCGTCGAATGTGTACTCCTCCGCGATGCGGGCGCGCCAGCCGTCCGTGCCGAACACGATCTTCATGCGCGGACCTCCGCCCTCACTTGCCCGCGCCAGTACTCGAGAGTGTCCGCGAGCGACGTGCGTAGCGGGATCCGCGGCGCCCAACCGGTGCGCGCGCGAAACCGGCTGGAATCGAGCGCGAAGTCCGCGGGAACGCCGGACCGTACGCGCTCGGGATCGAGCTCCGCGCGGATCGCCACGCGTGCGAGGCTGATAAGCGTGTCGAGGATGTCGGCGACCGAGACAGCCTGGCCGCTGCCGACGTTGTACACGGCCACGCCCGACTCGTTCAGGTCCGTCGCGAGCGCGTATGCCGCGGCCATGTCGCGTACGTCGAGGAAATCGCGACGCGCCTCGAGCGCGCCGTGCTTCACGACGGGCTCCCCGAGTCCTGCCTCAGCCTCGGCGATCTGTTTTGCGAATGCAGACGCCGCCAGCCCGGGATGCTGCCGCGGACCGATCTGATTCGCCGGCCGGAGCACGGTCGTGGCGGCGCGGCGCCGGTCGCCGAATTCGCGGACCAGCGCCTCCGACGCGACCTTCGTCGCGGCATAGACGTTCGCGGGTCGCACCAGCGTCCGCTCGTCGACCAGGTCCGCGCCGGGAGCCCCGTACACATCCGCGCTCGACGCCATGACCAGGCGGACCTCCGGGTGCGCGTCGAGCGCCGCGAGCAGCGTCGCGGTGCCGAGAACGTTGACCCGCACCGCGGAGACCGGATCGCGCGCCGCGAGCGTTGGGACCGCCTGAGCGGCCAGGTGCACGACCGCATCGGGCCGGGCGACGGCGAGGGCCGCGCTCACCGCGGCGACGTCGAGGATGTTCCCGCGGTGCACGTGGACGCGGTCAGCGACCGCGGCGAGATGCGGGAACGGAGGGTCCTCGTGCGCGATGCCGTGGACCCGGTCGCCCCGAGAGACGAAGCACTCGGCGAGATGGCTGCCCGCGAATCCCGTGATGCCGGTGATGAGGACGGTGCGGGGCACTTCGGAAGAGTATTAGTTCGCGGCGGTGAGCGCCGCCGGGACGGCCGTGAGCGGAAGCCGGATCGTGAACGTGCTGCCGCGACCGACAGTGCTCGTCACGCTGATCGTACCGCCGTGCTGCTCGACGATCTGCCGAACGATCGCGAGGCCGACGCCGCTGCCCGTGACCCGTCCTGCGACGTTCGCGCCGCGCGCGAAGCGCTCGAAGATCCGCGCGAGATCGGCCTCGGGGATGCCCACGCCCTCGTCGGTCACGGCGCAGAACGCGAGGCGGCCGTGTGGCGACTCCTCGATCCCGATGCGCACGAGGACGCGGCCACTGGCCGAGTTGTACTTGAACGCGTTGCCGAGCACGTTCGCGAGCGCGCGTTCGAGACGTATCTCGTCCCAGTCGCCGATGACCTCTCCGTCCGTCTGGACGTCGACGTCCTGCCCGCGCCAGAGCTCGGAGAGCTCGGATGTGACCCTGCGGACGAGCTCAGTGAGATCGGTGGGCGCGCGGTGCAGCTCGAGCGTGGGGTCGGCCTGGCGGCGCACGAGCTCCAGCAGCTCCTCGATGAAAGCGGTCATGCGCCCCACCGCACCCATGATCCGATCGAGGCTCGGCGCATTCGTTGTCAGATCGTCGCCGTGCATCCGCCGTCGAAGGAGCTGCGCCGTCCCGCTGATGACCGTGAGCGGCGTCTTCAGCTCGTGAGCCACGGCTGACAGGAAGTCGTCGCGCGTGCGCACCGACTGGCGCACTTCGTAGTAGAGCCGGGCATTCTCGACCCCGACCGCGACTAGGCGCGCGAGCTCGCGCGCGAGCTCGAGATGCTCGTCGGTGTACACGCGACCGGATTCCGCGGTCAGGAACATGATCGTTCCGCGCACCTGTCCTCCAGTGACGAGCGGTTCGCAGATGTAGGACCGTGGTGCGAGCTCCCGGTAGAGCTCGAGCTCTTCAGGCCCACGAGCTGCCCGCTCGAGGAAGTCATCGCTGGTGTCGCTGTTCAGCTCCTCGCGGCCACTCGTGATGACCCGACCGATCGGACCACGCGAGCTTGCCACATCAGGCGGGTAGGTCTCGTGAAGGCGCTGCGCGAGAGGCTGCTTCGTCGCGTCGGCATGTGCGACGGCGGCGCGTGTGATGCGGCCGGCCTCCACCATGTCCACGACGCACCAGTCCGCGAAGTCCGGGACGGCGACGTCCGCGGCCGTGCGGAGCGTCTCGGTGTACTCGAGCGACTCGGTCAGGCGTTCGCTCGATCTCGCGAGCAGGCGAAGGTCGTCCTCGCGATGCGCCACCGCTTGCTGCATGGTCCGCATCGCCGCCGAAAGCTGTTCGACCTCCGCGCCACCCGTCAGCTGCGGGATGACGGGCCGGTCGCCCCGCCCGATCGCCACCGCGCTACGCGAGAGCTGGTGCAGCGGCCGCGCGAGCCGGTTCGCGACGTACGCCGCCAGCAGCCCGGCGACGAGCAGCGTGCCGAGGACGGCAGCCGCGTCAGCGACCAGGCGCGCAAGGAGCTCGCTCTCGAGCGCGGCGAGCGGCCGTGTGATC
Source organism: Chloroflexota bacterium (assembly GCA_031404235.1). Taxonomy (GTDB): domain Bacteria; phylum Chloroflexota; class Limnocylindria; order P2-11E; family P2-11E; genus CF-39. The sequence continues at coordinate 6,546 of JANNHF010000040.1, forward strand.
GCGAGGACCCAGCCAGTGCGGGTGATCGGCACGAGCGCGCCGTAGCGTCGGTCGCTGCTGAGCGGGGTCGCGACGCCGTCGACGGGCACGACCTTTCCCGTGAGCGCGTCGCGCACGCCGGGCGCGTCGATGAGATCGATCTCGGTCGTCGCCGGCTCGGTACGATCGGACGCGTAGACGAGGCGTCCGCGCTCGTCGATGAGCGCGAGCTGGGCGTCGGGCGGGAAGTCCACACGGAGCGCCTGCAGGACGCGCTCCGGGTAGAACGCGAGGATCACGAAGCCGCGCACTCCATCCGTCGCACGGATCGGCCGCCCGAACGCGACCGTGATGTCGCCGCTTTGCAGCCCGGTGATCGAACCGCTCCAGACCTTGTCCACTCCGGCCTTGAGTGGCGGCAGATAGGGCCGCGACGACAGATCGATGCCGATCCCCTCCCCGCTCGCCGACGCGACGACCTTTCCGTTCGGGTCGGTGATGAAGAACGCACGCAGCTCGGGATACCTCTTCGTGAGCGACGCGAGGTGCGCGCCGAAATTCGCCTGGTCGTAGGGTCTGCTGCTGCTAGCGAGCACGCCCGCCATCGCGAACGTCGTGTTCTCGAGATCGCGTAGGAAACCGTCGACGATCGACGCGCCGTTGCGCGCCGAGCGCGTCGCGGTTTCGAGATCCCTCGCGCGCCGTTCGCGGAGCTGATCCGCGTACGACAGCGAGATGATGAGAAGCACCGGTATCGCGACGACCGTGACGAGGAGCGTGAGCCGGGTCGACAGCGACCAGGGACCGCCGAGGCGCTTCATCAAAGTGACCTTAGTGGCCGCGCGACCAACAGGCCACGTTCACGCGCGACCGGCAGCGCGAAGTCGAAGCGGTCGACCTGGCAAGCAAGCTCCGCGTCACGACGCGGGAACCAGGCCGGCCAGCCCTCCGCGGAGTGATCGCCCTCGAGGAACACCCGCGGCGGCGTCGGCCGCTCGCCCAGCAAGAGCGCTTCGAGATAGCTCGCGCACTGCGCGTCCTCGTCGGCCTCAAGGGTCGCGTTATGCCCCATCGCGACGATCGTCACGTCATCCGCGACGCGGCGCAGATGATCGACGGTCGCTTGCGCGATCACGAAACTGCCGAGAACGACCTCGCGCGCGGCCGTTGCGGCGAAGACGCCCTGCGTTCCGGCGCTCGTGCGCTGGACGACGCGACGCCCGGTGAGGTCGAGATGCTCGATCGCGGAGGGCGAGTTGCCGACGTCGAAGCCCGCGATCGGGCGGCCGCCGATCTCGCCGGTGAGGAACAGCGATGGATCGTCACGCTTCAGCGCGAGCGCCTGTTCGTGATCGGCGACGAGCACGATCTCGCGCGCTCCGGCGGCAACGCAGAACGCCGCGGTCGTGAAGGCGCGGAAGACGTCGACGATGACCGCGTGCCCCGTCGCCTCGCGCGCGCCGTCGAGGAACCGCGTAACGCGGACATTCACCGGTCAGAGCACGGTCGCAGTGAATGGCCGGCGACCGCTAGCGAAACGCTCCAGCGAGAGGTCGGTGATGTCGAGGGTGTGCGCGCGCCCGTCGAGGATCTCCTCGACGACGAGCTGCGCAGTCGCGGGCGTGTGCATGAACCCGTGTCCGGAGAAGCCGGCCGCCACGTAGAGACCCGCGACGCCCGGCACCGCACCGACGACGGGATGGTCGTCGGGCGTCATCTCGTAATAGCAGGACCACGAGCTGGTGATGCGCAGGTCAGCGAAACGCGGATGCCGCCACGCGGCACGCTCGCGGACCCAGCGCTCGAGCGATGGCGGAACGACGAGCGGCGCGAATTCGCCGGGAACGAATGCCGCGGGCGGCGCGCCGGGACCCTTCTCGACCCGACCGTCGCCGGTGAGGTTCGGCATCGCGAAGCGCTGCGCCGCGCCGTTGGGCCGGAAGTGGAGGCCCGATTCCCATTCGATGGTCAGCGGGACGCGCGACAGCGCCGGGTACGGGCCAGACTCCATGATCGACCTCGCGTAGGGCCAGATCGGGACGGCGACGCCGGCGGTCGCGGCGAGCGGCGCCGTCCAGCAGCCCGTCGCGAGCAGGACCCGCTCGCATGAGATGACGCCGTCGGAGGTGCGCACCCCGGTCACGCGATCGCCATCGCGCACGATCCCCGTCGCGCCAACGCCCTCGCGGATCGTCACGCCGGCGAGCTGCGCGGACGCGGCGAACCCTGCGAGCGCCTCGAGCGGATCGCCGTAGCCGTCCTCGGCTCCGAAGCGCCCGCCGGCGAGATCGTCCGTGCGGATGCCCGGCACGAGCCGCTCGATCTCGGACCGGTCGACCATCTCGACGTTCACGCCGACGCGCTCGTACAGCGGCAGCGGCTCGCGCAGCTGCGCGAGACCCTCCGCCGTCCCAGCGATGAAGAGATAGCCGCGCTGCTGGAAGTCGTGCTTCGCGCCGGTGCGATCCTCGAACGAGCGCCAGAACGCGACCGCGAGCTTCGACAGACGCACGTCGAGCTCGTCGACGAACTGATGGCGGATGCCGCCGAGGCCACCTTTGCTCGTCCCCTGCCCCAGCTGGTCCCGCTCAAGTAGCAGGACGTCGTGCTCGCCGCGCTCCGCGAGGAAGAACGCCGCGGCGCAGCCGACCACGCCACCGCCGACGATGACGGTAGAGGCGGTCGCTATTCCGCCACCTCCGCGAAGTGCAGCTTTCCATCGTGCTCGGAGATCCGTCCGAAGCGCGGGAGGTCGTGCGTGAAGCCGACGATCCATCGCTCGGAGATCGCGCGGGGAAGGATGACCTTCTTCGCGGCGAGCGTTTCGAGCGGGAACAGGTCGAAGGCGGGGATCCACGGCAGCCGCAGATGGTGCCGGTCGGGCATGAAGTCCGACGAGAAGAACAGCGTCTCCCCGCCGTCGCTCACGCGAACCGTCTGCGTGCCGCGCGTGTGTCCCGGCACACGGTCGAGGCGGATCCCGGGCAGGATCTCGACGCTCTCGTCGATGAGCTCGAGCTTGCCCGCGGCCTCCAGCGGCACGTAGTCGTCGCCGAAGTACGAGCCGCGCGTGCGTTCGTTCGGAGCGTTCGCGTCGACCCATTCGAGCCGCTGGAACACGTACGACGCGCGCGGGAACGTCGCCACGATCTTCTCGCCGTCGCGGTACGTGTTGCCGCCGGCGTGATCGAAATGCAGGTGCGTGTTCACCACGAGCGTGACCTCGTCCGGTCGCACGCCGCGGCGCGCGAGCTCCTCCAGCAGCCGTGGCGGCCCGTCGATGCCGAAGATCTCCTTCGAGCGCTCCGTGAGCTTCGGCCCTGCTCCCGTTTCGACCACGACGACGTTGCCCGCTCCGTCGCGGATCAGGAGACAGTTCATGTCGAGCGCAACGCGATTGCGGTCGTCCGCCGGCTTCTCCTTCTCCCAGAGCGTCTTCGGGACGATGCCGAACATCGCGCCGCCGTCGAGCCGGAGGATGCCGTCGCTGAAGATCTCCACCTGGAAACGACCCACGCGCATGAAAGGCAGTATGGAGAAGTGAGGTGCGCGAGTTCCGTGCGGGCGACGGCGCCCGGTGAAGATTGGAGGTCCGCGTGATCCCCAACCGCTCAGTGCCCGCGTCCACCGGGGCACCTCGCGTCCAGCTCGTCTTCGGCCACGGGGCCGTCATCCTGACCGCGCGTAATACTGAAGGGCGCGGCGCCGAACTCGTGCGCGTCGCTGACGCGGACCGCCACCACGAGCATGGCACCCTTCGATAGCCTTCCCGCGCTCCGCGACTTCCCCTCCGCCACCGCCGCGCAGATGGCCGAGGCCGACCGGATCGCGTCCGAGGGCTTTGGCATCCCGCTCGAGCTGCTCATGGAGAACGCGTCGCACCAGATCGCCGTCGCGGCGCGCATGTTCCTCGGCGCGATCACGGGCAAGCGCATCGTGGCCTTCGTCGGCAGCGGGAACAACGGCGGCGACGCTTTGGGCGCGCTCCGTCACCTGAGGGGCTGGGGCGCCGACATCGACGCGGTCCTCTCGGGTCCCGCGGAGCGGCTGCGCCCGCTCGCGCGGCTGCAGCACGACATCCTCGGGATGCTCGGAGTGCCGCTCGACGCCGCTGCCGAGGAAGCCGACCTCCTCATCGACGGCCTGCTGGGCTACAGCGCTATCGGTCCACCGCGCGATGCGGTGGCCGACCTCATCCGCGCCGCCAACGCGACACGCCTGCCAATCCTCGCGGTCGATCTGCCCTCGGGCCTGCATCCGGACACCGGCGAGCCGCTGGGCGTCACCATCCGCGCCGCGCTCACCGTCACGCTGGCGCTGCCCAAGCGCGGCCTCATCGCGACGCGTTCGCGCGCACTGGTAGGTGAGCTTCTCCTCGCCGACATCGGCGTCCCGCCGCAGGCCTTCGACCGTCTTGGCATCGAGACGCGCGGTCTGTTCGACGTCGGCAATCTCGTCCGTATCATCCGCTGATGGGCTGGACGCTTCTCCTCCTCGGTCTTCTCTTCGCGCCGAGCGTTTGGCCGAGTCCTCATGGCGGCGGCGGGTCGAGCGGGGCCAGCAACTAGCGTGTCGCTGCAAGGAAAACGCCTCGCGTTCATCGGCGGCGGGACGATGGCGGAGGCGATGATCCGCGGCCTGCTCGACAAGCACCTCGTGCCGCCGTCGCACGTGTTCGTCACCGGGCCGCGACGCGAACGACGAGCGGAGCTCGCCAAGCAGTTCGGCGTGAAAGCACTCGCATCGAACGGTGACGCCGCGCAGGGCGCGCACATCGTCGTGCTGTCGGTGAAGCCCCAGGTCCTCCCCGCGGTGCTCCGCGAGCTGCATGGCAAACTGCGCGCCGACCAGCTCGTCCTCTCGATCGTCGCCGGCGCGCCGATCGCGGTGCTGCGCGAGGGCCTCGACCACGCGACGATCGTGCGCGCGATGCCCAACACGCCGGCGCAGATCGGGATGGGTATCACCGCCTGGTGCGCCGCCGAGAGCGTCGAGCGCGATCAGCGCGACCGCGCGAAGGCGATCCTCGGCGCGCTCGGCGAGGAGATCGAGGTCGAGGAGGAGGGCATGGTCGACATGGCGACCGCGCTCTCTGGCACCGGGCCGACGTACGTGTTCCTGTTGATGGAGGCGCTCGTCGACGCCGGTGTGCATCTCGGATTCTCGCGGCGCGTCGCGGAAGAGCTCGTGCTCCGCACTGTCGAAGGCTCCGCGGTCTTCGCGCGCCGCAGCGGACGCCATCTCGCCGAGCTGCGGAACATGGTCACCTCTCCCGGTGGCACCAGCGCGGCGGCTATCTACGAGCTCGAGAAGGGAACGATGCGCACGGTGCTGTCGCGCGCCGTCTACGCCGCTTTCGTGCGGACGCGCGAGCTCGGCGCCGAAGCGCAGCAGAAGCTGCAGAAGCCGAAGCAGTGAGATGACCGCGCGCTAGGTCAGGGCTCGACCTGCTCCACCTCGAAGCGCTCGCCCATCTTCGAGATCTTGGCGTAGGCGTCGATCGTCTTGATCCATGCGGGCCCACCCGGGACGAGGGCCTCGAACGTCTTCGCCTCCGACCGGCTGGGCCACAGCAGCACGGTGCATTCGTGCGGCGCGCCTTCCGAGAGGAAGCGTTCGAGGTCCGCTGGAGAGCTCAGGACGACCGCAGCCCCCATCGTCGCGCCCTCGGGGGTCCAGCCGACCTTGCGCGGTGACCATGCGGAGAGCCAGTTCGGAGCGGCGCCGTCGTAGCCCACGACCGCGACGAGCGGCGTCGGCCCGAAGTCCCAGAGCCACGCGGCCGTTTCGGCGACGGTCTCCGGGTCGGCGAGCGGACGGTACTCCGCGTCAGCCGGCGGGAGCTCCACGACGAACCGGTCATATGCGACCTGGCTCACCTGCATGTCGCGTTAGGAGTAGCACCGACCGGCCAGCCGAGCAGCCACTGTCGGGTATCGGTGGGTCCTAGGACTCCAGTACTAGCCGGAGCGGCGCAAGCGCGGATCCAAGGCGTCGCGGAGGGCGTCGCCGAGGAAGTTGAAGCCGAAGACGGCGGTGAAGATCGCGATGCCGGGGCCGACGCTCATCCACCACTTCAGGTTCGAGAGATAGCGCTGCGAATAGTTGATGTCCTGGCCCCAGGACGGATAGGGCGGCTGCGGGCCGAGGCCGAGGAACGACAAGGCCGCTTCGGCGAGGATCGCGAAGGCCGTCGCGAGCGTCGCCTGGACGATGAGCGCGTTCATGATGTTCGGGAAGATGTGGCGCATGACGATGCGCAGCGGAGAACAGCCGATCGTGCGCGCGGCAACGATGTACTCGCGCGCACGGACCGCGAGGACCTGACCGCGCGTGAGTCGCGCGTAGGCCGGGATCGCGACGATCCCGATGGCGATCATCGCGTTCTGGATCTGCGGCCCGAGCGCGGACGTGATCGCGATCGCCAGGATGAGCGCCGGGAACGCGAGGAGCGCGTCGATCCCGCGCATGATGAAGAGGTCGAACTTTCCGCCGAGGTAGCCGGCGGCGAGACCGACCGACGTCCCGACGAAGAGACCGATCGACACCGAGATCACGCCGACGGAGAGACTCACCCGCGAGCCCCACATGACGCGTGAGAGGACGTCGCGCCCCAGGTCGTCGGTCCCGAGCCAGTGCGCGCCCCCAGGCGGGATGAGCGAGTCGGTCACGTTCACTTTGATCGGGTCGTATGGAGCGAGGAACGGTGCGAAGACGGCGATGATGAGCCAGGCCAGGACGATCGCGCCGCCGATGATCATTCGCGGGTTGCGGCGCAGGAAGTAGATCGCCGAGCCCAGTCGATCGTCGCTGACATGCGCGATCCTGATCGGGACCGTCGTGCCTGCCATCAGGCCTTCGCCGTGTCGTACGAGATGCGCGGGTCGATCCACGCGTACAGCACATCGACGAGGAGCGTGCTGAGCATGAAGGACACCGCGGACACCAGCACAACGCCCTGGACCACCGGGTAGTCGTTCGAGGGGATGGCCTGGACGACGAGTCGCCCGACCCCGGGCCAGGAGAAGATGGTCTCGGTGATGACCGCGCCCTCGATGATCGCGCCGATCTGGATGCCGACAAGGGTGACGACAGGGATGAGCGCGTTCTTGAGAGCATGTCGCACGACGACCGTTCGCTCACGTAGTCCCTTCGCGCGGGCGGTGCGCACGTACTCCTGGCCAAAGACATCCAGCAGGCTCGAGCGGACCTGACGCAGGTTCACCGCGAGGCTTCCTGTCGCCAGCGTCGCCGCCGGCAGCACGAGGCGCCGCAGGTTCTCGCCGACGTCCGTCGTGAGCGGCACGTAGCCGCCGGGCGGAAAGATGTGGCCGGGGATGACGTACGCGAACAAAAGGATCAGCACGATGCCAAGGAAGAAGCTCGGGAACGAGACGCCCATGAGCGTCACGCTCGACGACAGGAGATCGACGACGGAGTTGCGCTTCACGGCGGACAAGATGCCGACGACGAGCGCGAACGTGATCGAGATCGTGAGCGCGGCGAGGCCCAGCTCGAAGGTCGCCGGCAGCCGTTCGAGGATCGCCTCCGAGACCTTCTGTTTGTTCTGGAATGAGCGGCCGAGGTCGCCCTGGACCGCACGCGTCAACCACGCGACGTACTGGACGGGCAGCGGCTGGTCCAGGCCGAGGTCCTTGCGGATGGCCGCGAGCGCCGCCGGATCGCGCTCCTCGCCGGCGAAGACGAGCACCGGATCCGCCGGCGACAGGCGTGCGAGCGCGAAGACTCCGATGGTGACCAGGAACGCGACAGGGATCATGAGCACGAGGCGACGGAGGATGTATGTCGTCACTCCGTCGCCTCCGCTCTACTTATTCAGACGCGTTACTTGCCCAGTTGCGCGGTTTGGAACCGGGGGATGCGGTCCGGGTACGCCTCCATTCCAGTGACTGCCTTCACGGTGATGAGCGGCGAAACGGAGAAGCCGTACCACACGCGTGACGGGTCGTCCACGACGTAGATCTGTTGCGCCTCGAGCAGCATCGCTTTGCGCTTCGCCGGGTCGGACTCGACACGCTGCGCCTTCATGAGCTCGTGACCTTCGCGTTGGAGTACCCCGAGTCGTTGTTGGGGGCGCCGGTCACGACGAAGTCGTAGGTGTTGCCGTCCGGGTCGAGCCGGCCGGACCAGCCGATGAGCGTCATGCCGAGGTGCTTCTTGGCCTGCTGAAGGGTCACGATGTCGTTGAACAGCTGCGTCTTGATGTCGGCGGCGATGTCCGCCTTCGCGAGCTGCGCCTGGATGAGCTGTGCGAGCTGCAGGGTCGCGGCGTCACCGGACGAAACGAGCAGCTCGAACTTCAGTGGCTTGCCCACGTCGGCAACAAGCTTCTTCGCGCCTTCGATGTCGGCCTTGGGCCACGGCTTGAAGTTCGCATCCCACGCAAAGTGTGCGGGCGAGATCGGTCCCCAGCCGACGAGCCCGACGCCCTGTGCCGGTCCCTTGGCGAGGATCTCCTCACGGTCGATAGCCATCGAGACGGCCTTGACGTAGCGCTTTTCGTTGAAGATGAAGCCGGACGTCTCGTTCGGGATAAGGCTGTTCCACTGGAACGCTCCGACCTCGAGATACGTCAGAGTCGGGTCGGCCTTGACCGACGGCACGTCCTTGCCGGTGACGCTGTTTCCGATCTGCGCGTTGCCAGTGCGCAGGTTCGTAAGTCGCACATTGGCGTCCTCGATCGGCTTCACGATGATCTTGTCCAGGAACGGCAGCTTGTTGCCAGCGGCGTCCTTGCCCCACCAGTCCGGGTTCTTCTCGAGGGTGTAGTGGTCGTTCTTCACGGACTCGGTGAGGATGAACGGACCGGTACCGGCTTTGAACGGCTTGAGGGTGAAGTCCGCGCCCATCGTCTCGACGACCTTTTGGCTCACCATCATGCCGGCGCGGTCGACGAGCGCACCAAGCAGTGGCGAGAAAGCCTGCTTGAGGTTGAGGCGGACTGTTGACGTGTCGACAACATCGACGGTGTCGACCAGCGACAGGTCACCGGTACGGAGCGAGCCCTTCCCGGTCTTGTAGCGCTCGATGTTCCACTTCACCGCTGCGGCATCGAAAGCCGTGCCGTCGTGGAACTTCACGCCCTGACGCAGGTTGAACGTCACCTGCTTGCCGTCGGTGGACGTCGTCCACTTCTCGGCGAGCCACGGGATGATCTCGCCCTTCGGCGAGACGCGGACCAGCGAGTCGTACATCGCGTAGTGGATATTCCGGTCGACAAAGAGACCGGACAGCATTGGATCCAGGTTGCTGACGTCGTTGTCGAGAACGAACGTGACGGTCCCGCCGTACGTCACTTTCGCGGCCGCGGGCGAGCCGGTCGCGGTTCCGCCTGTCGTGCCCGTACCGGGGGTTCCGGTGCACGCGCCGAGCACAAGGGCGAGAGTCGTCAGGATCGCGAGCAGACGTGTCATACCAACCCCTCCCGACCGGCGTCGCTGGTCGTCACGGAGGATACGCGCGACTGGTCGGACCAGTTCAACCTTCCGGCCGGCGAAAAGGCCTAGGCGAGCGCCGCCTTGGCCCCAGCGGCGCGGGCCAGCTTCTGCGCAAGATCGGTGCGCTCCCACGGCAGCTCCAGATCGGGCCGGCCGAAGTGCCCATACGCGGCGGTCTGCCGGTAGATCGGACGGCGCAGCTGGAAGTGGTCGATGATCGCGCCCGGCCGGAAGTCGAAGTGCTCCGCGATGACCTTGCGGATCGTCTCGTCGGACACCTTGCCCGTGCCGAATGTCTCGACGTTCAGCGAGATCGGATGTGCGCCGCCGATCACGTACGCAAGCTGCACTTCGAAACGATCCGCGAGACCGGCGTGGACCACGTTCTTCGCCACGTACCGGGCGGCGTATGCGGCCGAACGGTCGACCTTCGTCGGATCCTTGCCGCTGAACGCGCCCCCGCCGTGACGTGCGTAGCCGCCGTACGTGTCGACGATGATCTTTCGTCCGGTGAGGCCGGCGTCGCCCATCGGACCGCCGATCGTGAACGCGCCAGTTCCGTTCACGAGGTACTTCGTCTTCGCGTCGAGCCAGCGCTCCGGGATGGCCGCCTTCACGACGACGTCACGGATCTCGGCCTCGATCCTGTTCTGGGAGATCTCCGGATCGTGTTGCGCGGCCACGACGACGGTGTGCACGCGCTGCGGAACGCCGCGCGAATACTCGACGGTGACCTGGCTCTTCCCGTCCGGCCGCAGCCACGGCAGGCGCTTGGACTTGCGCGCCGCGGCGAGCTCTTTCGCCACCGCGTGCGCGAGCGTGATCGGGAGCGGCATGAGCTCCTCGGTCTCGCGCACCGCGAAGCCGAACATCATTCCCTGGTCGCCCGCGCCGAGCTCGTGCGGATCGGTGCCGGCACGCGCCTCGAACGATTCGTCCACACCCTGCGCGATCTCCCGCGACTGCTCTTTGATCGCGGTCAGCACGCCGCAGCTCTGGTAGTCGAATCCGTAGTCGGCGTTGGTGTAGCCGATGTCCCTCACGATCCCGCGCACGAGGCCGGGCACGTCGACCCACGCCGTCGTGGTGATCTCTCCGCACACAAGGATCGTCCCGGTGGTGGTCGCGGTCTCGCACGCCACGCGCGCGTTCGGATCCTGGCGCAGGCACTCGTCCAGCATGCCGTCCGAGATCTGATCGCAGAGCTTGTCGGGATGACCTTCGGTCACCGACTCGCTGGTGAAGAGCGTCTGGTCAGCCGACATGAACGAGCTCGCCACTTTTACGTTCCCGCCTTCCATGACTTCGCGTAGGTCGCCTGCTCGTCGGTCATTTTGTCGATGCGCATGCCCATCGCCTCGAGCTTGGTGCGCGAGATCTCCTCGTCAAGCTCGCGCGGGACAGGGTAGACCTGCGGGGCAAGCGCACCCGCGTTCCTCACGAGGTACTCGATCGAGAGCGCCTGGTTCGCAAATGACATGTCCATGACCGCGGCGGGGTTGGCCTCCGCCGCGACGTGGTTCACGAGGCGGCCTTCGCCGAGCACGAAGAGCTTGCGTTCTCCAAGGTCGTACTCCTCGACGAAGCGCCGGATCTCGCGCTTCGACCGGGCCAGCTTCTCGAGCGCGCCGAGCTCGATCTCGTCGTTGAAGTGACCGGCGTTCGCCAGGATCGCGCCGTCCTTCATGGTCGGGAAGTGCGCAGACGCGATCACGTTGACGTTCCCGGTGCAGGTGATGAAGAGATCGCCGCGCCGAGCCGCCTCCGCGATGGGCATGACCTGATAGCCGTCCATCGCCGCCTCGAGCCCGCGCAGCGGATCGACCTCGACGATGATGACGATCGACCCCATGCCGCGGAAGCGCGACGCGACGCCCCGGCCGACCCAGCCGTATCCGGCGACGACAACGGTCTTGCCAGCCAGCAGGATGTTCGTCGCGCGCAGGATCCCGTCGACCGCCGACTGCCCGGTGCCGTACTGGTTGTCGAACATGTGCTTGGTCTGCGCCTCGTTCACGGCGACGATCGGGTAGGCGAGCACGCCCTCCGACGCCATCGCGCGGAGACGGATCACGCCCGTCGTCGTCTCCTCGGTGCCGCCCTTCACGTGCGTCAGCAGGTCCCTGCGCTCGGTGTGGAGCAACGTCACGACGTCGGCCCCGTCATCCATCGTGATCTGCGGCTTGGTCTCGAGGACCGCGTTGATGTGCCGGAAATAGGTGTCGCGGTCCTCCCCCTTTCGCGCGAAGACCGCGATCCCCTCGTTCGCGACGAGCGCGGCGGCTGCGTCGTCCTGCGTCGAGAGCGGGTTCGACGCGCACAGAGCGACGCTCGCGCCCGCGTCGCGTAGCAGGGTCGCGAGATTCGCCGTCTCCGTGGTGACATGCAGGCAGGCCGCGATGCGCAGCCCCGCGAACGGCCGCTCCTTCGCGAGCCGCCGGCGGATGCCGGCGAGCACGGGCATCTCGCGGGCGGCCCACTCGACCCGGCGGGAGCCGGCGTCGGCGAGCCCAAGATCCACCACATCGTGACGCGGCGTGGTCGTTGTGGTCATTTCATCCTCCCCAGGATCCGATCCCAGGCCGAGCGACGCACCGCCGGGCCTTCGATGAACGGTCCGTGAACGTGGAAGCCGAGACGGTCATAGACGGCGATCGCCGACGCATTGTCCTGCCGGACGTTCAGCACCACGTCGCGGTGCTGCTCGAGCGCGGCCTCGGTCACCGCCGAGGTCACCGACGTGGCCATGCCGCGGTCGCGATATGCGAGGCGCGTGAGGACGTTGCCGACCGCGGCGATGTTCGAGAGGCGCGAGCGGACGTGCGTGCCAGCCGCGGAGACGAGCATCGTTCCGATGTACACGCCGAAGTAGATCTCGCGCTCCAGGCGTGCCTCGGTGAAGTAGGTGCGCGAGGCGTGTCCGTAGAGATCGATGACGTCGTCGAGCTGTTCGGGACCAAGGCGCCTCACGCCGTGCGTGACCCGAGGGCGGAAGGTCGAGACCGACACGGCCATCCGGTGCATCTTCTCGACCCGCTCGAAGCGATACACGCTCTCGACGGCCAGCCGGCCGGCGGGGGGCGTCGCCACGACCATCCGCGGCTCGCGGATGCCGCCCTGGAAGATCGCGACCAGGGCCTCGCTCTCGCCGCTCGCGAAGCACGGGCGGAACGGCAGTGCCTCGACGACCAGCGCGCAGGCAACGACCTCATCGCCCCGCGTCGCTGTCCACCAGCGCGCCTTCTCGATCTCCGCGGCGTCGATGTCCGCGAGCGCGTACGCCGCCATGAGCCGGTCGCGCTGGAAGAACGCGCGCGCGCTCTCTGCCGACGGCTGATCGTCGAGGCGGATCTCGGGAAGTAGCGGGGCCGCGGTCATCGGTCCTCCTTCTTAATGGAAAGGACCAAGCGGGCCTCCGCCGGTCGCTGGAAGGCTATGCCTGTATGAGTGTAACGATGTCGTAGCCCGCGAGCTTGTCGCGTCCCTTGAGCGCTGTGAGCTCGATCAGGAACGCGAGCGCGACGATCTCTCCTTTGAGCTGCTTCACCAGCTGGATCGTCCCGGCGACGGTGCCGCCGGTCGCGAGCAGGTCGTCGACGATCAGCACCTTCGCGCCGGGCTTGATCGCATCCTTGTGCATCTCGAGCGTCGCCGACCCGTACTCAAGGTCGTATTCGACGCTGACCACGTCGGCCGGCAGCTTGCCGAGCTTGCGGACCGGCACGAAGCCGACACCCAGGATGTAGGCGATCGGAGCGCCGAAAATGAATCCGCGCGACTCCATGCCCACGACGACGTCGATGTCGCGTTTTCCGACGCGCTCCAAGAGGCCGTCAACGGCCGCCTTGAACGAGTCGCCGTCGCTGAGGAGCGTCGTGATGTCCTTGAAGAGGATGCCGGGCTTGGGGAAGTCCGGGACGTCGCGGATGCGCGAGGCGAGGTCTTTCGTTGTCGTGGCCATGGACGAAGGTTAAACGAGGTGCGCATCGGTGAACAGTCGTTCGACCCGATGCGTCACTCCGTCGCTCACGACGACGCTGACGTTGGTGTTCGTCGCTGGGCTCCGATCGAGGCGTGGTAGTAGCCCCAGGAAATGGCTCATCAGGATCCGCGTCACGCCGCCGTGCCCGACGACCAGAACGTTCTTCCCGGGACTCTCGGCGGCGACGCGCGTGATCACGCGGTGCGCGCGGGAGAGCACCTGGTCGAGCGTTTCACCGCGCGGCCACGCGACGAAGCCGTCGTCGCTCCACTCCGGCAGGCCGCGCACCTCGTCGAATGGTGTTCCGGTCTTATCGCCGACGTCGATCTCCACCAGATCGGGCTCGAGGTCGACGGGCAGCTGATGCCGGCGGGCGATGACAAGCGCCGTGTCGCGGCAGCGCGAAAGTGGACTCGACGCGATCCGGTCGAACCGGATATGCGCCAGCGCCAGGGCCGCGGCTTCCGCCTGCTGCCGGCCGCGCTCGGTGAGCGGGCTGTCGGTGCGGCCGGCAAAGCGACGCGCGGCGTTGAACTCGCTCTCGCCGTGGCGGACCAGATAGAAGGCGGCGGGCTCGGTCATGCGGCGGCGAGCAGGTCCGCGACCTCGGACCAGCCGGTCACGCGCGTGACCAGCGGATGGTCGACATCGCGGTTCCACGGATGGTCGAACAGGAAGACGCGGACGCCCGCGTCGGCGAGGCTGCGCGAGATCAGGTCATCGTCCTCGCAGAACGCGCCCAGTTGCAGCTCTTGCGCAAGTCGAGTCTTGTACTGCGCCGAGCCTTCGGCGTCGTAGCGTCCACGCGGATAGTCAGGGCGGAACTCCCCGATCGGCTTGAGATGCACCGACTTCGCGTAATCGAAGAGGCCCTTCTCGCGAAGCCAGGTCTCAGTGATCATCCGGCGCCGCTCGGCGCGCGCGGTGATGAAGTACAGCTCGTGGCCCGCGGCGACAAGCTGCTCGAGCACCGCCGGGCAGTCCTGGTAGACCTCGAGCTCGCTGAAGAAAGTGCCGTCGTACAGGCGCATGCGGAAGCGGTCGCGCTGTTCGGGCGTGACGCGCTCGAGGCCGGGGACGAGCTTGTCGAACGGCGCGTTCTTCTCCATCCGCGAGAGGAGATGCCACCCGATCTCCTGCTCGTCCGGCAGCTGGACGCCGAACTCTTCGGCGAACTTGCGGAGGTACGGCACAGCGCAGATCGCCGTCACGTCGTCGAGATCGATGCCGATCCTCATGCCGCCACCAGGTCGAGCAGCCGCGTGAGGGCATCACGCCAGTCGCCGCGCGTGTCGAGCACCGAGAGGCGGATCTGCCGCTGACCGGTCTGCGCCTTGGGGAAGACGCGCGTGACCGCGCCGCGTTGCTGCGGCGTGATGTCGCGCAAGAAGACCAGGCGCAGCTCCGGTCCGCGGGCGCGCACCTCGGTCGCGCCGGCACTCACGGCGCGCAGCTTCACTTCGACGCCGTAAAGGAGGTTGCGCACCGGATCCGGCGGCGGTCCGTAGCGGTCGCGCAGCTCATCGCGCAGCCCACTGAGATCATCGAGCGACCGCATCTCGGCGATCCGCCGATAGAGCTCGAGCTTGCGCTGGCGGCTCGGCACGTACTCGTCAGGGATCGCGGTCGACAGCGCGAGGTCCACGGTGACCTCCGGCAGCGGCGCGGCCTGCGGCTCGCCACGCTGCTCGTTCACCGCGCCCTCGAGCATCTGCGTGTACAGCTCGAAGCCGACGGCCGCGACGTGCCCGTGCTGCTCGGCGCCCAGGATGTTGCCGGCGCCGCGGATCTCGAGGTCGTGCATCGCGATCTTGAATCCGGCACCGAGCTCGCTTGCCTCGAACACGGTCTGCAGGCGCTTGCGCGCGTCGTCCGAGAGGCGCTCTTGCTTCTCGTGAAGGAGGTAGGCGTACGCCTTCGCCGCGCTGCGACCGACACGGCCGCGCAGCTGGTAGAGCTGCGCGAGCCCCAGCTGACCGGCGCGGTCGATGACGATGGTGTTTACGTTAGGGATGTCGAGGCCGGACTCGATGATCGTCGTGCAAACGAGGACGTCATGCTCCGCGTCCGCGAACTCGACCATCACGCGCTCGAGCTTCCGTTCGTCCATCTGACCGTGCCCGACGATGAAGCGCGCGCTCGGGACCAGAGCGCGAAGCCGCTGCGTCTCGTGCTCGATCCCTTGGACGCGGTTGTGGACGTAGTAGACCTGCCCGCCGCGGTCGAGCTCGCGGAGGATCGCCTCGCGGAGCACGTCGTCGGTGCGCTCGACGACGTGTGTCTCGATGGGCTGGCGGTCCTCGGGTGGGGTCTCGATCACGCTGATGTCACGCACGCCGGAGAGCGCCATGTGGAGCGTGCGCGGGATCGGCGTCGCGGTCATCGAGAGCACGTGCACCTCCGTCCGCATCTGCTTCATGCGCTCCTTGTGCTTCACCCCGAAGCGGTGCTCTTCGTCGATGACGAGGAGGCCGAGATCGCGGAAGCGCACGTCCTTCTGTAGGAGGCGGTGCGTGCCGATGACGACGTCGACCTCCCCAGTCGCGATCTGCGCCACGACCTCGCGCTGCTCGGGTGGTGTCCGGAAGCGCGAAAGCATCGCGACGCGGACCGGGAATGTCGCGAGCCGCTCGGAAAAGGTCTCGAAGTGCTGCTGCGCGAGGATCGTGGTCGGCACGAGCACCGCGACCTGCTTGCCGTCCTGCACCGCTTTGAACGCCGCGCGCAGCGCGACCTCGGTCTTGCCGTAGCCGACGTCCCCGACCACCAGACGATCCATCGGACGCGGGCGCTCGAGGTCGCGCTTGCTGTCCTCGATCGCCTGCAGTTGATCCGGCGTCTCGGTGAACGGGAAGGCGTTCTCCATCTCGATCTGCCACGGCGTGTCTTTGCCGAAGGCATAGGCGCCGATCGTCTCGCGCGCGGCATACAGACGCAGCAGCTCGCGCGCGATCTCCTCCACCGCCTTCTTCGCTTTGCGCTTCGTCGCGGCCCAGTCGCGGCCACCGAGCGCGGACAGCGCCGGCGGCGTGCCGCCGACATATCGCGTCACGCGGTCCACGCGTTCGGTCGGGAGCGCGACGACGTCGGTGCCGGCGAATCGGAGCTCGAGATACTCGCGCACGACACCCGCGATCTCGCGCGTGATGAAGCGCTCGAACCGCGCTATGCCGTGGTCTTCGTGGACGACGTGGTCGCCCGGCTTGAGGTCGGAGAGGAACGAGCCGACCGCGACGCGGCGGCGGCGGCGCTCCGGATGCCGCGGCTTGCGGAAGCCGAAGACCTCCGCGTCCGTGAATACGCGGAGCCCGAGCTCCGGCACGGCGAAGCCCTCGGCCAGACCGACGTGGACGAGGACCAGCGCGCCAGCGGCTGGCATCTCGGCGACCGTGTCGCGCGGTGCGGCGGTCACGTCACGGTCGGCAAGCAGCTCCGCGAGGCGCGCGGCCTGCGGCGACGCGACGACGCGAAGGTCGCGGCCCGCGGCGGCCACCTCGCGCAGGAATGTGTCGAGGCGACCGGCATACGAAGTGATGCCACCCCACCCGAAGCGCAGAGCATCGGGATCGGGTCGCACGCGGACCACGCCGTGCTCTTCGGCCGACGCGTCGATGCGGTCGCGCGCCACGTACGGCGGCGGGAAGGCGGCGACCGCGAGCCCCTGCCTCTGCAGCTCCTCGCGACGCTCCTCGGCTTGTGCCTCATGCGCGTCGTGGGTGAGGCCGAGCTCGACGGAGTCTTCGAACACGACCGTGGCGCGCTCTCCGAGATGGTCGAGCAGCGACGCCGTGGCACCGAGGATGGTCGCGAACGCGTCGGTGCCCGGAGCCGCACGACCCTCGCGAAGCGCTTCGACGAGCGCCGCGTACGGCTGGAGCTCATCCTCCTCGCCGCGCGACACCGCCCACTCCGCGGCGGCGAGACGCTCTGCCAGCGCGGCCGCGCCCTCGAGCGAGTACTCGCGTGCGGGGAGCACGTCGACCGTGTCCACCGCGTCCTGCGATCGCTGCGTGACGGGATCGAACCACCGGAGCGTCTCGATCTCATCGCCGAAGAGCTCGATCCGCACGGGCATCTCGGCGGATGCCGGGTACACGTCCAGGATCCCGCCGCGACGCGAGAAGCTGCCAGGCTCGGCGACCTCCGCGACCGGCTCGTACCCGAGCCCGAAGAGCCACTCCGCCGTCTCGTTCCACGACACGGGGTCGCCCGCGCGGAGCGTTCGCCCACGCTGGCGCAGATCGGCCGGCGCGATCGTGTGCTGCATCAGCGCGCGCAGCGACGCGACGACCGCGACCGGCTCGGCAGTGGTGTACGCACGCCAGAGCGTGAGGAGACGTTGATGGACCGCCCCGACGGAGGCGCTGCCGATCTCGTACGGCATCGTCTCGCGCTCGGGGAACGAGAGCACGCGCTCCTCCCCCAGCCAGGCGGCGAGCTCCGCGCGCCAGCGCCGCGCACGGTCCTCGCTCGGCGCGACGACCACGACCGTCCTCCGTGCGACCTCGACGAGCGACGCCCACGCGAACGCACGCGCACCCGCCGTCGCGTCCGCGATCTTCATCGACCGCCGGCCCTCGAGGCGCTCGGCGAGCTCGCGGAAACGCTCGCTACGCTCGGCGAGCGCGAGGATGCCGCCGAGGCGCGCCCTGGACCCGAGCGCGGTGGTGCTAACCATTGAACAGGTCCATTGCGCGCTTGACGCCGTCGCGAATAGCGACCTCCGCCGCCTCGGCGCCGCGCACGATCATCTGGTCGGCTTCGGCGCGTTCATCGGCCGCGAACGGTGTGAGCACGTACTGGGCGAGGTCACCGATCTCGAAGGACGGGTCCGCCGGCGCGACGCCGATCCGGAGACGCGCGAAACCCTCGCCGATCTCGCCCGTGATCGAACGCATCCCGTTGTGGGTACCCGGGCCGCCGCGCTCGCGCAGCCTCACCTTGCCAAGGGGTAGATCGATCTCGTCGAAGACGACGAGAAGCGCGTCCGGTGTGAGGCGGTAGCGGTCCAGTAGCTTCCCGACCGCTCGGCCGCTGTCATTCATGAACGTCTGCGGCCGCGCGATAGCGATGCGCACGTCACCGAGCGAACCCTCCGCGATGCGGGACTCGGCCGCCTTGGTGTCGAATTCGAGGCGCGCGCGCTTCGCCAGCTTGTTCGCGACCTGGAAGCCGACGTTGTGGCGCGTGTTCGCATAGCCGTCACCCGGATTGCCCAGGCCCACGACCAGTCGGTCGACGCGTGGCGGAGAGGACCGCCCGAAGAGCTTTGCCAGATGGACCAGTTCTTTCCCTCTCCTTCCTGTCACCGATGCGCCATCGGCGCGCGCAACGCGGGTCATGGGTAGACGCCGAAAAGGGGCTCCACCGAAAACCCCGGTGGGGCCCCGCGGGACGCGTATCGAGACCAAGGATAGATGAAGGGCACGACAGTCGCGAGCAACAAGCGAGCCGCTAGCGTGAGACCGTGCGGTTGGCGCTGTACGGCTTCGGCAATGTGGGACGCGCGCTCGCGCGCATGCTCGTCACGACGCGGGCTCCGTTCACCGTCACCGCGCTCGCGACAAGGCGACACGGCGCCGTTGTGGACCCCAGCGGTATCGATCTCGCCACGATCATTGCGGGCACCGATCTCCCGCTCCGCGAGGCGCCGCCGATCGCTTCACTTCCCGCGGACGCCCTCGTTGAGATGACGCCGCTCGATCCGGTCGCGGGTGAGCCGGCGCGCACGTACATCCGCGAAGCGCTCATGGCTGGCATGCACGTCGTCACCGCGAACAAAGGACCGATCGCGCGGGCCTATCGCGAGCTCGAGGCGGTCGCACAGATGAACGAACGGATGCTCCGGTTCGAAGCGACGCTCGCCGATTGCCTTCCAGTGTTCACGCTGCGCCGCTCCGCGCTGCCGCTCGCGAACATCAGCGCGATCCGCGGGATCGTATCGAGCACCGACAACCACATCCTTACGGCCGCGGCCGCGGGCGTGCCGTTCGCGGATGCCCTCGCCGAGGCGCAGCGCCGTGGCATCGCGGAGGCGGACCCGCGCAACGACCTCGAGGGGCACGACGCGGCCGCGAAGGCCACGATCCTCGCCAACGTCCTGATGGATGCCGACCTCGTGCCCGAGGACGTCGTGCGGGACCCTATCGACGAGCACGCGGCGAACGAAGCGCGCGTCGCGGCCGCGAGCGGCGAGCGCGTGCGGCCACTCATCGAGATAGCCCGCCGGGGCCGGACCGTCGTCGCGTCGTTCGGGCCACGTCGTCTTGGTCCGCTCGACCCGCTGTACGCGGTCGACGACTTCTCGATGGGTCTGGTGTTCGAGACGGACCTGGCCGGGCGTGTCGCCGTGCAGTTGCACGATCCGCATGTGGACCAGGTGGCCTACGCCATCCTCACTGACCTGCTCGAGATCAAGGCTGCTGTCGCAGCGGGTACGATGCCGCGACGGTGATGGGCTGGAAGTCGCGTGACGTCAGAGGGTTCGGTATCGGGCTCGCGTACCTGGCGCCCTCGCTCGTCCTGTTCGCCGCATTTGTGTTCATCCCACTGGCGCAATCCATCTACCTCAGCTTTTTCAACACGCGGGCGACAGGCGCGATCACCACGTTCGCCGGTCTCGATCACTACATCGAATTGCTCACCTCGCCTGCCTTCGGAGCCGGCCTGGTCGCGACCGCGCTCTTTGCCCTGTACACGGTGCCGATCGGTATCACGCTCGGGCTCGTCCTTGCCGTACTGCTGAACCAACGCCTCCGCGGCATCAACGTGTTCCGCACGATGATGTCGAGCACGATCGCGATCTCGGCGGCGGTCGGCGCGCTGATCTGGCTGCTCCTTCTTAACCCCAGCCTTGGCCTCCTCAACTACATGCTGACCCTGGTCGGCGTGCGTGGCCCGGAGTGGCTCATCCAACCGGCCACCGCGATCATCGCCGTCTCGATCACGACGATCTGGCTCACGCTCGGCACGAACATCATCGTGCTGCTTGCCGGCCTTCAGAGCGTCCCCGAGGAGATCTACGAGGCGGCGCGCCTCGACGGCGCGCGCGGCCTTCGGATGTTCACGCGCATCACGGTCCCGATGGTGTCGCCATCCTTGTTCTTCCTGCTGGTCGTGGACACGATCGCGGTGCTGCAGGCCTTCACGCAGATCCACCTGCTGACGCGCGGCGGCCCGGTGGATGCGACGCGCGTGCTCGTCTACAGCATCTATCAGGATGCGTTCCAGAACTTCCAGTTCGGCTACGCGAGCGCGCAGGCCGTGATCCTTCTGTTCCTGGTCATGGCGCTCACGCTGATCCAGTTCCGCTTCGTCGAGCGCCAAGTGCATTACCAGTGAGCGGGAAGCTGACCTTCGGAACGGTCGCGGCGTACGCGCTTCTCGTGGTCGGGTCGATCATCGTTGCATTCCCCCTGCTCATCGCCCTCTCCTACTCGTTCATGAGCGAGTCAGAGATCGCGACGTTCCCGCCGCCGCTCCTGACCACTCACCCGACCCTCGATAACTACGCTGGCGTTCTGGACACCATCCCGATCGGGCGATACCTGCTCAACAGCTTCGTCGTGTCGACAGCCGTCGTCATCGGTCAGCTCATCACCGCGAGCCTCGCGGCGTACGCGTTCTCGTTCCTGGTCTTCCGCGGACGCCAGCTGCTCTTCTTCCTGTTCCTGAGCACGCTGATGATCCCGTGGGAAGCGACGATCATCCCGAACTACATGACGATCCGAGCTATCGGCTGGCTCGACACGTACCAGGGGCTGGCGGTGCCGTTCATGGCGACGGCGTTCGGGACGTTCCTGCTGCGTCAGGCCTTCCTGCAGATCCCGCGCGAGCTGTGGGACTCGGCGCGGATCGACGGCGCCTCGTCGCTCCGATTCTTCGTCTCGATGGTCCTTCCGCTGTCGCGTCCCATCCTCGCCACGGTCGCGATCTACGGGTTCCTGTCGACGTACAACCAGTACTTCTGGCCGCTGCTCATCACGAACCAGACGCTCATGCGCACGACGCAGGTCGGGATCGCCCAGCTCCGCTTCGAGGAAACGCTCCGATTCGGCCTGGTCATGGCTGGTGTCATGATGGTCGCTGTACCGACGCTCGCCCTGCTCGTGCTGGGACAGCGCCAGTTGATCCGAGGCCTGACCGCTGGAGCGGTCAAGGGGTAGGACTAGGACGCACGGAGGGAAAGATGCGCAGACTCGCAACGCTCGCTCTCGCAT
>JANNHF010000041.1:0-5629 GCA_031404235.1 Chloroflexota bacterium
AAGCGGACGGCCTGCACCTTGCCCTCGATGCCGCGGTACCCGAAGCCGCCCGGCACGACGATGCCGTCGAGGCCGATGAGCGGCTCGACATCCCGGTCGCGCTCGAGCTTCTCGCTGTCGATCCATACGAGCTTCACATTGCAGCCCGCCGCCCACGACGCGTGCTTCACCGATTCGGCGACCGACAGGTACGCATCGGGCAGCTCGATGTACTTGCCGACGAGACCGATCGAGAGCGGGATCCGCGCGCCACGGATGCGGTCGACGAGAAAGCGCCACTCCGCGAGATCCGGCTCGCTGGCACGCTCGCCGAGCCCAAGCTCCTCGACGACGATGCGTCCGAGGCCTGCCTCCTCGAGCATGAGCGGCACCGCGTAGATGGACCACGCGTTCGGCTCGGAGATCACATTGTCGATCTTGACGTCACAGAAGAGCGCGATCTTCTCGCGCAGGTCTTCATCGATGGTCTCGTCCGCCCGCGCGATGAGGACGTCGGGCTGGATGCCGATGGACCGCAGCTCCTTCACTGAGTGCTGCGTCGGTTTCGTCTTCAGCTCGCCCGTTGCGACACGCGGCAGCAGCGTGAGGTGGATGTACATCACGTTCTGGCGTCCCACGTCGTTGCGGAACTGGCGGATCGCCTCGAGGTAGGGGAGCGACTCGATGTCTCCGACGGTCCCGCCGACCTCGACGACCACGAGCTCCGCCTGCTGCTCGCGCGCGACGCGGTGGATGCGCTCCTTGATCTCGTTGGTCACGTGCGGGATCACCTGCACGGTGGCGCCGAGATAGTCACCGCGACGCTCTTTCGCGATCACGGCGTTGTAGATCTGCCCGGTCGTGAGATTCGACGCGCGTGTGACGTTGCGGTCGATGAAACGCTCGTAGTGTCCAAGGTCCAGGTCGCTCTCGGCCCCGTCTTCGGTGACGAACACCTCGCCGTGCTGGTACGGCGACATCGTTCCGGGGTCGACGTTGAGGTACGGATCCATCTTCAGCGACGCTACGGTGAGGCCGCGCGCGGCAAGGATCCGCCCAAGTGAGGCCGCGGTGATGCCCTTACCGAGGGAGGAGGTGACCCCGCCCGTCACGAACACGAACTTCGGCACCCTCAAGTGACCTCCGGGGTTTTTCTAATGGTACCGGACGTAGTCACTCGGGTCCGAATGGCAATGAATGCAGCACGATGAGACGAGGACGCTCGCTCCCTGCGCGCGCGGGTGCGGATTCCATCTCGATCGGCTCTTCGACGCGGCAGTCGTCGAGCCGCCCGTCGAACCGCAGCGCGCGAAAGCGCGCGTCTCGCAGCTCACCGATCTCGCCGGCGTGCTCGACAATCGCGACGATGCGCGGACGCAGCCAGCGCATGCCGGTGCGCAACGGAAGTGGCGTGGCGAAGGGCGACGCGTCGGCGCTGAAGTCGCGCGTCGCTTCATCGAGCCAGCGGCCGAGATACGGCGGCACGTAGGCCTCGCCGACGAACGCGAGCACGTCGCCCGCGTACATCCCGCACAGCGCGCGGATCGCGCCGCGCCGCTCGTCCTCGACCAGTCCGCCCAGAACGACGTCGGCGCGTGGCGTCACGTGGCATTTGAGCCAGTCCCCGCTGCGCGTGCCCGGGATGTAGGGGCTATCGCGTCGTTTGGCCACGATGCCCTCCAGGCCGTACTCGGCGACGACATCGAGGAACGGCTCGCCGTCCTCGGCCAGGTGCTCGGGGATCGCGAGCGAGCGGCTCCGGATCCCGAGGGCCGCGAGGCGGCGCCGACGCTCTTCGAGCGGCCGGCCCAGCAGCGGCCGGCGCTCCTCATACAACAGGTCGAACGCGACGAAGACGGGCCCGCGCCCGCGTTTGGCGGCCTTCGGGCCGAGCCGCCCCGTCAGCAGGTCATAGCTCGGGCGTCCCCGCGAGTCGCACACCACGATCTCTCCGTCGAGCACAGCACCCTCGGGGACCGCGAGGTCAGCGAGCTCGGGCACGAGGGGCAGCAGGTCGCCGCCGCTGCGGTCGGCGAGGCGGAGATGTCCGCGGTCCATGGACGCCAGGGAGCGGATCCCGTCCCACTTCAGCTCGAAGAGGTGATCGGGCGAGTTGAAAGCGCTGGCCGCGAGGCGCGGACGCATTGGTGCGAGGTCGCGCGGGAACGCGGCCTGCGAGTCGCCGATCTCGAGAAGGGTGGGCTGCTCGCCGCCCGGCGAGCGCGTGTCACGACGCACTCGATGCTCCTATGTCAAGAGGGTCATGCAGCGAGCATATCGAGCGGATCTTGCTTAGGAGGCCTTCTTCCGCGCGCTCTTCTCGCGCGCGGTCGTCTTCTTCCGGCTCACGAGCGACTCGTGACCACCGCGGCTCTCGCGACCGCGGGCGGCCTCGCCCTGCTTGGCTTTCTCGACGGACGCTTTGAGCGCGGTCATGAGGTCCACGACCGTCGTTTCGGCCTCCGGCTCGGGCGCCTCGATGACCTGACGCTTCTCGACCTTGGCCTCGACCACTTCCATGAGCGCCTTCTTGTACTCGTCCTTGAATTCATCAGGCTCGAACTTCATGGCCATCATGCCCACGAGGTTCTCCGCCATCTTCACCTCGGCCGCGCTCACCTTCACGTCTTCAGGCAGCTCGAGATCCTCGGTGGAGCGGATCTCGTCCGGCCAATGCAGCGTGTTCATGACCAGCGTGCCGTCGTGCGAGCGCACCGACACGAGTCGTTCACGGTCGCGGAGCGCGAACTTCGCTATCGCGACCCGCCCGGTCCTCTCGAGCGTCTTCTTCAGCAGGGCGTATGGCTTGGCTGCCGACTTCTCGGGCTCGAGGTAGTACGCGGACTGGTAGTAGAGCTCGCCCGGGAGCTCTCTGTCCTCGATGAAGCCGGCGATGTCGATCGCCTTGCTGCTGTGCAGCGGAAGCTTGTCGAGATCCGAGTCGTCGAGCTCCACGTAGCTGCCCTTCTCGTACTCGTAGCCCTTCACGACGTCACCCCACGCGATCTCGTGATCGCCTTCGGGGCACCAGCGCTTGTTCTTGATCCGCGCTTTGTGCTCGGGACACAGGAGATTGAACGAGACCTTGCTCGTGCTCTCCGTCGCCAGATAGAGGCGTACCGGGATGGCGACCATCCCGAAGCTCATGACCCCTCGCCAGATCGAACGAGGCATGTCTCGCCACCCCCGTGATCTCTCTTTCGCGCGCGGCTTGCCGCGCGAAGCGTAGCGGACCGTGTGAAGTCGGCGCGGTCGCATCTCTCGAGCGGAGCGGACCGTGCAGTTCGGCGCCAGCAGGGAAGGGTCGATCAGGGTGAGGCGATGGGCGAGACGACGAGGTTGAGATCTCGCGTACCGGTGACGCGCACCTGCGTCCCCAGAGCGATGTCCGTATCAGCGGTCGCGACGATGGCCATCACGTTGCCGGATCCGTCAGGCAGGGCGATCTCGCCGTAACCACCGGCCGTGATCGGCGCGACCACGCGCGCGTCCCATCCGATGTAGGTCGACAGGGTGTTGCCCCTGGCCGGCCCGCGCAGCAGGTGGTCCGTCCAGTCGATGCGCACGACGGCGGTGATCGCGGCGAGCACGAGACCGAAAATGAGAGGCAGTCGGTTGCCACTGAACGCGCCGCCGAAGCGGCCGCCCGGGCCGCGGCCCGGACCGGGTGGCCCGCCACCCTGACCCCCTAACCCGCCGCTGTCGAGCTGCGGCGCGATGAGCGCGCCGATCGCGAATCCGACCAGGAACGCACCCAGGACCTCGGTGAACAGCACATCGCCGACGCGCAGTGCGACCAGGGATTCCCACCGCGTGCCGCGCCGGCGGGCGGCCCACCGCGCGAGCACGATGAGCGCGACGCCCAGCATCACGGTCAGACCGTAGAGCGGGGCATCGAACGCGCTTGGTGGTTGCACTAGCGCGAATGTATTACCAGCGCGCGCGCGCTTATGTCGCGATCGCCTTCTCGGCGAGCGACGTGGGCAGCATGCCGGCCGACGTGATCGCGTCGTGGAACGCGCGGAGTGCCGGACGGTCTGACTTTCCGCGTCTCGCGAGCCAGCGCGTGCGGATGTCGATGATCTCCAGCATCCCCGTCAGGTAGCTGGACGCCTGCGTCGGCCAGCTGCAATAGCGGCCGACCTCGGCGCGCGCGTTGGGCTCGGTGAGGTTCCCCTTCTCCACCATGAAGCGCACCGCTTCGTCGAAGGTCATCTCACCCATGTGCAGGCTCGTGTCGACGACGATGCGTGCGGCGCGGAAGATCGTGGCCTCGTATTGATAGAGGAGGTGCTTCGGATCGGTGAAGAAGCCCTGCTCGCGCATGACGCGCTCCGCGTAGAGCGCCCAGCCCTCGCTGAAGTACGCCGTGCCGAAGATCCGCCGCGCGTGCGACGGGTTCGCCTTCGCCATGACGAGGTGCCAGTGATGACCGGGATACGCCTCGTGAACCGCCGTCGTCGGGATGCCGGCGCTGCAGTTCCCCTCCAGGCGCTTCTGCACCTCCTCGGGAGGGGTGTCGTCCGGTGGGTAGGGGACGAAGAAGTGTCCGTGGAGCGTGTCGCGGAAGGCCGGCGGGCGCTGGTACGAAGCGACCGCGAGCACCGGTCGCTGGAAGGGCGGGGAGGGCTCGACGCTGCACTTCTCGCCCGGCGGCAGCGTCACGAGTCCCGTGTCACGGAGGAACGAGCGCGCGCGTTCGGTCCAGTCCGCGTACTCGTCGCGCATCGCGTCGGGCGTCGGCGCGTGGATCTTGTTGAGCCGGTCGCACGTCTTGGCCCAGTCGCCCGAGCCGTCGATCTCCGTCGCGATCCGGTTCGCCTCGGTGGAGAGGAGCTCGTGCTGCTCGCGACCGCGCTCGCGCAGCTCGGCCGCGCCGAAGGGCAGGAGCTCCTTCTCGCGCAGCAGCGTGCTGTACAGCTCCTCGCCGATGGCCCACTCGCCGGTCGCCCGCTCCTTGTTTGACTCGAGATGCGACGCGAACTCGTCGAAGGCTTTCGCGGCCGTCGCGCCCGCTTCGGTCAGACGCTGCTTCGACGAGGCATTCTTCACCTCCGCCGGCACCAGCTCGCGCGCGTAGCGCGCGGCGGCCTTCGCCTGGCCGATCGCGCGCTCGGCATAGACGCGCGGCGTGCGCGAGAAGTCGAGGTTCGCGACGCCGTCCTTGATGTTCGTCGGCACGCCCTCGAGCCGCTGCACCGCCGCGTCGGCGAGCTCGCGCTCGGGACGCAGGCGATGGAGGAACAGCGAGAACACTCCGTTCAGTCCGGGGTTCAGGTAATAGTTCGGTTGGCGCTTCCACATCTCCAGCGGCTGGTAAAGCTCGCGACCGCGCAGGACGGACGCGAGGAGATCCCGGTCGATGCGCTCGGCCGGCGCCAGCCCGTCATCCGCGACAGCGCGGAACTTCCGCAGCCACTGGAGGTCGGACTCGCGGCGCCGCTCGTAGGCCGCCGCGCTGGTGTCGTCAAGGCGCTCGTCGTACTCGGTGAGGCCGAGGCTTGACGCCAGGGTCGGGGAGTCCTCGTACTCCTCCTTCAGGAAAGAAGTAACGAGCGAGGCGAACTCCGACGGCACCATGGCACCTCCCCGAGAATTGGCTGGAGCAGTAAGCGTGAGCCTCGAGGAATACCAGCGCAAACGCGACTTC
>JANNHF010000042.1:0-9083 GCA_031404235.1 Chloroflexota bacterium
GGCAAGCTCCCGCTGGTTGATGTTGCAGGGCATGATCTCGATCCACGAGTGCGCGACGCCAATGAGCGGCCGTTTGAAGTCCTCGTCCGTGTAGCCGACGGCGCGCATCATCGAACGCGCCGGCGCGCGGTCCGGCCCGTCGATCATGACGCGGCTGCGAGAGCGTGGGTCCGTTGTCACATCAAGCTCAGTGAATAGAGTGCGCCGCGCGAGAGCGGAGAACAAACGACCGTGACCCGCGCAAGGGGGTGGAGTTAGCGCGCGAAGCGGAAGGACTCGACGATGCCGCGGACAGCTGCCTCGGTCGCCCCAGCTGGTATCGCCGTCCCGGGCGGCGCCGTGAAGTAGCGAACGACCCACATTCGCTCGCCATCGGGCACATAGAGCGTGTAGAAGCTCGTAGGGTCGCTCGTCGTGAACTTGAGGGTCGTCTTCGCACCCGGGCGGCCGTCGACGGTGGCCGGCTCCACCGAAACGACGTTCAGGCCGAGCGCGCCTTTCTCCCGGTCCGCGTACGCCATCGCGCTGAGACTCCGGCCGTTCCGGAGAAGGCTCACGCTCGCCGTGTATTGGAGCGCCGGACCCACACCGGTGTCGGTCCGCCTGATCGCTTCCGTTTCGTCGGCCGGGGTGAGTCGGGTGTAGAGCTCCGCTCCGAGGAAGTCGGGGTCGCCCTGGCCTGGGGGCCACGGGGTCGTGCGTGACTGCAGATCCGATCGCCGCCAGCCAACGGGGAGCTGCACGGAATATCCGAGTGGGCTCTGATACGTGGTCGTCGCGGGAGCGGTGCTCCCCGTCGCGGTCGTGGCAGCGGATGCGGTCGCGGTCGGTGAGCTCGTCGCGGTAGTCGTCGCTGAAGCAGCTGCACTGGCCGGCGCGGTCACGGTCGGCGATGCGGCCTGCTGACCGCCGCGCTGCGTGAAGATCGCGACGAGCACCAGCAGTCCGACGACGACCGCCAAACCGACCAGCGCGGTCGCGCCGCGCCGGTCGGCCGGTGGCTGCGGTGCGTTCACGTTTGCGCTCATGCCTGTAAGACGACTGCCGTGGTGCCTCTGTTCTGGAGCGCTTGCTTGGTGTTACCGAAACGCAGCGTCTCCCGGTCTTAGGCCGCTGGCAACGGAGCCGGCGCGATCGGCACGGCACGGCGGCGTGCTTCCGCCGAGATCGTGATGAGATCGCGCTCGTCGAGCTCGTGCACTTCGTCCGCGCGGCGCATCGCGAGGCGGTACGCGTTGTCGAGCTCCTCGCCGTGCAGCGGGACGCCGAGCTCCGCGAGCCGCGCCGCGAGACCGGCGCGTCCGGACAGCTTCGACACGACGATCCGTCGCGACTCCCAGCCCACCGACTCCGGGGTCATGATCTCGTAGGTCCGCGGATCCTTGATCACGCCGTCCTGGTGGATCCCCGAGGTGTGCGCGAACGCGTTCGCACCGACGACGGCCTTGTTCGGCTGCACCGGGATGCCGGTGCGCTCCGAGACCAGGCGGCTCGTCGGAACGATCCGCTCGGTCTTCACGCGCGTGTCCGCGCCGTACCAGTCGGAACGGCAACGGAGCGCCATGACCGTCTCCTCGAGCGACGCGTTGCCGCCACGCTCGCCGATGCCATTCATCGTGACATGGGCCTGCGACGCGCCGACCTCGATCGCGGCGAGCGTGTTCGCGACCGCGAGCCCGAGGTCGTTGTGGCAATGGACCGACACGCGGATGCCGCCGTTGTATGCGGTCAGCGCGCCGCGGATCGCGAGCACGGTGCGGGCGAACTCGTCCGGCTGCGCGTAGCCGACCGTGTCGGGGATGTTCATGATCCGCGCGCCCGCGGCAGCCGCGACCTGATAGACGGTGCCCAGGAAGTGGATATCAGTCCGCGTCGCGTCCTCGGCGGAGAACTCGATCTCGTCGGCGTGCTCCATCGCACGACGGACGGCGCGTTCGACACGCAGCAGGCACTCGTGCGGCGTTATGCGGAGCTTGCGCTCGAGATGGATGTCGGACGTCCCGATGAACACGTGGATGCGCTTGCGCTGCGCCGGCGCGAGTGCCTTCGCCGCGGCGTCGACGTCAGCGTCGTTCGCGCGAGCGAGTGCCGCCATCGTGACGCCGGTGACATCTTGTGCGATCTGTCGGACCGCGGCGGCCTCGCCGTCGGAAGCCGCGGGGAAGCCCGCTTCGATGACGTCCACCCCAAGGTCCGCAAGGGCGCGTGCGACCTCGAGCTTCGCTGCGGCGGTAAGTGCCGCACCCGGCGCCTGCTCACCATCGCGCAGGGTCGTGTCGAAGATCTCGACCTGTCGCATCTCGTCCTCCTCTTTAATCCGCGGCGCCGACGGGCTCCGGCCGTCGTGCGGGCTCTGGACGCGCGGCGCTCCGCGTCGGCACTTCGCGTTTGGGGAGCCACGGCATCATTTCGCGCAGCCGCCGTCCCACCTGCTCGAGCGGCTGCTCCTGCTCCTTGGCGCGCTGCGCGTACAGGTTCGGCGCGCCGCTCCGATATTCCGCGATCCACTTCTTCGCGTGGGTACCGTCGCGGATCTCCCCCAGCACCTTCCTCATCTCGGCCCGCACGCGCTGGTCGATGATCCGCGGCCCGACGACATAGTCGCCGTACTCGGCGGTGTCCGACACCGAGTAGCGCATGTACGAGAGACCACCCTCGTAGATGAGGTCCACGATGAGCTTCATCTCGTTGACGCACTCGAAGTACGCGACCTCGGGCTGATAGCCCGCATCGACGAGAGTGTCGAAGCTCGCCTTCATCAGCTCGCTGATGCCGCCGCAGAGGATGACCTGCTCGCCGAACCAGTCGGTCTCGACCTCTTCTGCGAACGTCGTCGTGATGACGCCGGCGCGTGTCGCCCCTACGCCCTGCGCGTACGCGAGCGCGGTCTGCTCGGCCTTGCCCGAAACGTCCTGGTACACGGCCAGCAACGCCGGAACGCCCTTGCCTTCTTTGAAGACCTCGCGCATGCGATGGCCCGGCGCCTTCGGCGCGATCATCACCACGTCCGCCTCGGGATGCGGCTTCACTTCGCCGAAGTGCACCGAGAACGCGTGCGCGACGAGGAGCGTCCGGCCCTTGCCCATGAACGGCGCGATCTTCTCGTACGCCTCGCGGTGGTGCTGGTCGGGCACGAGGAGCGCTACGACCTCGGCGTTGCGCGCGGCGTCGGCGGTCTCGCGGACGCTGAAGCCGTCCTGCTCCGCCTTCGCCCAGGACTTGCTGCCTGCCTGCAGGCCGACGACGACGTCGTACCCGCTGTCGCGGAGGTTCTGCGCGTGCGCGTGGCCCTGGCTGCCATAGCCGATGACGGCGATGGTCTTGCCACGCAGTGCCCTGGGGTCGGCGTCCTTGTCGTAGTACACGGTGGCCATCGTCGTCCCTCCCTTAGAGATAGGTCTTCGTCGTGAGGTTGCCCAGGCGCGGGTTGAGTCCGAGCATCTGATCGGCGTCGATCGGCACCTCGATCAGCATCGAGCGGCCCTTCTGCTCATAGCAGGCGTCGATGATGTCGCTGAGGTTCGACAGGTCGGGCGACACGCGAACGCCATCCCAGCCGTGCGCCTCGGCGGCCTTCACGAAATCGATCTGCGGCAGCTTCGAGTGGTACTGGCGCTTCGGGACGTCCGGGATGATCACCTCGAGTCCCTTGTCGACGATCCCATACACGCCGTTGTTGACCACGAAGACGCGCAGGTCCATGTTGGCCGCGTCGGCGAGCGCGCCGCCGAAGAGACGCCAGCAGCCGTCGCCGGTGAAGACGAAGGTGTTGAGCGACGGATCGCCGGCCTTCGCACCGACTCCGAGCCCGAACGCTCCGCCCATCGCGGAGCCGTCGTGCGTCGTGAAGAAGCGGATGTTCTCGCTCGGCCGCTGAGCGACGTACTGCCGGTCCTTGTACGCGGTGCATACGTCGTCGAAGCCGATCGAGTTCGGACGCCACGCTGCATGCAGCCGGCCATAGAAGTCCATCGCGTCGACCGTGCCGGACCGCGTCTCGCGTGAGATCTCGCGGCGGTTGAGCGACTCCGGCGCGGGGACGACCTCGGGCCGGGCGCCCATCGCGGATGGCAGGCGCCGAAGGATCTCTTCCAGGACGAAACCGATGTCCCCGCGCACGAGGCGATACTCGCTCGCAACGCGGTGACGGAACTCGCCCTGCTTGTGGCCGTAGGCGTCGCGCAGATCGGTGAAGTGCCAGACATGACCCGCGTTGATCTTCCCGAGGTTCAGCGAGTACTCGCCGGCGTCGAAGCCGAGCGTGATGACGACGTCGTCCTGCGTCACGCCCTTCCAGAGGTCCATCGCGACGTCGTTGCCGCCGAAGGAGATGTAGCCGAACCCATAGCGATTCGTCGGCGAGACGGCGTTCGCCCCGTTCACCGACCACACCGTTGGGGCGTGAAGCACTTCGGAAAGCCGCGTCGTGAGCTCGCGAATGCCCGGAGCGAACGCGGCCTCGCCGCCGACGTACACGATCACGCGCTTGCCCTTCGCGACGCGCGGGAATTCCTCGAGGAAGTCGGAGACATCGCGCGCCGCGAACGTTCGCGGCTTCGAGGTCCAGGGGACCGACGCATCCGCCGGACGCGAGAGCACGTCCGGGTGGAACGCGATCGCGACCGGCTTCGAGCGCTTCAGCACGCGCTGCGCCTGACGCAGGCCGTCCTCGAGCGAATGCACGCTATCGATGACGACGCAACCCTCGCCCAGCTCGGCCTCGAGCTGCGGGACGACGTTCATGCCGTGCTCGGAGACGTCCTGTAGCGGCGCGTTTCCGATCGACATCGTGGAGTTCAGCGCGATGAGGTAGATGGCCGGGATGTTGTGGAGCTTCGCATCGGTCATCCCGCTGCCGCCGAGCTTCGTCGCAGCGCCGGTCGTGGTAACGCAGCCGGCGACACGCCCCGTCGCGTACCAGTGGCCAAGGGGAGCGAAGCCGGCGACGTACTCACCCATCGTGAGCATCCGGGAGACGCCGTCGCGTGAATGCGCGAGATCGGTGTACGGCTCGAGGTGCTTGGCGACGTGCACGACCCCGCCGCCGTTCACGCCGGCGAAGAAGGTGACGCCCCAGGACCGGAGGACGTCGATGAGCACCTGATTCCCGCTCGTCTCGAGCCACGGGGTCGCGTGTTCGCGTGCCTTGCGCTCGACGGTCACCGCCATGGTCGTCTCCCCTTTCTTCACCGAAATGAAAAGGCCTCCCTTTTTCGGGAGGCCTTGCGCTTGGTCTTGTTTGCGAGTGGTGAGCCGCTACCCTCCCGAACGGACGTACGCCCTCTCGACGAGGACGATGCCAATGAGCGAAAGGATGAAGCGGGCGAATTCCATGTACGACCAGTGTTCGGGCCAGAGCGTGCGACGGTCAACCCCCGAGTGGGTGCGTTGTGCACCGCGCACTATCGGATCCATCACGAGGCCAGCCGTACCAGCGCCTGACGACCGAGGATCGCGAGCCGCAGCGCGAGGAGCGAATCCGCGTTGGTGAGATCGGCGCCAGTGAGCTTTGCGATCCGGCGCAGGCGATGGCGCACGGTATTGCGGTGCAGGTACAGCTCGCGAGCGACGCCGTTCACGCTCCCCTGAAGACGGAGGTACGCGTCGAGCGTCTGGACGAGATCGGCATTGCGCTCGTCGGCGCCGAGCGGTCCGAGGATCCGCTCGGAGAAGGCGCGGATCTCGCTCGCAGGCTGACCGAGGACGAAGCAGTAGGGGCCCAGGTCGTCGAAGTGGGTCGTCCGACCTTCGCCGTCGGTCGTGCGACCGAGCGCCAGAGCCTGCTCCGCCTGAACGAGCGCGAAGTGCGCACCGGACGAGCCCGGCTTCGGGCCGGCGACGCCGGCCGATAGCTCGTTGTCAGCCACGTCGGCGGCCCCCCGCGCGCGCCGCCGCGCCCCGTCGCTGCGCGCGTCGACCGGCGTGGCCGCCGCGATGACAGCCGTGACGAAGCCGCTCGCAGTGCGAACGACGCGCGCCTCCTCGGGAACGGCCGCGGCGACGGCGGCGCGCAGCTTCGCCGCCGCTCCGGAGTGGCGGCTTGCGAACGCGATCGCCAGATACCGCGCGTCGCTCGTATGTGCCCCCTAAACAGAAAAGCCTCCCTTTTTGGGAGGCTTTCGGGTCTTCGCTTGGTCTGCGCTGCTAGGTCCGTCCGCCTCCCAATGTCTGGTGCGCCTTCTCAAGAACGAGAAGGTCGACCGGGACGATGACGATGAGCGGCTGGGTCATGAGCGGCTGAGGCTAGTGCGTTACGCACACCTGGTCAATGTTTTTGGGGATGCGGCACGTATCAGTCGACTCCCGCGGTCGCCTTTTCCACGATCCGGGAACAGTTACGCCTACGGACGCGGCTGGGATCGCTCCCTCGGGTTCGGCGCGCACCTGCGTCAGGAGCTCCATCGGGATCCGGCTCGGCTGCTCCTCGGGCGAAGCCACGGCGTCACGCTTGAACTGCACTTGGTACTGGAGCCGTTTCGACTGGGTGCGCTCGTCGACGCGCTCGGGTGTGACGAGGACATAGAACGGGTGGCCGTATTCGTTGTCGTCATTCAAGACGACGAAGGCGTATAGGTAGCGGCCCTTCGCGGCTCGCGCGAGCTCGTATTGCCGTGCCGTCGTTCCGAAGAAGAACCCATTCAGCGCGTTGCTGCGGATCGCCTTTCTCGTTGCCTTGACCTCGATGAGGAGCAGTTCGTTGATGTAGCGCTCAGCGTTCGCGACTGTTAGCTCCTCGGCGTTCGGCGGCGTCAGCACGAGATCGAACGTGTGATGCGTCCACTCACCATCCTTGGGAAGATCGAGCAGCTCGAGAATGCGGCGCTTCACGGCGCGTTCCGGCTTCTGAAAGCGCGGCTCGACGCCCATGACGTACTTGTTGGCGTCGCGCTCGCTGACCTGGTTGAGGCGGCTCGATCCTCGATCCGGGCGCTCCGATCAACCTCCAGACATGGCCGGCAGGATCTCCACGACCTTGGCCGTACTCAGATCGGCGTTCTGTTCTAGGAAGCGAACGTCTTCCCCGTCGACGAACACGGTCACGAAGCGACCGAAGGCGCCGTCCCGAAGGATACGGGCGCCCAGCTCCGGATAACGAGCGGCGATCTCGCGTTGGAGCGACCCGAGGTCGGTCGCATCGACCTCGATCGTCCGCTCACCGCCGACCGCCGAGCGCAGTGGTGTGGCGAGGCGCACGGTCACGCTCACGCGAGCACTCGCTCGTACGCGAGACGGAACGCGTCCGCGTCGGCGTCGATCTCGGGACCGAGCGCGGTCTCTTCCGGTCCACCCTTGTATCCGTTCCCGGTGAGGTACAGGACGACGGTCTCGCCGGGATGGAAGACGCCGCGCGACGCGAGCTGCTTCGCGGTCGCGACCACGACCCCGCCGGCGGGCTCGACGAGCAGACCCTCGGTCGTCGCAAGCAGAGTCGCCGCGGTGCGGATCTCGTCGTCGCTCACCGACGCCGCGCTTCCCCGCGTGTCACGGATGATCTTCACCGAGCCATCGCCGTCCGCCGGCGCTCCGATCGCGAGCGACTTCGCGAGCGTCGCGGGCCGCCGCACCGGCTCCACCGGCCGCCAGTTGTCGAGCACGGCGTCGGACACGGGCGCGCATCCAACGGGCTGCGCGGCGTGGATGTGGAAATGCGATTCCGGAACGAGCCCGGTCGCGCGAAGCTGATTCGCCGCGGTGGCCTGGCGCGTGAGGAGCGCGCCCGATCCCACTGGAACGACGATGTGATGCGGGAGCGTCCAGCCGAGCTGCTCGGCGCATTCGAAGAGGACGGTCTTGCTTCCCTCCGCGTAATACGGGCGAAGAGTGAAGTTCACGAAGCCCCAGCCGTACTCGTCGGCAAGCCGGCCACAGAGACGGTTCACGGCGTCATAGGACCCGCGCACGCGGACCACCGTCGCGCCGTACGCAGCCGCGCTCGCGATCTTTCCAGACTCGATGTCGGCCGGCACGAACACGAATGCGCGAAGGCCATTGCGCGCCGCGGCCGCGGCCACCGCGCCAGCG
Source organism: Chloroflexota bacterium (assembly GCA_031404235.1). Classification (GTDB taxonomy): domain Bacteria; phylum Chloroflexota; class Limnocylindria; order P2-11E; family P2-11E; genus CF-39. The sequence goes on from JANNHF010000042.1 coordinate 8,023, forward strand.
AGATTGCCTGTCGAGGCGCACGCGATCGTGTCGAGTCCGAGCTCGAGTGCGCGCGCGAGCGCGACCGCCACCGGCCGGTCCTTGAACGACAGCGTGGGGTTGCGCGTGTCGTCCTTCAGGTAGAGGCGCTCGATCCCGAGCGCGGCACCAAGGCGGCGTGCCAGGGTCAGCGGCGTCCAGCCCACCGGCCAGTGCGTCACGGGCGCGCACACCGGCAACAGCGGTGCGTAGCGCCAGAGCGAGGCCGGTCCTCGTTCGATGTCGGCCCGAAGCGTCTCCGTGTCGAAGACGTCGAGGTCGTACTCGGGCTCGATCGGCCCGAGGCATTGGCCACATACATAGCGCTCGTCGGCCGGCTGCAGCGCCGCGCACGCGCGACAGCGGAACCCGCGTAGTGCGGTGATCTCCCGAAGCGTCGTCGTCATGTCCGTTCTCCTCTCAGAATCAAAAAAAGCCTCCCGAAACGGGAGGCTTCGAAGTGCCGACAGAACGCGGAAACGGGTCGGCTCAGCCTCCCAAACGCGTAGCAGGCCCCGCCATGGGGGCCATCGGCATGGACATGGAGATCCGCTGAGCCATCTGCCGCTGACCGTAGCGACGAGCGCACATCCGCGTCAACCGCGGCGCCCGCGAGTCGGGCAGGTTGCACAAAGTCCCTACACTGACGGTCTTCATAAGGGGAGGACGAATCACGTGAGCTTTCAAGACAAGACCTTGACCTGCCGGGACTGCAACCAGGAATTCATCTGGACGGCCGGTGAGCAGGAGTTCTACGCGTCGCGCGGACTGCAGAACCCACCGAGCCGTTGTCCGGCGGACCGCGCCGCGCGTCGCGCGGGTGGTGGTGGTGGTGGCGGCGGCGGTGGTGGTGGATACGGCGGCGGCGGCGCCCGCGAGATGTTCAGCGCGACCTGCAGCAACTGCGGCAAGGAAGCGCGTGTGCCATTCCAGCCGCGGGGCGATAAGCCGGTGTACTGCTCCGACTGCTTCGAGCAGAAGCGTCCGCCGAGGAACGCGTACTAGCCGGACCTCTCAACCGGGCCCGCGCCGAATCCGCAAAG
>JANNHF010000043.1:0-2849 GCA_031404235.1 Chloroflexota bacterium
GACCTTGGCCGGTGGGCATCGCTGGTCGCGCTCGCGAAGCTCTATCGGGGGACGCACGTGAATGGGCGCGACGTGCTCGCTTTTCGGGCTCGCTCGCTCGACGTCGAGTTCGAGCGCGAGCTGCCCACGCAAGCCGACGGAGAGCCGGCGCGCGCCCGTTCGCTGACGGTGCGGATGCGACCCGGCGCGCTCACGGTGCTCGGGCGTTGACGACGGACGCGCGCCGCCGACTCCCATCGGTCGACGCCGTCGTGCGCGCGGCCGGCGACGTGGATCCGCCGCGCGATCGATTCGTTCGTGCGGTGCGTGACGTCCTCGCGGAGGCGCGCGCTGCCGGCGCGACCCTCGACGAGCCGGCGGCCGCCGATGCCGCTCGTCGCCGGCTGGGGGACCGCGACCGGCGCTCCCTTCGCCGCGTGCTGAACGCGACCGGCGTTGTGCTGCAGACCAATCTCGGTCGGGCGCCGCTCGCGCCCGCCGCAATCGCGGCGATAGCGGAGGCGGCCGGTTCGGTGAGCGTCGAGTACGACCTCGAGACTGGTCGCCGCGGCGAACGGCACGGTCACGCTTCGCGTCTGCTCGCGGAGCTCACCGGCGCGGAGGACGGCGTCGTCGTGAACAACAACGCGGCCGCCGTGCTGCTCGCCCTCGCCGCACTCGCGTCCCGCAAAGAGGTCATCGTCGCGCGCGGGGAGCTGGTAGAGATCGGAGGCGGCTTCCGCATCCCGGACGTCCTGCGGCGCTCGGGCGCGAAGCTCGTGGAGGTCGGCACGACGAATCGCACCTACGTACGGGACTACGCCGCGGCGATCACCGAGCGGACCGGCGCGATCCTGCGCGTGCACGCCAGCAACTTCAAGGTCATCGGCTTCGTCGCCCGTCCCGAAGACCGGTCGCTGGGATCGCTCGCGCACGAGCGCGGCATCGCGTTCATCCACGATCTCGGCAGCGGCACGCTCATCGACACGTCGCGCTTCGGCCTAGCGCGCGAGGAGACGGTCGCGGAGGCCGTCGCCGCGGGGGCGGACGTCGTCACCTTCAGCGGCGACAAGCTTCTCGGCGGTCCGCAGGCCGGTCTTGCCGTCGGACGGTCGGCCGCGATCGCCGCCCTGCGGGGGCATCCCCTGATGCGCGCGATGCGTCCCGACAAGCTCACGATCGCGGCGCTCGTCGCAACGCTCGAGCTGTACCGCGATGGCCGCGCGGAGAGCGAGCTGCCGGTGTGGCGGATGATCGCGGCGACGCCGGCCGCCCTCGCCAAGCGCGCCCGCTCGCTCGCGGCGCGGCTCGCGACGGGCGGCGTCGAGAGCGAGGTCATCGAAACGCGGTCGACCGTCGGCGGCGGCTCGCTCCCTGAAGAGACGCAGCCTTCGCGTGCGATCGCGATCGCGGCGCGCCATGGCCGCGCGAACGAGACCGCGGCGCGACTGCGGACCGCGGAGCCACCGGTCATCGCGCGCGTGGTCGACGGCCGAGCGGCGCTCGACCTGCGAAGCGTCGCACCCGAGGATGATGAGATGCTCGTGCGGGCGGTCACCGCCGCGCTCGTGAAGGAGAGATAGCGAATGGATCTGCGCACCGTGTCCACCGACAAAGCACCAAAGGCGATCGGGCCCTACAGCCAGGCGATCGCGACCGGCGATCTGATCTTCACCGCGGGTCAGGTCGCACTGGACCCTGGCACCGGCGAGCTCGTTGGCGGCGACATCAAGCTTCAGACCGCGCGGGTCCTCGACAACCTTGCGGCGGTGCTCGAAGCCGCCGGCAGCGGTCTCGACAGGGTCGTGAAATGCACGGTCTTCCTCGCGGACTTCGCCGAGTTCGGGGCGATGAACGAGGTGTACGCGCAGAGGTTCGGTCAGCACCGGCCGGCGCGATCGACCGTCGGCACGACCGCGCTGCCGCGCGGAGCGCGCGTCGAGATCGAATGCATCGCCGTCCGCCGTTAGCCGACAAGAAGGAACGCTCGCCGCTCCCACCGGTCGCGACCGGCATCGTGTTCGGTCTCTGGATCGCGTTCATGCTCGTCCTCGCGTTCGTCGTCGTGCCGCTGCTCTTCGGCATGTGCGCCGTGCCGGACGCAGCTCCGACCCCGTGACGGGCGAGGCGGCCGCGATCCGGGTCGTCGGGACCGCGGGCCACGTCGATCACGGCAAGTCGACCCTTCTCACCGCGCTGACGGGCATGGACCCCGACCGGCTGCGCGAGGAGCGGGAGCGCGGCATGACCATCGATCTCGGTTTCGCGTGGGTGACGGGACCCGGCGGCGGAGACATCGGATTCGTGGACGTGCCAGGTCACCAGGATTTCATCCGGAACATGCTCGCGGGGATCGGCAGCATCGATGCGGTCCTCCTGGTCGTCGCGGCCGACGAGGGCGTCATGCCCCAGACGCGCGAGCACCTCGCGATCCTTGGGCTGCTCGGCATCGACCGCGGCGTGATCGCGCTGACCAAGCGCGATCTCGTGGACGACGAATGGGCGGCGCTCGCCGTCAGCGACGTCCGCGCCGCGCTGCGCGGTACGGCGCTCTCGGACGCGCCGCTCGTCGAGGTCTCGTCGGTCTCGCGCCGCGGGCTCGACGAGCTGCTCCTGGCGCTGCAGCGCGTCCTCGGGGAAGCGCCCGCGCGCCGCGATGTCGGCCGCCCGCGTCTCCCGGTCGATCGCTCGTTCACCATTTCCGGCTTCGGCACGGTCGTCACCGGCACGCTGATCGACGGTTCGCTCGCGGTCGGCGACGAGGTCGGAGTGTTCCCCGGCGACCTTCGCGCCCGCGTCCGAGGTCTGCAGACGCACCGCCGGTCGCTCGACGTCGCGCGGCCAGGAAGCCGCGTGGCCGCCAATCTCTC
>JANNHF010000044.1:0-17621 GCA_031404235.1 Chloroflexota bacterium
GAACGCGGGAACGCGCCGCCGATGAACAGCTTGTAGGTCTTCTGTACGGGCAGCCGGGTCATGCGTCGTCCAACGTGACGTACGCCTCGAGTCCGTGCCGGCCACCTTCGCGTCCGAAGCCGGACTCCTTGTACCCGCCGAACGGCGACGCGGGATCGAAGCGGTTGAAGGTGTTCGCCCAGATGACGCCGGCGCGAAGCCGCTGCGCCATCGCGAGAATGCGCGAGCCTTTCTCGGTCCACACGCCGGCCGACAGCCCGTAGGGCGTGTTGTTCGCCTTCTCGATCGCTTCGTCGGGCGTGCGGAAGGTGAGCACGGACAGCACCGGGCCGAAGATCTCCTCCTGCGCGATGCGGTACGACTGCGCGACATTGGTGAAGACCGTCGGAACGAACCAGTAGCCGCGCTCCGGCAGCTTGCACGGCGGCTGATAGATCTCGGCGCCTTCGTCGACGCCGGACTGCACCAAGGAGGTGATCTTCTCGAGCTGCTGCTTGGAGTTGATCGCGCCGACGTCGGTGTTCTTGTCGAGCGGGTCACCGACGCGCAGCGTGCGCATGCGCCGCTTGAGCTTCGCTATGGTCGCCTCGTAGATGGACTCCTGCACGAGGAGGCGCGAGCCGGCGCAGCACACGTGGCCCTGATTGAAGTAGATGCCGTTGATGATCCCTTCGACGGCCTGGTCGAGCGGCGCGTCGTCGAAGATGATGTTCGCCGCCTTGCCGCCGAGCTCGAGCGTGAGGCGCTTGCCCGACCCGGCGAGCGTTCTCTGGATCGCCTTCCCCACCTCGGTCGAGCCAGTGAACGCGATCTTGTCGACGCCCGGGTGGGCGACGAGCTCCGCGCCGGTGCGGCCATCGCCGGTGACGATGTTCACGACGCCCGGCGGAAGCTCCGCTTGACGCAGCACGTCACAGAACAGGAGCGCGGTGAGCGGCGTCGTCTCCGCCGGCTTGAGCACGACGGTGTTCCCGGCCGCGAGCGCCGGCGCGATCTTCCACGCGAGCATTAGCAGCGGGAAGTTCCACGGGATGATCTGACCCGCGACGCCGATCGGCCGCGGCTTCCGGTTCGGGAACGCGTACTCGAGCTTGTCCGCCCACCCGGCGTAGTAGAAGAAGTGCGCGGCGGCGAGCGGCACGTCGACGTCGCGCGACTCGCGGATCGGCTTGCCGCCATTGAGCGACTCGAGGACCGCGAACTCGCGCGCGCGCTCCTGCAGGATCCGCGCGATCCGGAACAGGTATTTCGCGCGCTCGCTCGGACGGAGCTTCGACCACGTACCCTCGAACGCACCGCGCGCGGCCTTCACGGCACGATCCACATCGGCTTTGTTCGCGTGCGCGACCTCCGCGAGGGGCTCCTCGCGCGCCGGATCGATCGTGGTGTAGCGCTCACCCGACAGGGGCTCGACGAACTTTCCGCCGATGAACAGCCCGTAGCGCTCCTGGATGCGAACGATGTCGCGCGCCTCAGGCGCAGGGGCGTAGTCCCAGGCCGTCGCGATCGGCGCCTTGTCGGCGCGGCGCAGAGCGCTCTGCTTCCGCTCAGTCAACGGTGAAGTAATCCGGGTTCTGGTAGCGGCCGGTCCGCTCTTTGCGGATCTGCATCAGCACGTCATTGAGGAGCGTCGAGGCGCCGATGCGGTAGCGATCGGGCGTGAGCCACGCCAGACCCAGCGTCTCGTGCACCTGGACGAGGAACTGCACCGCCTGCTTGGACTGGCGGATGCCGCCCGCGACCTTCAGGCCGACGACTCGGCCTGTCTCCTCATGGACGTCGCGGATGACCTCGAGCATGCAGAGCGCGACAGGGAGGGTCGCGTTCGTCGCGGCTTTTCCGGTCGACGTCTTGATGAAGTCGGCGCCGCCCGCGATCGCGAGCAGCGACGCGCGACGCACGTTGTCATAGGTGCCGAGCTCTCCGGTCTCGATGATGACCTTGAGGTGTGCGCGCCCCGCGCAGATCTCCTTCACGCGAACGATCTCGTCGTACACCTGCGCGTAGCGGCCCGAGAGGAACGCGCCGCGGTCGATCACCATATCGACCTCGTGCGCGCCTGCCTCGACGACCCATTTCGTCTCATCAAGCTTCACCTGGAGGGGCGACTGACCCGATGGGAACGCGGTCGCGACCGAGGCGACCTTCACGTCGGTGCCGCGCGTGCGCTCCAGCGCGTACGGGACCAGGTTGGGGTAGACGCAGATCGCCGCCACGGACGGGATGCCCGGGTCGGAGGGATCGGGACGGATCCCCTTCGACGAGAGCGCCGAGACCTTCCCCGGCGTGTCGGCCCCCTCGAGCGTCGTGAGATCCATCACGCGGATCGCGAGCTCGAGCGCGAACAGCTTGGACTCACGCTTGATCGAGCGCTTCGAGAGGACATCCGCGCGCTCCTCGAGCGCCACGGCATCGACCGACCCAAGACGCGGTAAGCGCGGCTCGAGCGGGAGCTCGAACCCGCCGGGAAGCGCCGGCGCCGTGGTCATGCGCCTGAGTCTATGGCGGGCGTTTCAGATGCGACTAGACCTGCAGTGGGTGAGTGACGGCGGGCGCGCGGCGTCATACATTGCGCGGCGGTGGATGTGGGGAGCCTGCGAAGGGTGGCGATCGTCGCCGCCGCACCTCGGGTGCCGGCGACGAGACACCGTCGTCATGTCATCATCGCGGTCGCCGGCGTTGCGCTCCTTGTCGCCCTGAACATCGCGGTGTTCCTCGCGCCAATCGACTACCGAGGGTTCGCCTCGTTCGCGTACGTGGGCGCGTTCCTGTTGTGCTTCGTCGCGAACGCGGTCGTCGCGATCCCGATCCCGTACATCCCGATCATCGCGCACATCGGCGCCACCGCGGATAGCCCCTCGATCGTCGTCGCTCTCGGGGCACTCGGTTCAGTACTTGGTGAGTCCGTCGCGTTCCTGGTCGGTCGCGCGGAGCAGGGTCTCGTCTCCGAGCATCCGATCTATAAGCGAGTCCATCGCCTCGCCGAACGAAAGTGGCTTGCGGGACTTGTGCTGTTCGGACTGGCCGTGCCGCTCAACCCGCTGTTCGATGTTGCGGGCCTCGCGGCGGGAGCCATGGGCATGCCGTACCGCGTGTTCTTCGTAGCCGTGTTCGCCGCGCGGATCTTGCGTCTTGCACTGATCGTGTGGCTCGGAGCGATCCTCGGCGCTTAGCGGCTGGCGGCCTGCGAGACCAGCGCGCCCCTCTCCGACGCGACGCTTGGGGTGTTCAGCGCCGCACCGATGAAGGTGGCATAGCTGGAGAGCACCTGGACATGGGCTTCCCCGTAAACGCGACGCCGCGTGGTCACGACCACGAGGATCCCCGCGACCGCTTCATGGTCACCGGGGATCGGCACGATGATCGCGCCCTTGGCGTCTGGGATCGCGCGCGCGACGGGTCCCGTCGCCACGTCCCAGGAGATCGACGCGTGCCGCTGCGTCTGCGCGTGCACGAGCGTGCCGTCGGTCTCCCGCCGGCCAATAGAGCGCCGCGCCACGCCGGTCGCCGCGACGAGCTCGAGACCGCCCGTTGGAACGACCGCATAGAGGAGCGCAGCATCGCCTGGCACGACCCCCAGCGCGCCTTCCGCGAGCAGCCCCAGGACATCAGGCGTCGGTCCCGCCGCGAGGACGAGCGCCACCTCCGCGAGGGCACCGAGCCTGCGTCCCCGCGGGTCGAACCGACCACGGAGCAGGCGCATGGCGCCGAAGCCGGCGCCGATGCACATGAGGGTGAGCGCTCCGAGGCCGTTGCCCCCGATACGGAGCACCGGCTCGCCGATCGCGTGATCCGTGCCGGTCCAGAGCGCGAAGTTCGCGATGACCGCGAGGATCCCGGCGATCACCCCGATCTCCGGTCCGAACAACGCGCCGGCGACCGCGACCGGGACGATGGATAGGACCGCGGCCGCGGCCCCGAACACGGGCTCCACGATGAGGAACGCACCGGCGTAGGAGACCATCAGGATGCCGAGCGCCGCGATCGCGCGCTTGCGTCGCGCCAAAGCGACGAACGCGCCGCGCGACGCACCGCGCGCGGTCACGACGATGCGGGCGGACGCTCGTGAAGCGAGTGCGGGCGGCGCCGGTCTGGCCACGCGGCGGATCTCGGCGAGGAGCGTTCCGAGCGGCGTGTCCTTCGGAAGGAACGCCGCCACTCCGGTCGCGAGCGCCGCGTCGCGGATGCCCTCGTCGAGCGTGAATATCACCACGGCGATCTCAGGCGAGTCGGCGCGAAGGCGCGCGGCCACATCGAGTCCGCGTTTCCCGGGCATGCGGTGATCGAGGACGATGACATCCGGGTCGAGGTCGCGGACGAGGCGGAGCGCCTCGATTCCGTCGGACGCGACGCCAACGATGACGAGGTCGTCGTTGTTAGATATGGCAGTACGCAGCCCTTCGCGGACCATCGGGTTGTCGTCCGCGATAACGATGCGGATCTTCCTGCGCACCGGCCCGGCCTCAGACGGCACCTCCCGATGACGCTCCTGCCGCGCTGTCGCACGGTCGATGTCCTCGCGAGCCGCGAGACCCAGCTCGATCAGGATCGCGCTGAGCGCCACACCGTCACCCTGACGTAGGCGCTGCTCGGCCAGAGCGCGCTCGAGCTGCGCTGGTTCGATGACGCCCGCATCGATGAGGAAGAGTCCGAGGCCCGGGTCGGCCGTTGGTTGATCGAGAACGAGCTGCAGCATCCGGACGAGATCGAGGGGGCCGAACGGCTTGACGATGTATGCGGTCGCCCCGACCGCGCTCGCGAACGCGCGGCTTTCCGGATCGTCGCGCGCGGTCAGCATCACGACGCGCACCGCTCGTGTCGCCGCGGAGCTTCGCAGCTCGCGGCAGACGACAAATCCGTCGCGGGCGTTCCCCTCAAAGGTGACATCAAGGAGGACGATCTGCGGCTGATCGCGTCGCGCGACGGTGAGCGTCTCATCGGGCGTTGTCGCCTCGAGCACGCGCCAGCCCTGCGCCATAAGGGTCACGCGGACGAGCGCGCGGACCGCCCGGTCATCGTCCGCGACGAGCACCGTCGGGACGTGCGCTTCAGAGCGCCCCTCGTCCTTCACCGTGTGGCACTCTCAGGCTTCGGTCGACCTGCGGTCAAGCCTCTCTTTATGGGCAGTCAATACAATCCGTATTCCTGCCGATCCGCCACCAACGATGCGAAAGGCAGCTCCCGGGTTCTGCAGTGTCTTCTCGAGATCCGTGTCGTATGCCCTGAGCTCATCGAAGTCCGCCGCACTCGACCTGTCGACGCCCATCTCGCGCGCGATCGATCGACCGGAAGGCCTCGACCACGTGATATGGCTCGCGATCGCGCCGAGGGGCAGCGGGAACAGCGGCGTCGAGAAGCTAACGGGCACGTAACGACGCAACTCATACGCGGCGCGTAGCCGGTGGCGGGGCGACCTCTGACGACGCCCGCGAGCCGTCGCCCGACTGTTCACCCTGTGAAGAAGTGTTTCCTCGTCGTCGCGCTCCTGTCGTGGGCGTGCGGCAGCACGGTCACGCCACGCCAAAGCGTGCTCGATCCGACCGAGCCCGCACTCATCACGGAGGTGATACGCGCCGCCGCGGCGACCCCGATCGCGACGCACACGACCGGTCCCAAGCCCGGACAGCGATCCGCCGCGTCCGCCGTGATCATCACGCCGGAGGCAGCGGACGGCGTCGACGCCGCGCTTGCCCGTCATCCCGGACGCAGGGCGATCGTGGTCGCCGGCGGCACCTCCGGCGAGACCCTCTACGAAGTCGACGCTGACGAGCCGGTATTCGCGGCGTCCCTTTACAAGCTCGCCGTTCTGCTCGAAGCCGAACGCCGGATCGACGAAGGCACGCTCTCATCGACGGACCTCATCACCGTGACCGCGGCCGATCAGACGGAGAACGGCTCATTCAGCGCCGCGGGGAGCGTTCTCACGGTCGAGGAGACGCTCGACCGCGCGATCGTTCTTTCGGACAACGCCGCCGCGCTCGCGCTCATCCGACGGCTGGGGATCCCCGCGATCCACGCGACGCTCGACCGCGAGCGGATCGGATATCTGCGCTTCACCGCCGATGGTGCGCGCACGACGGCACGCGCCATCGCGACCTTCTTCGGAGAGTTGGCCCGCGGCTCGCTCGTTTCGCGCGACGCGAGCGCACGGATGTTGGAACGGCTCTCGCGGCAGAGGATCGTGGACCGGCTCCCGGCCGCGCTCCCCGCGAGCACCGTGATAGCGCACAAGACCGGCAACCTGGGCTTCGCCACTCACGATGCGGGGATCGTGAACGGGCCCGGCGGTGCGCCGATCGTGCTCGTCGTGCTCACCTGGGACTCCACCGAGCACGAAGCGATCGAGCTCATCAAGGAGATCGCGGTCCTGGTCTACGAGGGCCTGGCACGGACGTAGCGGACTCGGGTGCTAGCGGCCGTAACCGACCGGGAGAAGGATGTCTCCCCGCGTCGTCAGGTAATAGACCTGCCAGTGGTAGTAGCCGCGATACGCGTCAGGCTCGGCACGCATGACCTCGGCGTATGCCGTCACAGCGCGTACGTAGCGTTGGGAGTTGTTGTAGCGGAACAGCGCGTTCGGCATGTTCGCCGGCGCGCCGTTCGCGCGCAGGTAGCGCGCTGCGGCACGGATCGCGTCCCGGTCGGAATTCACGTCGCCTTCGCCGTACGCCGCCCAGGTCCCGGGCATGAACTGCATCGGACCCTGCGCCCCGGCGACGGAGACGCCGCGGATCCGACCCATGCGCGTCTCGACGAGGTGGATCGCCGCAAGGTACGACCACGGGACGCCGAACTCGATCTCCGCCTCGCGGTAGTAGCGAGTCAGGTCGTCGATGGGCGCAGGTTCGACGATGCGCCATGCGGTCGGCAGATCCGGTCCCGGGATGACCGTCGCGCGCAGGTCCGACGTGGCGTCAAGGTTGGCGGTGACCGCGCTGAGGAGACTGGGCGGGACAGCAGCGAGAAATGCGCCGCGCCACTCCGGCCTCGCTGAGATCGCGCGGTAGGCGCGCTGTTGGAGGTGACCCATCCACGCGAGCTCGGCGCCGGTCACGCCACGGTCGCGCAGCGCACGCTCAGCCGCGGCGATCTGAACAGCGATCGCGACCGGCTCAGCCGCGACGGGCGGCGGCTCGGGGCGCGGCGTGGGTGTCGGCTGCGGAGTGGCGGTCGGAGTCTGTACGGCTGCGGTCGTGGGAGAAGTGGTCGAAGAGGCGGTCGGAGGGGCGGTCGGTGACGCCCCGGGCACGCCGCTCGTGACGGTGCACGCAGTCAGGGCCAGCACGGCGACCAGAAGCGTGCGGACCGACTGGGGATGAGGCCGAGGGATCGGCACTACGTCCATGATTCTGATCGGCGAGATCGACGCGCTCGGGCCAGCATGACGTCTAGGGCTCTCCCGAAGCGGAACGCAGGCTCGATCCCCAGAGTCGGAGCGCGTCGATGGCAGGGCCAAGCGCGCGGCCGCGTTCGCTCAGGGCATACACGACGCGCGGCGGGACCTCGGCGTAGACCGTGCGCGAGACGAGCCCGGCCGCCTCGAGCTCGCGCAGGCGAGCGGTGACCATCTTCGGGTTCGCGTGTTCGAGCGCACGTTCTATCTCAGTGAAGCGGCGTGGACCAGCGAGGAGATGCTCGACGATGAGCAGCGTCCACTTATGTCCGACGATCTTGAGGGCACCGGCAAGCTCCGTCACAGTATGGTTACTTTAGTATTCTCTGCTTGCTATTTGCAAGTAAAGAGTTTAGGGTTGGGGAAGAAAGAAGGGCATCTATGGCAACACTCCTACAAGACAAGCCGACGATCACACACGAGAACCGGTCGACCGCGGCCGCCAACATGGCGACGATCAAGCAATGGGTCGCCGCGATGGCCAAGGGCGATTTCGATCACCTGCCGTACGCCGAGGACGCCGAGACGTCCGACCCGAGCGGTAAGTTCAAGGGCAAGGCCCAGATCCTCCAGTCATTCAAGGTCTGGAAGACAGCCTTCCCGCAGGGCACCGCCGAAGTGACGAACCAGATCGCCCAGGGCGACCACGTCGCTTCCGAGGTCGTCTACAAGGCGACCCACACCGGACCCCTCGTCTCGTCGACAGGAACGATCCCGGCTACCAACAAGGCCATCGTCCTGAAGACGATGCTCATCACGTCGTTCCGGAGTGGTCTGATCCAGCGTGAGCGCACGTACTTCGACCAGACCGACCTCATGACGCAGCTCGGCGTCCCGACCCAGCCGAAGCCCTAAGCCACCTTCGCGAGCAGACGATGGAGGAGCACCTGAAGAGGTGCTCCTTCGTTGTCAGCACTCCACACCGGGTGGGCAGCCCCCACAGGCGCCGTCGGCTCGCGTCGCGTCCTCGCACAGATCGGGACGCGGTCCCGGCGGCAGACCGCTCCGGCGCCGTGGCTCAGGCGATGGGCCTACCGGCAGTCCCCGGACGGGCCAGTTGGCGGGTCGATTTAGGCCATTTAGTACTGCCCCGAGATCGCTCCACCCCTGAGTGTCACTAGTAACAAACGTTGAAGGAATGACAAGAATGAAACGCAGAACTCTCGACATTATCCTGGCAGGCGGCGGAATCATGGTCGCCGTCCTCCTGCTTGCCCTTGGATTCGCAATGGCCAGCCAGTACACGTTCGCAAAGGACTACGTGCAGGAAGAGCTAAGCGCTCAGAAGATCACGTTCGCGACCGCCGACAAGCTCACCGCCGCTGAGACCGGCTGGAAGCCCGGATCTGTTTGCCTCGTGACATATGCCGGCCAGCTCGTGGAGACCGGCGCTCAGGCGGAGTGCTACGCGAAGTACTTCATCGCCGTGCACATGGACACCTCAGCCAAGACCGCCGGTTTCCCCGGCGCGACATACGCGACCCTCGGCGCGATCCGAAGTGGCCTCACCGCCGACGTCACGGCCGCAAAGGCCAAGGGCGACACGAGCGCGGCCGCCGACGCTCAGAAGAAGCTCGACTCGGCCACGTCGCTCCGCACCACGATGCAGACGGGCGAAACACTGCGCGGCCTGCTCCTGACAGTCTTCGGGTTCAGCGTCCTCGGTGACAAGGCCGAGCTCGCAGCGAACCTCCTGTACGGCCTCGCCGCCATCATGTTCGTCATCTCATTCGCAGGCTTCGTGCACGCCTTCGTCACGCCCAAGGAGAAGATCGTCTTCACTCCGGCTGGCGATGTTGCACGCGTCCCGATCCACGCCTGACCCCTGCATCGCCTGGGAAACCAGGTGACCCTCTGACGAAGAGCCCGGTCGAACAGACCGGGCTCTTCTGCGTGCGCGGCACGAGGGCGGAGCCATAAGTCACTCCTCGATCACGACGAGTGGCACTAGGCGCGCGCTTTCACGTGCGCGAATCTCACGCCGTGATCACCATCGACGTTCGCGAGCGCCTTGAAGCGGAGCGACAGGATCTGCTCGCACGCATAGATCGCAAAGACGCCGAGCTCGCCACGCCGGTGGACGACCGGGGCGAGGACACCACCGCGTCCCAGCATCCGGCCGACGTCGCGTCCGACCTGTATGCGCGTGAGCTCGCGCTCTTCGCCGACCTGACGTACCGCGAGGCGGTCGCAGGTATCGACTCGGCGCTCGACCGCATTGACGTCGGCACATACGGGACATGCGTGGACTGCGGTTCCCGCATCGCTCCGGAGCGTTTGGAAGCGCGTCCAGAGGCCGCACGGTGTTTGGCGTGCCAAGTCCGCGATGAGCAGCGCGTCTGATCCGCGAGCGTCCTTGTACTCGCCCTTGACCCACGAGGATCTCGGACGTAGCGTCGAATCGTCCTCAGACGCGGAGCGGGCTGCTCGGCGAGTAGCTGCGCGGGTGTCTCCGTCTTCGCGGGGTCGCGCTCAGTCCAGACGCTCCGCGACAGGCTTGCGCACGATGAGCACTGAGCACGGCGCGTGAGAGAGGACGTTGCGCGCGACGCTGCCGAGAAGCACACGCCCGAGCCCGGTACGTCCATGGGAGCCCATCACGATGAGATCGGCCTCCCACTCGACGGCAGCCGTGATGATCTCCGTAGCGACGTCGCCGAGCCGGGTCTCAGAGCGAGCCGGCACGCCCGCCTCGGACAGGCGCGCGGCTGTGCCATGCGCGACGAACTGATGCATGGACCGAAGCGCATCGACGGTCTCGGCAAAGCTCTGGCTCGCAGCGGGATGTCGCGATGCTCCGGGGGGAGCCTCGCCGTACATGCTCGGCGCGACGCTGACGACGCGCGCGGTCAGGCCCTGGAACACTGGCGAAGTGGCGACGAGGCGCACGGCGCCGCTCGAGTCCAGCGATCCATCGTCCGCGATGAGAAGTCGGTCGATGCGCTCCGTCCGCGCGACAAGCACCGGGCACGGCGCGTGGTCGACGACCTCGGCCGCGACCGAGCCAAGGAGCATCGAGGCGATCGGGCCGCGTCCGCGGCTGCCGACGATGACGAGATCGGCGTGTGTGTGTTCGGCTAGCGTGACGATCGCGCTCGCCGGCCGACCACTGACCGCAACGGTCTCGACGTGGCGACCGGGAGCCGCCAACTGCTGAGACACGAGCGTCAGGTGCTTCTCTGTCTCGGCACGGAGATCAGCGTGAAGCGCCTCATACGCGGCTGGCGGGAGGTCAAGGTCGACGGCGAGCGGCTCGTCGGCGCGGAGCACGTGGACCGACGTGCCGGGCGGCCAGCGCAGCGACGCGGCCAAAGTCACGGCGCGCGCGGCCGCAGGGGAGCCGTCGGTGGCGACCACGATCGTCAGGGCGCGCGCTGTCACGCGGCGAGCCTGCGCCGTCGGCCGTTCGGCGGAAAGGGTCCAATGGCCGACCGCAGCCCCACGACGTCCCATTGGCTGTCGGGCTCTGCCCTTCGCCACCCGGGCACGCCAGACTGACAGTCTTCCCGCGGCAGACCCGTCGATTCGCTACGCGCTGTCGGACGCGATGATCTCGCCGTCGTGCCATTCGGGGTCGGCCGCGAGGAACTCGCGCATCTTCCTGAAGCGCTCGTCCTGCTTGGGATCCCGCGCGTTGGCAACGTAACTCGCCTTGTCCCTGAAGGCGACGGCCATGTAGAGCTCGTTCGGATCGCGGTCCATCCGGTACACCATCGTGCTCACGAAGCCTGCGATCTTGAGCCCCTCGTACTGCGCCATGTCTTCCTTTAGCTTTGCTTCCATCCCGGGCTTGACTCGCATGCGCGCCACAGTGCCGTACATCGAGATCCTCCCCTCACTGTTCCCTTGGCATCCTATCCGCGAGCAGCGATCCGTCCAACCCAATCTCGCCACGCGTGCACCTTCGGGACGAAGCTGCGTTTCTTGACACCACCTGGGAAGCGGACGCGAAACTCGCACGAATGCATTCAGTAGCCCGGAGGGATTCGAAATGAGGTCGAGAGAACCGGCCTAGCGAAACCTTTTGCGCACGAATTGATACCGGCACCGCGCCAAAGCGCGGGTGGCACCCACCTCCTAGCGCGCCCCGACCAGCGAACGTATGGTGCTCATCGAGTTGAGAACGTACTCATGTCGGTCTTGCAATGACATAGACGAGCGCTGAGCCCTCAACGGTGCAGATCTGAGGGCGCATCAGCATCATGGCGGTCTGTTCGTAGGGGGCGGTGAAGACCTGCAGCTCGGCGAGGGTGTGCAGGTCGAGGATCTTTCCCATCTCGGTGCCGATCGGGAGGATGGTGCCGACAGCATCCTCGCGCAGGGTGGGAACGAAGATGCCGCCCACCCTGGCGCGCACGGCTTCCGTGCTGCTGACGTCCTTGGCTTTCTCGGCCGCAGCGGGAGGTTCATCCAGTGCGAGGACGCCGAGCCGAACGAGCGCGCGCTCGAGGCCTTTCACGTTGCGCTCGGTCCAATACATCTCCCGACTCGAACGCCCGCCCACCTCGACGTTCGCGACCTTGATCCCCAGCGACTTCGCGTAGGTCGTCAGGCCGCCGGGCTTGTTGGGGGCATTGCTGATGAAGGGCGCACCCAGGTCGGCGGCGAGCTGTTCTGATCCCTCGAAGCGCTTGACGAAGGCGTTGACACACCACGTGCCGCCGCCGTGAAGGTCGATGACCACATCGCTGTCGGCGATCAACGGGGCCAAGGCTGCCGCGACGCGCTCGCTGTGCGAGCCTTCCTTGTTGCCCGGGAAGACCCCGTCCAGATCGACGGAGTTCGGGGAATCGATCCACGAATTGCGGCGTTCGACCTCGGCCGCGAGCGCGTTCGCGGTAAAGATCACGCGCAGGCGTCCGTTGAGCGCCCCGATGGCGTTCTCGCAGAGCATCCTGATCGCCAGGGCAGACCAGGGGCCTTCATCGCCATGTGTCCCGGCGATGAGGGTCGCGCGGCTACCGGTCGTACCAGCTTCGCCATACATGAGCGGGATGTGCCGGGCGGCCGCATGCGCGGTCAGCCGGACTTCGTTCCACGCGAGCGACTCATAGATCGTCTTCAAGATCAGATCCTCCGAATTCAGATTTCAATCTGTGTAGTTGCCGTACCACTCCTGGCGCGCGCGAAAGTCCTCCGGGTAGAGCGTGACCTTTTCGACCGCGAACTCGAAGTCGCCGCCCTCCCGCGCGATGGTCTCGACGACCTTCGCGGCATCGAAGCGATAGCCGCTGAACCGGCTGGGTGGCTGCGCGGCGAGCCATACCCACGCCTTGCCGAGCTCGACCGGATCCGCCCAGC
Organism: Chloroflexota bacterium; assembly: GCA_031404235.1. GTDB lineage: Bacteria > Chloroflexota > Limnocylindria > P2-11E > P2-11E > CF-39. The sequence continues at coordinate 12,695 of JANNHF010000044.1, forward strand.
CCGCTCGCAATTCTTCCGGCGCCGCGTCGTGCTCCACCCACGTGATCCGTGTCGGCTTGATGCGGGCACCCGGGCCGATCGTGTTGAGTGCGATGTCATGGGCCTTCGCCTCGAGGGAAAGGGCCTTGACGAGCCCTTCGATCCCGTGCTTGACGGTGCAGTACGCGACCTCCTCCTTGTAGCCGCGGACGCTCGAGCCGCTCGCGATGCCGATGATGTGGCCTCCGCCTTGCGCCTTCATCTGATCCCAGGTCGCGCGGATGCAGTTGAACAGTCCGCCGATGCCGACATCGATCTGACGCGACCATTCCTCCGGCGTGGTCGCCTCGAAGCTGATCCGCGGCATGTAGATCGCGTTGTGCACCACGACGTCGAGCCGGCCCCAGCGATCCACGATCTTCTTCACCACGCTCCTGCAGTCGGCGAGATCGGCGACGTCGGAGCGGCAGATCTCGAACTCCGCGCCGTCAGCAGCAAGGTCTCGAGCGCAGCGCGCAAGCTCCTCCTCGCTGAGGTCCGTGACGCAGACCTTCGCGCCGGCGATGCCGAACGCCCGGGCGATGCCCCATCCCAGGCCGCGCGCCGCGCCTGTAACGAGGGCGACTTGATCCCCTATCAGCATCGGCATGTGATCCTCTCCTTCTCCGGTGGTCGGCGATACGCGCAGCGAGCCATCGATCAGTAGCCGCGCGCGCGGTCGAAGACGTTGAGAAGCGGCTGGCCATCGAGGTAACGGCGTAGATTCTCGCGAAAGAGGTCGGTGAGCTTCGCGTTCTCGCTGTCGGCGGTGCTCGCCGAGTGCGGGTTCACGAGGACGTTCGGCATATCCCAGAGCGGGCTCTCCGGAGGCAGGGGCTCCTGCGCGAACACGTCGAGGGCGGCTCCGCCAAGCTGCCCCGAGCGGAGCGCTTCGATGAGCCCCGGCTCGTCCACGACCTTGCCGCGCGCGATATTCACGAGCACGGCGCCACGTCGCATCACCGAGAGCTCCGCGGCGCCGATGAGTCCCTCGGTCTCGGCGGTGTGCGGTACGGCCAGCACCACGAAGTCGGCGTCGGCAAGGAGCTCCCGCAGCTCGCCCAGCGGGCGCTGGGCGTCGACCGCGGCGTCGGCAACCGGGCTCCCGCGCCGCGTGCCCGTCACTCGCAGCCCGAGTGCCCGCGACACGCGCGCCACCTCCATCCCGATCTTCCCGAGGCCGACGATAGCGACGGTGCGGCCGCGCAGCTCGCGGCCAGCGAAACGCTCCCAGCGGTGTTCGCGCTGCTGCAGGAGCAGGCGCGGCACCTGCTTCGCGAAGTAGAGCATCGCGAGCGCGGCGAACTCGGCGAGCGGAACGGCGTGCACGCCACTCGCGGTCGTGAAAACGATGTCGCTGCGATCGAGCCCGGTGCGCCGCAGCAGCTGTCCGATGCCAGCAGACGTCGCCTGCACCCACCGCACGCGTGGAGCGACCGTCGGCAGGTCCTCGAAGTGGCCGTGGTCGAAGTCGAAGAGCACGTCGGCGCGAGCGAGAAGCTCGCGCCACTGCCGTTCGCCGTCGCGCGAGCGTTGGATCGTGTTGTAGTGGTCCGCCGCGTAACGCGGCGTGGGCAGCAGCGAGGGCTCGTACAGTACCTCGACCTCGGCATCCGGCGCAGCCGCGCGGATGCGCGTGACGTGCTCCGGCTCCAGATAAGACGCGATGAGCACCTGGAGCGGTGCGGCAGGGCCGGTCACGAGACGCGCGCGAAGCGCTCGACGAGCTCGGCGGCGGCGTCAACGTCGCCCAGGTGCACCGCCTCGAAGGGGCTGTGCGTGTAGCGCGTCGCGATCGCGATGAGCGCCGCGCGCACGCCGGCTCGCACGAACTCGCCGGCGTCGCTGCCGTAGATCACGTACACCGCGTGCTGCACGGGGATCGAAGCGGCGGCAGCGGCGCGCTCGAGCTCGCGGGTGAGCGCGCGGTCGTAGGCGTAGAGATCCTTGTGTACGAGGATCGGCCCCGCGCCAACGCGCGTCGCGACGTCCTTTCGATCGACGCCCGGTACGTCGCCGCTCAGGCCGACGTCGACCGCGATGGCGAGCTCGCAGCCCAGCCTGCGCGAGACCGAAGCTGCGCCGATGAGGCCGAGCTCCTCCTGCACCGTCGAGACAAGGTAGACGTCGTAGGCGAGCGCACGCGGGTCAACGCGCTGCGCGAAGAGATCGAGCACGGCCAGCCCGGCGCGGTCGTCCATCGCCTTCGCATAGACGAGGTCTCCCACGCGACGCGTCGGCGGCGACCAGATGACGCGATCACCGATGCGGATGGCGCGGTCCTCTGCCGCGGCGCGGCTCGGCGCGCCGACGTCCACCCAGATGTCGTTCCACTCGAGCTCCTTCTTGTCGCGCTGCGCCTTGGTGAGGATGTGGCCGGTCAGCGTCGCGAAGACGCCACGCACGGGCTCGCCATCGGTGATGACGAGCGCCGGGTGGCCGAGCGGCAGGAAGTAGGGCGACCGCAGCGACGGTCGCCCCTCGATGTCACGCTGCCCGCTCGAGAGCCAGAGATAGCCGTCATCGTCGATATGGCGCACCGTGAAGCAGACCTCATCGGCATGGGCGCAGAGCGCGAGCTTTGGCCCTTGTCCTCCGACGTGCGCGGTGAGGTTGCCGACGCCGTCGATGTGCACGTCGAAGCCGCGCGCGCGCCAGCGCTCCCGGAGGAACTCCTGGACGCGGCGCTCGTCGCCCCCGGGGCCGGGCAGCTCGCAGAGCGTGCGCAGGATCTCGAAGGTGCTCACCGGCGCATCCGCGGGTCGAGCGCGTCACGCAGTCCGTCACCGAGCAGATTGATCGCGAGCACCGTCACCATGATCGCCGCACCGGGGAACGTCGTGATCCAGGGCGCCGCACGCAGATATGCGCGGCCTTCGCTGAGCATCGCGCCCCATTCTGGACTCGGTGGCTTTGCGCCGAGGCCCAGGAAGCTGAGCGCAGCGCCCGCGATGATCGCGCCCGCGACGCCAAGCGTCGCAAGGACGATGACTGGACCCAGGACGTTCGGAAGGATGTGACGGAACATCACCGACCGATCGCGGCAACCGACGACGCGGGCAGCCTCCACGTACTGCAGCTCGCGCGCGGCCAGCACGGACCCACGAACGACACGCGTGTAGTGCGGCATCGCCGCGAGGCCGACCGCGATCATCGCGTTGTTGAGGTCGGGGCCCAGGATCGCGACCACCGAGAGCGCCAGCAGGATGCCCGGGAACGCGAGCATCACGTCGATGCCACGCATGAGGATGCGGTCGGTCCACCCGGAGTAGTACCCCGACACAAGGCCGACGGTGACGCCGAGGCCGGCGCCGATGGCCACCGAGATGATGCCCATCTGCAGCGAGATGCGCGAGCCGTGGATGATGCGGATGAGGATGTCGCGGCCGAACGCGTCGGTGCCGAAGGGGTGCGCGAGCTCGGGTGCGCGCAGCCGTTCGCCCGCGGCGATCTGCGTGGGGTCGTACGGAACGATCACGTCAGCGAACAGCGCGAGCGCCACCAGCGCCGATAGGACGGCCGCACCCGCGATCGCGCCGCGATTCTGGAAGAGCCGCCCGAGCGCGTCGCGGAACAGGCCGCTCTGCGGCCGAGACAGTGCGTTCGCCGCGAACGCACCGTTGGCGTCGGTACCGGCGATCTCGCGCGGCGATCCGCGGTCAACGATCACGACACGCGGATGCGCGGGTCGAGGAATGCGTACGAGACGTCGACCGCCAGGTTGACGACGACGTACACCACCGCGACGAACAGCACCCCACCCTGCACGACCGTGAAGTCCTTGCTCTGGATCGAGTCGACGATGAGCTTCCCGATGCCTGGGCGCGCGAAGACGGTCTCGGTGATGACGGCTCCGCTCAGGAGGCTGCCGACCTCGAGCCCGAGCACCGTGGCGACGGGGATGAGCGCGTTCTTGAGCGCGTGCCGCCGTACGACGACACGCTCCCTGAGCCCCTTCGCGCGGGCGGTCGTGACGTACTCATGGCGGAGGACCTCGAGCATGCTCGAGCGGACCAGGCGCGCGAGCGTCGCCGACGACACGACCCCCAGCACCGTCGCCGGGAGCACGAGGCTCACGATGCCCTGCTGGCCAGTCACCGGGAACCAGCTCAACTGGATCGAAAAGACGAGGATCGCGAGCAGCCCGAGCCAGAAGATCGGCATCGACACGCCGACGAGCGCGACGAACATGGCCAAGGTGTCCACCCAGGTGTTGTGGCGTAGCGCTGACAGGATGCCCAAAGAAACGCCGAACAGGAGGCTCACGATGAAGGCCGCCGCCGCGAGCTCGGCCGTGCGCGGCAGCCGCTCGCTCAGCTCCAACGCGACCGGCCGCCCGTTTTGCAACGAGCGGCCGAGGTCGCCCTGGAGCGCTCGCCCTACGAAGTCGAGGTACTGGACGTGGATCGGCCGGTCGAGCCCCATGTCATGTCGGATCCGCTCCAGGCGCTCCGGCGTCGCGAGGTTGTCACCGAGATAGATCGACGCCGGATCGCCTGGTATCAGGTGCAGCATCAGGAAGACCGCGGCCGAGACGGCGAACACCGTCGGGATCGCGAGCAGCAGACGCTGCTGGATGAAAAGGATCACATCGTCGTCGCCATTTCGCCCATCCCCACGCTCACGGCTTCTGCAGGAACGCGGTGTGGAAGAACGGGTAGTTGCCCGACCAGTCCACGGTGACGTCCCGCAGCGTTTTCTGGAAGGCGAAGATCGACAGCGGATCGGCGAAGAACACCATGACCGCCTCGTCGAGGAGCTTGTTCTGGATCTGCGAGTACAGCGCCTTGCGCTTTTCGACGTCGGTCTGGGCCGCGGCCTCATCGATCAGTCGGTCCATCTCCGGGTTCTTGTAGCGGTTGCGGTTCGTGCCGCCTTCCGCGTTGCTCGAGTGCACGAGGATGCGGAG
>JANNHF010000045.1:0-11126 GCA_031404235.1 Chloroflexota bacterium
GGCGGCGCCGCGCTGCCGGAGCCGAAGAACGCAGTCTCCTCGGACAGAGGCGCGCCCACGTGGCTGCCGCTGCACACATCCGTCTGCCAGGCGTCGCCACCGGCCGAGCGGAGGTACAGCGTGTGCGCCTCACCGCGTCGCACGGCCTCGTAGTCGACGCTCGTGATCGCGCCACCCTTCGTCGGTCCGAGGTAGACCTCGACGTCTCCGGTTAGCGTGCCCTTGAGGAAGCGCTCGGGTCGAAAACGGACGACGCCGCTCGCCGGCGCGAACGTCTGGCGCGTCTCAGTGACGGTGCCGTACACGACAACCTCGGCGAGCGCGGCGCGCTCCGCGACCGTCGTTTGGACACACGATGCGGCGGCCGTAGCAGGTAGGAGCCCCACCATCGCAGCGGCCAACGCAAAGACGCCGAAAAGCCCGAAGACCCTCATGTGTCAGAGACGTCGCGCTCCGACGCCGGGTTCCCTAGACCTCGTGCGACCCAAGAAGTGGGCGGATCCGCTGCCCCAGCCGCTCGAGCACCGCGACCGCGATCGCGGCATTCTGGCGCAGCACATTCCGGAACTGGCTATGCGCGAGCACCAAGCAGCGCATCGCGGACGTCGAGACCACCGTCGCCGTGCGCGGCCCGTGGTCGATCAGTGCGATCTCTCCGAAGAAGTCCCCCGCATCGAGCTGCCGCACGCTACGACCGTCGCGCTGGACATCTGCCGTCCCAGACACGATCACGAAGAACTCTTCGCCGCTCTCGCCCTGCCGGCACAGGACGTGGCCAGCCGCAAAATCCATCTCCTCGACCTGAGTCGCGATGAATGCGAGCTGCTTGTCGTCACACGCGCCGAACAACGGCACCTTGCGGAGCAGCACGACGCGCGGATCGGCCATGTCAGCGCGAGGCTACGTTGTCGCGTGAAGGGCCGCAAGACCACGGCACTACGGTCTGTGCTGGCGGCGGGATTCGAACCCGCACTGCGCTTCTCTTAAGGAAGCTGTCTCTGCCGATTGGACTACGCCAGCGCCACAAAGAATAGGCGGCGGCATAGAGGACGCCTTCGGCCGAATTGCCGCAGACTAGCCGCGAAAAGAGAGCGTCAAGGAGCCAGGTCAGTGGTCTCGGATCCCACTCGCTTTGTGATAATCGGCAATGGCGCGGCCGGGACATACGCGGCCGAGCAGCTGCGCAAGGACGACGCGGCGGCGGAGATCGTCATGATCGACGACGAGAAGTACACCCTCTACAACCGCGTGTCGCTCCCGCGTTACCTGAAAGGCGTGCTCTTGGAGCAGCGCGTGACCGTCAGGGACATGGAGTGGCACGTCAAGAACCGGATCGATCTCCGCCTCGAGACCCGCGTCACGCAGGTCAACTTCGACGAGAAGACCGTCACGGTCCAGCCGGGATCGGAGCTGAAGTACGACAGGCTCCTGATCGCGACGGGCGGCCGACCGAACCCCCTGCACGTCCCCGGTTCGGACGACGCGCCGTACCTCTTCAACTTCCAGTACTTCGACGAGACCAAGGCGATGGTCGCCCGGATCCCCGAATCCAAGGTCGCGGTCGTCCTCGGCGGGTCCTTCATCGGCTACGAGCTCACCGAGGCATTCGCATTCCGAAAGCTCGAGACGCACTGGCTCCAGCGCGGCCCGTGGTTCCTGCGGCGCTCGCTCGACGAGCCGGGTGGAAAGGTCGTGTCACTCCTCGCCGAGGACGCGGGCGTGCACCTGCACTACGAGGAGTCGATCGAGAAGCTCGAGCGAGTGAATGGCCAGCTGAAGGTCCACGGCTCGAAGGGCTTCACCGCGAACGCGGACCTCGTCGGCGTGGGCCTCGGCCTGACGATGAACATCGATATCTTCAAGGGCACGGCACTCGAGACGAAGGTCGGCGTGCTCACGAACGAGTTCCTCGAAACGAACGTGCCCGACGCATGGGCCGCGGGCGACGTCGCGGAGTTCTACGACGTCGTGTCGCAGCGACATCACCGCATGGGCACCTGGGACAACTCGCTGAACCACGGACGCCACGTCGCCAAGAACATGCTCGGCGCCAAACAGCCGTACGTGGAAGTGCCGACCTACGCCTCGGGGATGTTCAACTCGAACATCTCCGTGATGGGCGTGACGACCGAGGAAGAGCCCGATGCGGAGTCGCTCTACGAGGTCGACTACGACGCTCGCAACTATAAACGCCTCTTTTTCCTCGGGGACAAGCTCGTCGGCGCGATCCTCATCGGGAAGATGAAGGGCCGCAAGAAAGTGCTCGAGCTCATCAGCTCGCGCACGCCGATCGAGGAGCGGCAGCGGGTCTTCGAGCTGCTCGCGATGCCGGAGGTGCCCGTAAGGCCGGCAGCCGCCCAGTGACGCTGCAGCGCGTCTCATTCGTCGTGCCCGGCGGCGAGCTCGAGGGGACGCTGCATCTTCCGGACACGCGCGCCGTCGGCGGCGTCGCCGTGCTCCACGGCTTCGGTGGCGATCCCGATCAGCCGCACATCATCGCCGCGTGCGAGGCGCTCGCCGTCGCGAAGGTGGCGGCGCTCCGCTTCGCATACCGCGATCACGAACCACCGCGCATGACGCTCGCGAGCGGCCTCGCCGATGCGAGTGGCGCGATCCGCCTCCTGAAGGCGCATCCGGACATCCCGGAAGCGATGGGGGTCGTCGGCTTCTCGTTCGGTGGCGCCGTGGCCGCGCTCGTCGCGGGGCGCGATTCGCGCATCCGCGCCGCGGTGCTCGCAGCCGCGCCGGCACGCTTCGGCGACGACGACAAGCTCAAGCCGATCGCCGAGGTCACGCGCACTCGCGCGCGCGTGCTCCTGATCTGGGGCAGCCGTGACACCCAGGTGCCGCCCGCGAACGCCGAGCGCTATGCGGCTGTGTTATCCCAGGCTCGCGTGACACATCGCACTGTGATCATCGAAGGTGGCGACCACGACTTCGCCCCGGCCGGACCGCGCCAGATGATGGCGGAGCGGGTCGCCGAGTGGTGCCGAGAGAGCTTCGCCACATGAGCGCAGGCGTGCTCGTCCTGCATCCCTGGTGGGGACTCAACGACGACGTGCGCGCGGCCGCCGACCGGCTGCGCGCCCAGGGCTATCAGGTCGAGGCCCCGGACCTTTACCACGGCCGTGTCGCGACGACCATCGACGGGGCGAAGCCCCTGCAGCAGGAGCTGTCCAAGGACTGGAAACGCGGGATGGCTGAGATAGAGGAAGCGCTGACCAAGCTCAGCAAACAAGCGGATCGCGTCGCGGTGCTCGCGTGGAGCATGGGCGTGTGGTTCAGCTGGCAGCTCGCGCAAGCGCGCGCGGACCGGATCCACGGCCTCGTCTCCTTTTACGGTCTGGGCGAGGTCGAGCCCGGCAAAGCCCTGCCGCCGGTCCTCGGTCACTTCGCGGAAGACGACGAATTCGAGTCCCTCGACGATGCCCGTCGCACCGAGCGGGCGTTGATCGAGGGCGGCGGTGTCGCGCAGTTCCATGTCTACCCCGGCACGAAGCACTGGTTCGACGAGCCGTCGCGACCTGAGTTCGACAAGGCCGCGAGCGAACAGGCATGGCAAAGGACCCTGGCCTTTCTCGACACGCATCTGCGGCGCTAGATCTGAGCGATGGCACCCTTCGAACGGCTGGCCGACGAGGACTTCTGCTACCTCACGACGGTCGGTCGGCGCAGCGGGAAACCACACACCATCGAGATCTGGTTCGCGCGTGAGAACGGGAACTTATATCTGCTCTCCGGCGGCGGTGACTCCGCGGACTGGGTGCGCAATCTGCGCAAGACGCCTGCGGTGAAGGTGCGCATCGGATCGCGCACGGTCGCGGCGCGAGCTCGTGGGGTCACCGCGCACGATGAAGATGCGCTCGCGCGCCGATTGCTCGATGAGAAGTACATGGGTTGGAAGACAGGTAAGCGTCTGAGCTCGTGGGCGCGGAACGCACTGCCGGTGGCGATCGAGCTCTAGTCCTCGAGCCGTACGTTCGCTACGGTGTGGCGGTGCCGCTCGAGTACGTCGATGACCTGACGCCAGCCCGCTGGATCGCTGAACGGCTGCACCCGTTCGCGCAGGATGCCGGCGCGATCATCCCGCCGGGCTTCGAAGCGTACGCACGAATCTTTCATCCCGCGACGCGGCAAGTCGGCCAAGTGCGGATGCCTGTGACGTGGCGGGAGATCGCGGACGCGAACTTACGCGTGCACCACTCGGAGATGCAATTCGGTGCACTCGTCACGCTCGTCGGCACGTCGACCTTCGCCGCCCGACAGCCGCAGCCCGGACTCTTCGATAGCTGGCCAAAGACCGGCTCGCTGCCGCTCGACCTCGCGCGCGCTCTGGTCGGCGCGTTGGGCGGTCACACCTCGACACCCGAGCGATGCTGGTTCGCGGCGTGGGAGGGCTGGGGCGATCCGGTCTCCTTTCAGGTCGTAGGATCGGGCGACCCAACGCCACCACCTGGGACAGTCATCCGGCGGCCGAAGCGGCCGACCTTCAAGGTGCCCGGCCGCGGCTACTACCTCGCCGAGGGGCCGCTCACGGCGGCGCTCGATACGGTCTACGGCGCCACGTGGGCTTACCAGTCAGCGAGCATCTGGTGGCCGGATGACCGGGCATGGTGCGTGGCGACCGAGGTCGACTTCGACTGGACGTTCGTCGGCGGCTCCGCGGCGTGCATCGCGGCGGTCGTGGGGCATCCGGAGCTCGAAGCGCTTCCGGCTCAGCTGAGCGACGGCGTCTCGTGGGTCAGCGATCGGATGAACCCGACGCCGCGCTAACGCTTCAGCGGCCAGTAGACCTCGGTCCGCAGCTTGTTGTGCGGTGTCGTCGCCGCGTCGTCGACGTACGACTCCCACGGACCGTCGCCGGCCCGCAGGCCATGCTCCTGGAGGTACGCCTCAATGCGCCGGTACTCCTGTGAGAGCGTCTCGTAAGAGCCGATGTGGACAGTCTTCGCGGCTCGGCCAGCGGGCAGCGTCGTGACCTGCATACCGCTTGAAGCCGTCACCGTCCCGGTGAACGGGAAGCCGGCCTCGGTGTCGAACGCGGCCGGATCGCTGTTGTAGTAACGGGCGAAGGGTGGACCCGACGGAGTCGCACCCTGCGCGACGATCGCTGTGCGCAGCCTCGGGAACAGCTCCATGAAGAACGCGCCGAGCCCGCTCTGGGGCATCTTGCGGCGCACCGTCAGTGCGCGCCGTGGCTGCAGCTCGACGATCTCGATCGGCGCGCTCATGAGACCCGTGGGAAATCTCCGTGCTCGCGCAGGTACGCGACGACGCCACCCGCCGACAGGATCTCCTGCGCGAATCGGGCGAGTGGCCGCACCGCTGCCGATCCGCTGGGCGCGCGCAACTGGCCGGCGCCGACGTCGAGCGTGACGTCGTCGCCGTCGCGAACGATGTCGACCGCATTCGCGGACTCGAGCGCCGGGATGCCAAGGTTGATGCAATTTCGGTAGAAGATGCGTGCGAAGCTCTTCGCGACGACGGCACCGACGCCGAGCTTCTTCAGCGCCGCGACCGCGTACTCGCGCGACGAACCGCAGCCGAAGTTCTCGCCGCCGACCAGGATGTCGCCTGGTCGCACTTCCTTCGCGAATCCAGGCCGCGCGTCGCAAAACGCATAGGTGTGGAACTTGTCCTGGCCGACCATGAACGGCGCATAGCGGCCCGGCACCATCTGGTCGGTGTCGAGGTCGTCGCCGAAGACCCACGCGCGTGGCATCAGTCGTCGATCTCCATCGTGGGCCCGCTCCGCGCGCTCGCCAGGACCAGCTCGCGCGAGCGGTCGCCGGAACGCGACGACGCGGCTCCGCGCTCGGGCCGCTCGCCGCGGCGCCGCGCAACGAGCGCGTCGAACTCCTCGTCCGTCGCCTCGAGGTACGGGCGGGGATCGTCGATGACGCCGGTGAGAGCGGCGACGGCCGCGACGTAGGGCGAGCCGATGTAGATAGACGCGTCGGGCGATCCCATGCGTCCTTTGTAGTTGCGATTCGCGGTCGACAGACAGATCTCCTGCGCCGCAAGCACACCGCCAGTGCGCCCGAGGCACGGCCCACAGCCGGACGAGCCGATGACCGCGCCCGCCGCCGACAGCGCCTGCATCGTGCCGTCCTGCATCGCGAGGTCGTACTGCCGCCGTGACGATGGAACGACCTCGAGGCGGACGTGCGGGGCGATCCGGCGACCGCGCAGCACGCGCGCCACCTGCTGCATATCGACGAGGCGCCCGTTCGTGCACGAGCCAAGGAACACGATGTCGACCGGCTGCCCGATCGCGGCCGAGACGTCGACGACCTGGTCGACGCGCGGAGGCACCGCGATCTGCGGCTCGAGCGTGGTGAGGTCGATCGTCACCTCACGCATGTACCGGGCATCCGGATCAGGCCTGAGCCAGGCCGGAGCTTCCGAGGTGCCGACGACGATCCCAGCTTTTGCGCCCATCTCCGTCGTCATGCCAGCGAGCGTGATGCGGTCGCCCTGTGGCAGATCGCCCACGCCATGGAACTCGACGCACGCGTAGCGCGCGCCATCGGTGCCGATCTCGCGAACGACGCGCATGATGGCGTCCTTCATCGTGATGCCCTTGCGCAAGCGGCCGGTGAAGTCGACCTTGATCGACTCGGGCACACGCAGCCAGGTCCGGCCGAGCGCGAGTGCCACGGCGATATCAGTGGCGCCCATGCCCGCGCCGAACGCGCCGACCGCGCCGTACGAGTTCGAGTGCGAGTCGCTGCCGACGATGACGGTGCCGGGATCGCAGTAGCCCTCCTCGACCATGATCTGGTGGCACACACCCTCGCCCGCGTCGTAGAAGGTGGGGATCCGCTGCTCCCGCACCCACTCACGCAGCACGCGGTGCGAATCGGCGACGACGGGGGTCGGCGCGGGCGCGGCGTGGTCGACGAACACGCACACCTTCGACGTGTCCCAAACCTGCTCGCGGCCGAGGTCGCGCAGGCCCGCGATGACGGCGTCGATGACCGAGTCGTGGACCATGACACGCGATACCGGGACGATGACGAGGTCGCCAGCGCGGACGTCGCGCCCGGAGACGCGCGACAGGATCACCTCGGCGAGCGTGCGAGTCATGCCACCGCCGATTGTCGTAGCACCGCGTCCAGCTGGTCCATCGACAGCGGACCGGAGTCGGCCATCGCTTTGATCTGCCTGGTGATCTCGCGTAGCTCGTCCTTCCCGAACTCCAGGCCGAGCTCCCGCGCCCGCACGCCGACAGCGTTGTGGCCGGTCAGGCGATGCGCGATGTTCATCGTGCGCGTCAGTCCGAAGTCCGCCGGGTCGAGGATCTCGTAGCTGTTCGGATTGATGTAAATGGCTTTGGTGTGCATCCCTGCCTTGTGATGGAAGGCGTACTTCCCGGTCACGAAATTGTTATACGGGATCTCGATGGCCACGAGCGATGCGACGAGCTCGTCGAGGTCTTTCAGCTTCCGCAGGTCGTACTTGCGCTTGATCGCAGCGGGGTCATCGGCGTACATGCGTGCGACGAAGCCACCGAGCGACGTGATGCCATTGCGCTCGCCGATCCCGAGGACGCTGGTGTCGATGTGCGTCGCCCCGCCCTCCAGGATGCTGTACGAGTTCGCGATCGCGCATCCGGCGTCGTTGTGCCCGTGGAACTCGATGTCGCAGCTCACGTGCTGGCGTAGCTCCGTCGCGAGCGCGTAGCACTGGCGCGGCGTCGCGATGCCGACGGTGTCGGCCACGCCGACGCGGTCAACACCCATCCGGTCGACCGCGGTGTAGACCTTCAGAAGGTCGCCCTCGGTGGAGCGGAAGCTGTCCTCGCTCGAGAAGCGGACCTCCTTGCCGTGGTCCTTGATGAACTCGATCACCGTGCCGGCCTCGCGGATGATGTCGTCGACGCTCTTGCCGTGCGAGAACTCCCGCAGGAACGACGATGTCCCGAAGAGGATGTCGATGCCCGTGACGCCCGTCTGCACGGCGACGCGCGCGTCGTCCATGTGGCAGCGCACGTGCGTGAGGACCTTGGCGCTCAGCCCGAGGCCAGCAACGATCCTCAGATCCTCATAGGACTGCGGCGACGCGACTGGTGACGTGAGCTCGATGTATTCGACGCCGAACTCGTCGAGCATCCGCGCGATCTGCACCTTCTCGGCGGTCGTGAAATGCGCGTTGGAGAACTGCTCCCCCTCGCGGAGCGTCGAGTCGATGATCGCGAAGCGCTCGACCGGCATCGCCACATCCCTTTCCCCACGGGCCGGTCAGCGAATTGCCGGGCTCCAACAAAGAAGCCCGGCAGCGCGTACGCGCACACCGAGCCTCAAACGAAGCTTGGTCGCACGGTAGCGCTTCGACCCGGGGTCACCCCCGAGCCGACAGCCCGTCTCCTTCCGGTGGACGAGCCAGTCGGTGATCGCGAAACCGATCACCGACTTCGGCGATCGCCCCGTTCCCGTCGCTTCGGTGGAAGCTTCGTTCCTCCGCGAGCGGTACTTCTGACGATCGCGCCTCTGGCCGGCAACGCGATATGAAGTTGTTGGCCGCAGCATACCCACAAGCGGTAGTGGTGCGCCAGTATTCCGTCCGTCCTGCGCGCGCAGATGACGCCGACGTGATCTGCGCGATCTATAACGAAGGCATCGCCGATCGCGCGACGCTCGAGACGGAGCTGCGCACACCAGACGAGCGTCGCAGTTGGATCCAACGCCGCAAGCGTCGCGCTCTACCGGCGTCTCGGTTTCCGGGAGGTGGGCCTCTACCGGGAGCAGGGCCGGCTCGAGGGCGCGTGGGTCGACGTCCTGCTCATGGAGAGGCTCCTATGAGCGCACAGCGCCTCGGAGTGGGCCTGAAATAGCCCATTCGGGGGCCTTACGCCCCCCGAATGGCGCCCCTAGCGTCCAGTCGGTGACGCTGGGTGAACGGGTTCCCGCGCCCTTTCGTTAGGTGAAGCAAGGCGACGCTGACGTGGCAGTAGGCCGGGCGCGCCCTGTCGACCTGACAGGAGGTGAGACCGGTACCGATGGAGCGCTCGTTCGCGCCGCAAAGTCCGGAGACGCCTCTGCGTTCGGGGAGCTGTACGAGCGGTACCGCGACGCGATCTACCGCTACTGCCTGTCGCGCACGGGGACCGCGCACGACGCCGAGGACCTCACGTCGGACGTGTTCGTGAAGGCGCTGCACTCGATCGACCGGTACCAGGAGCGCGGGCTCCCGTTCGTCGCGTACCTCTACCGGATCGCGCGCAACGCGGCCATCGACCGCTCGCGCACTCTGAAGCAACCTCTCTCGGTCGACGAGCTCGTGCACGAGCCCACGTCGCGGCAGAACGTGGAAGCCGAGGCGACGCTCGCCGTGGACCGCAGCATCCTGCTCGCCGCGCTCACGAAGCTGAAGACAGAGCACCGCGACGTCATCGTCATGCGCTTCATCGAGGGCTACAGCGCGCTCGAGGTCGCCGCGGCGCTGGGCAAGACCGAGGGCGCGGTGCGAACACTGCAGCACCGCGCCCTCGAGCGGCTACGCAAGGAATTCGACGACGCACAGCGGGACATGGCGAAGGGCCGAAGGTCATGAGCGACGATCGCCTCGTTGGGATGCTCGCGGCGCTGCGAACCGAGCGCATGGAGCGCACGGCCGACCACAAGCTGCGAACGCGACTCGAGAACGCGTGGACGGCTCGGGAGGATCGGGGCGGGCTCGCATGGCGGATCCGTCGCCCGGTACTCGTGATCGCGACCGCCGCGCTCGTCCTTGGCTCGGCCGCGACGACGATCTCGGCGCCGGGCGATAGCCCGCTGTATGGGCTGCGCGTGACGATCGAGGACATCGCGGTCCCGTTCCACGGGGATCCGCAGGACCGCGCGGAGTACTTGCTCTCGCTGCTCGAGCAGCGGACCAGCGAGGCTGCCCGCCTCGAAGCGACCGGCAACGCGCTCGCCGCCGGGCGCGTGCGGGAGATCGAGCGTCGGACGCTGCTCATGGTCCAGCAGAACCAGTCGTTGGATCCGAGTGTGGTCGTGCCGGCCCCGACCGAATCACCATCGCCGAGCCCGACGCCGACGGCATCGCCTTCGCCGACCCCGGCGCCCACGGAGGCGCCGACGCCTTCTCCGGTCCCGACCGCCACACAGCCTCCCGCGACGCTGCGGCCGACGACCGCGCCGACGGCGACGCCGAAGCCTCCGACGGCAACACCGAAGCCGACGACCGCCGCGACGCCGCAGGTCGTGACCTTCACCGGAACGATCAAGAATCCGGACGGGACCCTCGCGACCAACGTGTGCGTCTCGCGCAGTCTGGGCGGGTCGTGCATGCAGGTCACGACGTCCGGCACTTTCAAGGTGTCGTTCTCCGAGAAGATCGGCCAATCAGTGACGCTGTACTTCCTGCGTTCGGACGGGATCAAGACCTACAAGCAGACGCTCACGAAGACGGTATCAAGCACCTACGTGGACGTCGGCACGGTGACCCTCAAGGTCCAGTGACCCACGGCGGCCGTTAGGGCCGCCAGTACCGTCCTGGTACTTCCAGGTCTGTAAGGTCCTCGCCGACCCTTCGTTCTGAGGGACATGAAAGTCTTCAGCACACTCCTCATGGCGACCCTTGCCCTAGCGTTGGTCCTGGTCGCGAGCGCATCAGCGGCGACCGTCGGTGGTGGGACGGCTGTGACCAGCCCGAACGGACCCGACGAGTTCGGTCGAGCGTGGGCCGCATGCCTCGAGACAAGAGACCCGAGTAGCGACGAGTGCTACACCGCGCAGGAGCTCAGCGGCATGGGCTCCGACGAGTTCTTCGACAAGCTCACCCGCAAGCTCGACTACCTGGCCGAGCAGCAGCAGCCAAAGCCCGAGAAGCGGCCCGACGCGTGGGCGCTCATGAAAGAGTGCGCCGGCACGCGCGATCTCGAGAGCGACGCGTGCCGCAGGTTCATCACGGCCACCGGGCTGAATAGCGACGAGGTCGCGCGTCTCGCTGACGGGCTCGCATCGCCGTACGGCACCGAGCAGCAGGCGACCGCCGACAAGAAGCAGGCGACCGCCGACAAGACCAGCACATCTGCCATGACCGAGAACATGAGGGCCTGCGTCGAGCTCCGTGGTGAGATGAGCGGCGGACACAACGTCCAGGAGCTCACCGCGCTGGCC
>JANNHF010000046.1:0-6599 GCA_031404235.1 Chloroflexota bacterium
GGAGAAGTCACCCAAGAAGAGGTGCTGACCATCCTGAGCGGCGAAGAGGTCGTCGCGACGCTGCCGCCCGCGCTGCTGGCGGACGAGGCTCCCGAGTACGACGTAATGCAGTGGGCAAGTGCACCGCGAGGCGGCGACGAGGTCGGCGGACAAGCGAACGGAAACGGCGCCAACCGAGGCAACGTCGGCGGCGCCGCCCGCGACCGCAACGTCGCCGCCGCCTCGGAGTACCAAGGCAACGTCAGCAGCGCCGCCGGGCGCGCACAGCCCACGCACAAGATCGGACTCGAGCTGCTCGGTCTGCTCGCCTCGCCCGCGGTAGCGTCGCGAGCGGTCATCTATCGCACCTACGACCAGATGGTCGGCACCGACACCGTCTTGGGTCCCGGTGCGGACGCCGCGCTGCTCCGTATCAAAGGACGGAAGGACGGCATCGCCATCGCCATCGACGCGCAGCCACGGGTCGCGGCGCTCGATCCGTTCGTCGGCGCCGCGTCAGCCGTCGCCGAAGCCCTTCGCAATCTCGTGTGCGTCGGCGCGACGCCGCTCGCGATCACCGACTGCCTGAACCTCGGCAACCCCGAACGGCCGGAGGGGGCCTGGCAGCTCGAGCGCACCATCGCCGGGATCAGTGCCGCGTGCGACGCGCTCGGCGTTCCCGTCGTATCCGGCAACGTCTCGCTGTACAACGCAACACGCGGTGCGGACATCTGGCCCACCGCCGTGATCGGCGCCGTCGGCCACATCGAGGACGTCACGCGCCACATCCCGGTCACGTCGGGTCGCCCCGGCGACGTCGTGATGCTCGCGGGCAGCGCGCAGGTCTCGGTCGGCGCGTCCACGTACGGCGCGCAGGTCGGACTGCACGAAGGGCCTGTGACCATCGATCTCGCCCTCGAAGCGCGCCTGCAGCGGTTCATGCTCGCCGCGCACCAGGCCGGGGCCGTACGCGCGGCGCACGATCGCGCCGAGGGCGGCCTTGCGGTAGCGCTGGCCGAGCTGGCCCTGCGCGATCGCATCGGGATGAAGGTCACCCTCCCCGCCGTCCGCGGGATCGACAAGCGCGTTGCGCTGTTCGGTGAAGGTCCGTCGGGCGTGGTCCTCGTGCTCGGTCCATCGTTGGAGTCGCAGGTGCGCGCGCTCGCGGCCCAGCACGACGTTCCGGTGTGGACACTCGGCACGATCGGTGGCGATCTTCTCGAGATCGCACCGGTCCTGGGAGTGCCGATCGCCGCACTCGTCGATGCGCATAGCAACGGTCTGGCGCGGGCGTTGGGCAGGCAGGCATGAGCGTGTGGGGGAGGGCGGCCTAGATATGTGCGGCGTGTGCGGCATCTGGAGCCCGCGCGAGCAGGCGACCGCCGACCCGGCCGAGGCGGCCCGCCTCATGTTCTTCTCCTTATATGCGCTGCAGCACCGGGGTCAGGAGTCCGCGGGCATCGCCGCGACCGACGGCCGCGACCTGCGGGTCGTGCGGCGCATGGGCCTGGTCGGGCAGGTCTTCAGCGAACCCGACCTGGCCGTGCTGACCGGCCGCGCGGCGATGGGGCACACGCGTTACTCGACCACCGGCTCGTCGAAGATCCAGAACGCGCAGCCCTTCACGGTGCGTGCCGATGGGCTGGGCGAGCTCGCGATCGCGCACAACGGCAACTGCATCAACGCCCGCGAGATCCGAGACGCGATGGCCGAGGACGGCGTCCACTTCGTCACCTCATCCGATACCGAGGTCGTCGCTCAGGCGATCGTGCACGCGAGGGGCGGCTCGTGGGACGAGCGGATCGCGCACGCGCTGCCGACCCTGGTAGGCGCGTGGTCGCTCGTGCTGCTCACCCCGACCGCGCTGTACGCGATCCGCGATCCGTTCGGGGTCCGGCCGCTCTGCCTGGGCCGCAAGGGTGACTCGTGGCTCGTCGCGAGCGAGACGAGCGCGCTCGACACGATCGGCGCGCAGTTCGTGCGGGACGTCGCGCCCGGCGAGGTCCTGCGGATCGACGACCGCGGTCCGATCTCGATCGCGGATCTCTCGTCGAGCGAGCGCCGCGGCCTCTGCATCTTCGAGCACGTGTACCTGGCGTCCGCGTCGAGCCGCCTCGGTGGCGTCTCGGTGTACGCGACGCGCGAGCGCATGGGCGAGATCCTCGCCGACGAGCACCCCGCGGAGGCCGATGTGGTGATCCCCGTCCCGGACAGCGCGATCCCGGCGGCCGTCGGGTACGCGCGTCGCAGCGGGATCCCGTTCCAAGAGGGACTCATCAAGAATCGGTACATCGGCCGCACCTTCATCCAGCCGTCGGACGAGCTGCGCCGGCACAACGTGCGGCTCAAGTACAACGCGCTGTCCGACGTCCTCGACGGCAAGCGCATCGTCGTGGTGGACGACTCGATCGTGCGCGGCAACACGAGCGGCCCGATCGTCGACCTCCTCCGCCGCAACGGCGCGAGGGAGGTGCACATGCGCATCTGCTCGCCGCCGATCCAGCACCAGTGCTTCTTCGGTGTCGACATGGCGCGCCGGAGCGAGCTGATCGGTGCGCGGATGGATGTCGAGGGCATCCGCCGCCACATCGGCGCCGACACGCTCGGCTATCTCTCGCTCGGCGGCATGGTGAGCGCGACCGGCGGCACGCGCGAAGAGCACTGCACCGCATGCTTCACCGGCGACTATCTCGTTCCGGTCCAGCTCGAGCTGGAGAAGAGCGTGCTCGAGACCGAGCCGGCATGACCGAGCTCACGTACCGCGCGACCGGCGTCGATCCCACGCGCGCCGAGAGATCGCTTGCGCAGGTGCGCGAGCGCATCGCGCGCACGAAGACGCCGGAGGTCATCGGCGATATCGGCGGGTTCGGCGGGCTGTTCGCCTCACCGGGCAAGGACCGGGTGCTCGTCGCGACGACCGACGGCGTCGGCACGAAGCTGGAGATCGCGCGCCTGCTGGATCGGCACGAGGTGGTAGGTACCGACCTCGTCCATCACTGCGTCAACGACGCGCTCGCGATGGGTGCGGAGCCGCTGTTCTTCCTCGACTACTTCTCGACGTCGCGGATCGATCCGGCCGTGTTCGCGCGTGTCGTCGGCGCCATGGCCGACGCGTGCGCCGCCCACGGCTGCGCGCTGCTCGGCGGTGAGACGGCCGAGATGCCCGGGATGTATGGCCCGGGCGCGTACGACGTGGCCGGCTTCCTCGTCGGCATGGTCGCGCGGGAGGCGATCCTGCGCCCCGACTCGGTGCGCGAGGGCGACGCGTGCATCGGGCTTCCGTCGAGCGGGCTCCACACCAATGGCTACACGCTGGCGCGCGCGATCGCCGCGCGGATCGCCGGCGCGCAGGGCCGCGACGTGCGCGAGGCTCTCACCACGCCACACCCCGAGCTCGGTGGACTTTCGCTCGGCGATGCGCTTCTCATGCCGCACACGAGCTATCTCACGCAGTTCCGCGCGCTCGCCGCGTCGGTCCACCTGCGCTCGATCGCACACCTCACCGGCGGTGGCTGGGAGGGCAATCTCCCGCGCGCGCTGCCTCCCGGCCTCGGAGCGGTCATCGACCGCAGCGCATGGAAGGTCCCGGCGATCTTCCGCGTCCTCGCGGAGCTCGGCACCGTGCCCGAGGCGGACCAATGGGACACCTGGAACATGGGCATCGGGCTGGTGGTCATGGTCCCCGCGGCCGATGCCGCCGCGGCGCTGCGAGCGGTGCCGGGCGCGGTGGCCATCGGAAGTGTGGAGGCGGCGAGCGGTCCGCGGCGAGTGCGCTGGGCATGACGCTATCCGTCGGCGTGCTCGTCTCAGGCCGGGGAACGAATCTGCAGGCCATCCTCGACGCGTGCGCGAGCGGCAGCCTCAGAGCGCGCGTCGTCTTCGTGGCATCGAATCGCGACGGCGTGCCTGCGCTGATCCGAGCCAAGCGCGCGGGCGTGTCGTGCGGCGCGTTCACGATCGAGGGACACCGGACGAGGGCGGCAGCTCAGAGCGCGATGGGCGACGCACTCGTTCGCGCCGGTGTACGGCTGATCGTGCTCGCGGGGTTCGACCACATCCTCACTCCGGGCTTCTTCGTGAAGGTCGCCGGCGTGCCGATCATCAACGTGCATCCCGCGCTGCTGCCGCTGTTCGGAGGGAAGGGGATGCACGGAGACCGCGTGCACCAGGCCGTGCTCGCCGCCGGGGCTTCGGAGTCAGGCGTGACCGTGCATCGAGTGCATCCCGATACGGTCGATCTCGGCGAGGTCGTCGTTCAGAGGCGCGTCCAGGTCCAGCCTGGCGACGACGTTCAGGCTCTCTCGGCCCGCGTGCTCGTTGAGGAGCACCAGGCCATCGTCGACGCTATCCGGACCTTCGCCGCGTAGGCACGCTGCGTAGCACCGTCGAGCGGTGCCGCGATCAGCCTCCGGTGATGAGCATCGAGATCGTCGCGAAGGTCGCGAGATTGAGGGCGGCAGCGCTGACGACCGCTGCGACGATCCGCATGAAGTGCATCGCTGGCGACATGCGGTGTGACACGGCCGGCGCCGGGATGGTCACGAAGCTGTAGTTCTGACGCCGAAGGCTTTGACCTGCGCTCACTGTGTCCCCCTAGCCCCTGCCTCCCCGACACCACGTCGGTGAGTCCACCCTGCCGCCTGTCACCTTGGACCTGCGGCGCACCCTGGGCAATAGCACCCCCCAAGCGAGTGGTACTGGTACTTCCGCACCTGCCCAGAGCGGCACTGGATGCGATCGGGCCGTGCCGGCCCCGATCTTCGCAAGCTAGATCGGCGGCGGCGCGCCCGCGCAGGTGGCCGGCTCGTGTGGAAGCAGCGGGCTCAGCTCTAGTCGGATCGTCCCGGTGCCGGCGCGCCACGCGAGCGGCCCTGCCGCGACACGGGGAGCCGACCCGTAGCGGGCGATGATGGCAGCGCGTTCCAATGACCCACCGAGCATGCGCGCGTCACCGTCGACCAAGACCGCGCATCGCCAGGACGCTCCCGCCACGTTGCCGCCGACGGGGCCCCCGACCTCATCGATCGGTATGAGGAACGGCCAGATCGCGTCGGCGTCAGGAGATCCGCCGACTGAGGCGACGTTCGGCTGCGGCAAGACGAAGAGTCGATGGGATCCCGCCTGATAGGGCTGCGGCCCCGCCTCGGCCCAGTTGTTCGCAGGGACCCACGCGAGGTCCTCGTACCCGCGGGCCAGCGCGGTGAGCTTCGCGCGCGCGACCGACGTCTCGTACTGCTCGTCGTCGGGCTGTCCCGTCGGGACGACCGACACGCGAACGACGCGCGTGCCATTCGCGACAGCGAGGATCAGCACCGTCGCTCCGCTTGCTGATGGCGTTGTGCCGGGCTTCGGCGTGCGAACGTAGTCCGCGTCGCGCTCAAAGAGCCCTGTCTGGATCGCCTGCAGCACCATCGTCGCCGCCCCGCTCGGTGTGAGCTTTCGCTGGACGAGGTCTCCGGTGGATCCTTCGGTGATCACACGTCCGTCATCCGTGAGCAGAAACCGGAGCGAGGGCTGACCGATGTCGCCGCCTCGCTCGTAGCTGATGAGGCGCGCGGCCGGCGAAACGTTCGGGACCGGCTGGAGCGCGACCTTTGCCGGGGTCGCGCGCGGCGTGGAAGACGGTGACCCGGCCGCGCCTGACGCCGACGGCAACACCCCGCTCGGCGACGGCGTCCGCGTCACGATGACGCGCGGTTCGCAGGCGAGCAGCGGCAGCAGCAGCACGAGCGCCAGCCACCTCACCGGACGCGCAGCTCCTCGATCTTCACCGGCGCGCCCTTCACATACGTGACGCGCACGCCCTCGCCGTACCCGAACGACGCGCCGCGCAGCGTCGTGCCGAGCCGCGCGGCGATGGCGATCGCGGGCAGATCCACGATCCCGCCGTGCGACACCGCAAGGATGCGATCCTTGTCGCCGACGCGCGACGCGATGCGCGCCCAGGCGGGGAGCTGCTCCTCGGCGAATCGCTGCGCGCTCACGTCGGTGCGCATGAGGATCTCCCAGTCGGCGAGCGTGCGCATCTCACCGAACATACGCGCCGCGGCCCCGCCGAGATCGGGCAGCAGGGCGGGATCGACGCCGTCGAGGCGGCCGGCGATCCGTTCGGCGCTCTCTTTCGCCCGTGGCAGCGGGCTCGAGACGACGAGCGCGTACTTCGGCGCGTCCTTCGCCAGTTGCTCGCACATCGCGCGCCCGGCGGCGGACAGCGCGCTCTGGTTGTCGGCGAGGTTGACGCGCTCGGCGTGGCGGCGGATCTCCAGGATGCTCACGGGATCAGTCTCGCAAGGTTGAGGAGGGGCAGCATGAGCCGCAAGGTCGGCGGGTCCTTCAAGGTCGGACACGACCTCGAGGGCAAATAGCGCGGTGTAAAGGCCTCACACGCTAGGACGCCGGGCGGCCGAGCGCGGCACGCTCTTTGCTACGCTTCGGTCGATGCGGGTACTGATCACGGGTATCACCGGCTTCGCCGGCAGCCACCTCGCGGAGTACATCCTCGCGAACCACCCCGACGCCGCGATCTACGCGACGTATCGCTGGCGTTCGCGCACGGAGAACCTCGAGACCCTCACCGCGCAGGGCAAGGTGGAGATGATCGAGGGCCGGTATCCCACGGG
>JANNHF010000047.1:0-9407 GCA_031404235.1 Chloroflexota bacterium
ACAAGGCTGCCTGTCGGACGATCTCGGAGAACCTCGAGAAGCTGAAGCTGACCGGAGCGCGCGTCGTCTGCGCGGACGCGGTCTGGACGGTCCGGCAGGATCCGCGCAGCTACGACCTCGTCCTCGTCGACCCGCCCTACGAGGCGTGGGCAGAGCTGGAGCCGAAGCTCGCCGAGCACCTGCCCCGCATGCTCGCGCCCGATGGCCTGCTCGTCGTCGAAACCGGCTCGCGCACGCAACCGGCGCTTCCGCTGTCGCTACGAACCTCCCGGCGGTACGGTTCCGCGCGGCTCACCCTCTTCGCCAGGACACTCCTTCCCAGGTCACGCCTTCCCAGGTCACGCCTTCCCAGGTGGTCCCGCTGTCCACGACGCCGCTCTGCTCGAGCGTCGTCATGAGGAGCTTCGACGGCAGCAGCAGGCGGTTCACCGCGCGCGGCGTCGCGCTGAGCGCAGTCGTCGCGGTGACCGCGCGGCTCACGGAGCCCGTGAGGCCGCGGCCGGACGCGACGATCGCGCCCTTCGTCTTCGTCGGTGTGTAGTCGGAGTGGGCGCTCAGGGTAAGGGCCGCAACGCCCGAGACCATCGCGCTCGAGACCGATGTCCCCGACATGCGGATGTAGAGGTTCGCGTTGTTCTTGTTGTTCACGTTCACGTTCACGTTCACGTTCGCGTTCGCGTTCGCGTTCGCGTTCGCGTTCGCGTTCGCGTTCATGTCCACGTTCGCGGTCGTATTCACGACAACGCGCTCAGGCTTGGTCACCTCGAGACGCGAGCCATTCGCGCGCAGCGACACGACGCGGCGCCCGGGCGCGAGCACGTCGGGCTTCGCGAATCCGTCCACCGTCGGGCCGCGGCTCGAGAAAGCGGACTCGCGGTCGTCCTGCGTCGCAGGCGTGCCCTGATCATCGAAGCTGCCCGCTGTGATGACGAACGGATCGGCACCCGGTGTTGCGACCATGCCGGGCACGGGACCCTCGTTGCCCGCGGCGGCCACGACTGCGATGCCGGCGAACCACGCCGACTCAGCGAGCGCGGCGAGCAGGTCGTCGTGGTAAGACGATCGCTGGGTCGTGCCGAGCGAGAGGTTCAGCACACGGATCGTCAGTGCGCTGCGATTCTTGAGGAGCCAGTCGAATCCAGCGACGACGTTGTGAAGCGTGCCGTCGCCGTTCTGGTCGAGGACCCGGATGTCCACCAGGCGCGCATCCGGCGCGACACCGCGGAACGCCGACCCGTTCGCCGCGATGATCCCGGCGAGGTGCGTGCCGTGGCCGGCCGGGTCGAGCCCGACGCCGTTGTTGCCCGCGAAGTTCACGCGCGCTCGGACCTTGCCAGCGGGCAAGTCCGGGTGCGCGGCGATGCCGCTGTCCATGAGCGCGACGACGACGCCGGCACCGGTCGACTGGCCCCACGCCTCCGGGGCGTAGATCGCGTCGATGCCGATGCTGTCCTTCTTCGAGAGGTTGCCGAAGTCATCGAGGTCCTTGCCATCGCCCCGTCCGCCGCCGACCGCGGTCACGCGTGCGTCGGTCGTCGCACGAAGCACGGAACGATCGCTCGCGACCGCAGCGAGAGCCTCGTCGCTCAAGCGGGCGCTCACGACGTTGACGCTGTCGAAAGTGGCGACCTCGGTGGCGCCGGCGGCGGTGAGGTCGGCGGCCACGGTCCACGCGGTACCGGCTGCGACCTGGATCAGGGCGACCTCGCCGGCGTGGAGTGCAGGGTCGACGTCGACGCGCGCCGCGGAGGCGCGACCCGTCCACGCGGTCCCGAGGAGCAACGCGAAGACGACGATCGGAGTGGCAACTCGTCCAAGGCCGTGCATGTTCCCCACGGGTGTAGTTGTGGGACCCCAGTCACTCTTTGGTCATCACCCGCGCGAGTGATGGGGAGGACGTGCGAGTTACACCCGATACGCGTCCGAGACCCGCGCTCGTTCGCCGTGTGGCGGCCTAGATCAATCGGTGTATGGCGATGTCCGCAACCGGATGAGGACCGCCTCTAGAACGTGATGCGTACTGCTTCGACGGCCTGCTGGGGCGGCCGGCGCCTAGGCGTGTATTCCGACGGCACGCATGACCACCGCGATGAGGTAGCCGAGGAGGAAGCAGCCCGGGATCGTCAACACCCAAGCGGTCACGATCCGTCCCGCTATACCCCAGCGGACCGCGGAGAGACGGCGGGTGGAACCGACGCCGAGGATCGCCCCGGAGATCGCGTGCGTCGTCGAGATCGGGATGCCGAAGCGTGTCGCGATCTCGATGACGGTCCCGGCGGTCGTCTCCGCCGCGAAACCCTGGACCGGCGTGAGCTTGGTGATGCGCACGCCCATCGTCTTCATGATCCGCCAGCCGCCGGTCATGGTCCCGACGCCGATAGCGACGGCGCAGATGACCTTCACCCAATCCGGGATGTAGAAGTCCGCGCCGGTGGGCACCACGCCGTACGCGGCCAGAGCCAGCGCGATGATGCCCATGGTCTTCTGCCCGTCGTTGCCGCCGTGGCTGAACGCCATGTACGCGCTCGAGAGGATCTGCGCGCGGCCGAAGAACCGCTGCACCCAGCCGAACGACCTGTTCCGAAGGAGCCAGTAGAGCCCGAGCATCAGGAGGTAGCCAACAAGGAACGCAAGGGCCGGCGAGTACACGATGCCGAAGCTCGTCTTCTGAAGCCCGCCGACGATGACGACATCGACGCCGTGGATCGCGACCGAAGCGCCGATGATCGAGAAGATCAGCGCGTGGCTCGACGAGGTGGGCAGCCCGAAGTACCAGGTCAGCAGGTCCCACGCGATCGCGGCGATCAGCGCGGCGACGACGAGGTCCTGTGTAACGACCTTCGCATCGACGATGCCGTTGCCAACGGTCTTTGCCACGGCGACACCCGACAGCGCGCCGACGAGGTTGAGACTGCCGGCCATGAGCACGGCCTGCCCGGGGGTCAGGACGCGGGTCGCCACGACCGTCGCGATGGCGTTGGCCGCGTCGTGGAAGCCATTGACGTACTCGAAGATCACGCCGAGAACGACGACGAGCGCGAGCAGGATGAGCGCGTTATCCAAGATCCCTCGCCTCTAGCTGTGCTTGATCACGATCATCTCGACGATGTTCGCGACATCCTCGCAGCGGTCGATCGCCACTTCGATGAGGGAGTGGATGTCCTTCCACTTGATGATCTCGATCGGGTCGGTCACGTTGGCGAAAAGGTCGCCAACGGCGTCGCGGAAGACCTGGTCGCCCTCGTTCTCGAAGGTGTGGAGCTTGATCCAGTACGGCTCGAGTCCCTTGAGACCCTCGAGTCCCTTCATCATTCCGACCATCTCTGTCGCCGCGCCGACCAGCGCCTTGACCTGGCGGATCGCCTGTGGCCGCACGCTGCGCACCTTGTACAGCAGGATCAGCTCGCTCACGTCGTAGGCGACGTCGGCGACATCGTCGAGCTTCGAGGCGAGGCCGATGATGTCCTCGCGATCCAGCGGCGTGACGAACGTCTCGTTGAGGCTCTTGAAGATCTCGTGGGTCAGCTTGTCGCCGTAGTGCTCGATGGCGTGGATGTCGCGCACCTTGCTCTCGACGTTGGTGAAGTCGGTCAGCAGGCGCTCGAGTGCGACGGCCGCCTCCAGGCTGTTCGTCGCGTGCTGGTTGAACTGGATGAAGAAGAAGCTCTTCTTCGGCATCAGCGACAGGCGCATTGACGTCCTCCTTGCTCGGCCAGCGGACTGTAACGACCGACGGTGACGACGGCTATGCCACTTCCCGTCTGATCGATGCGACCGCGCCGGCGGCCATCAACAGACCGAACGCGAGCAGCACGCCGATGTCGCGCAGGACGAGCGGGTCGCCGAGCTCGTAGCCCTTGATCATCACGGAGCGCAGTGCCTCGTTCGCGTAGGTGAGCGGCAGCAGCGCCGAGATCGGACGCAGGTAGTCGGGCAGCTGGTCCACCGGGATCAACAGTCCCGAGAGAAAGACCTGGGGCAGGAGCACCAGTGGCACGAACTGGACGGCCTGGAGCTCGTTGCGCGCCGCCGCGGAGACGAGCAGCCCAAGCGACACCGCGCCGACGACGAGTACCGCCTCGACGATGAAGATCGTCGCGAGGTTGCCGCGGTAATGGACCTGCAGGACGAATACGGTGAACAGCAGGATCACGATCGCCTGCAGTAACGCGAAGAAGCTGAAGCCCGCGAGATATCCGAGGACGAGCTCACCGCGGCGGAGCGGCGTGGCCATAAGCCGCTCGAGCGTCCCCGATGTGCGCTCGCGAAGGAACGACACGGCCGACAGCAGGAAGATGAAGAAGAACGCGAAGAACGCGATCAGCACCGGCGCGAGATAGTCGAGCAGCGTGTAATCGGCGCCGCCGTAGACCTGCTCGATCTCGATCTTGGGACCCGGCAGCTGCCCGAGCACCGAGAGTCCTTCGGTGAACGCGCGCTGCACTGCGGCGCCGATCGTCCCGTTCGCGAGCGGATCCGAGCCTTCGATGACGATGTGCATGGTCGCGTTCGGCGTGTCGAGCCAGACGAGCGCATCCGCCTCGCCGTCACGCAGCTGCCGAGCGCCTTCGTCGAATGTTGCGCGTCGCCCCTCGATCGCGCTCGACGCGAGGAAGCGGTCGACGACGTTCGGCGGCCCCGAGAAGCGGTCGATGGCGACGACCACGATCGGCGGTCGCGCCGCCGCGCCGCCCCAGACGGCGCCGACGAGCGAGAGCACGACGATGGGTGCCGCGAACAGCAGGCCGAGCGAGCGATGGTCGCGGCGGAAGCCGAGGACGATCCGCTTGGCGACGGCTCGGACGCGCCGCGGATCCATCAGCCGGCCTCCGCGAGAGCGACGAACGCTGCCTCGAGATCGCGTGCCCCCGCCCGCGACGTGAGCTCGTTCGCGGTGCCCTCCGCGAGGACGACGCCGCCTCGGATAAGGCCCAGACGATCGCAGCGAGACGCCTCGTCCATGACGTGACTGGATACGAGGATCGTGACGCCGGACGACGCGAGGGTGCGGAAGTGCGTCCAGAACTCCTGGCGCAGCAGCGGATCGACCCCCACCGTCGGCTCATCGAGAAGGAGCAGGCTCGGTCGATGGAGCAGGGTGGCCGCGAGCGAGATCCGCGTGCGCATGCCGCCGGACAGCGTGTTCACGACGGAGCGGCGGCGTTCGAGGAGGTCCACGGTGCGCAGCGCCTCTTCGATGCGGTCGTCCGCGTGCGCCACGCTCTGGAGCGCGGCGAAGAAGCGCAGGTTCTCCTGTACCGAAAGCTCGCCGTAGAGGGCTGGCGCCTGGGTCATGTAGCCCACGCGACCGTCGCTCACCGAGGCCCGCGCCGTCCGGCCGAGGACCGTCAGTGCGCCTGTTTCCGGGGTCAGGAGACCCGCCACGCAGCGTATGAATGTCGTCTTCCCGGAGCCGTTCGGGCCGAGCAGCCCGTAGATCTCGCCGGTCCTGACGCGAAGGCTCAGGCCGCCGAGCGCCTCGATGGCTCCGAATCTCTTTCGGACACCCTGCGCGTCGATGGCGAACTCAGTGGCCACCATGAACTTTCGGGCGCAAACATAGGCCAGATCGGCGTTCTGCATGCGTCGCGTCAAAGCGTGCCGGCGCGGAACCACCGTGCGCGATCGGGCGTCGTCTGTATCAGGAGCCCGCACGAAGACATGGCACAACAGTTGCTTATCAGGCTGAACAACAAAAGGCTCCGCCCCCTCAGCGGCGGGAAAGGACGGCGGTCATGGACGCATTCTTCGCAGGACTGGTGTTCGGTATCGCGTTCGGGATGCTCGTCGTCGGCTTCCTTGCCGTTGGGTCCTACCAGCGCGGGTTCAGCCAGGCCCTCGAGCGCCGCAGGGAGTGGCGTGGCGAGCTCGTCGCTCGACAGGTGGTCGCGCGCCGCGCGCTGCAGCAGCTGCGTAAGGCCAGCTAGCCGAGGCGCGCTTCACAAACCCTATTTCCCGAACCAGGACCGCCGCAGATCCTCGATCGCCTGCTGGAGCCGGTCGACCAGCCCGGGGATGCCGGTGGGCGCGATCTCGACCTCGCCGGTACGTGAAAGGCGGAGCTCGTCGCCCGCCTGTGCCGCAGCCTTCACGGCCGCCCGGTCCGCCGTCACGGTGAAGACGACGCGGTCCCCCTCAGCCACGACGCTGGCGACCCGCAATCGTCCATCGGGCAGTGCCTTGATGACCGCTTTGAGATCGGCGTCGCTCCGGATGTCCGCCTGAGGCTGCGGCGCGATCCTCGCGACCGTCCGGCCGACCTCGTCGAAAAAGGTCTGCGGTCCCCGAACGACGCTCCCGATCAGCGCGGCGAACAGTCCCACGGCGAGCAGCACCGCGAAGATGCCGACCACGAACTGCAGGGCCCACAGCGGGAGGAATGCGCGCTTCACTTCGCCTCAGGCTAGCAAGGGGGTGCATATCTGCGAAGATGCGGCGATGGAGCCGCTGAAGGTCGTTTGCGTGGGCGGCGGGCTCGGCGCGCCGACGGTGATGGCCGGCCTGCGCGCCTTCACCTCGGACATCACCGGCCTCATCGCCGTGACCGACTCCGGACGGTCGACGGGCAAGGTCCGGATCGCGCTCGACGTACCCGCGCCGGGCGACATCCGCAACGCGCTCACCGTCCTCGCCGAGGGCGATCCGGTCCTCGTGCGGCTCTTCAACCACCGCTTCGAGACGGACAAGAGCGAGGAGTTGAACGGCATGGCTTTCGGCAACCTGTTCCTCGCGGCGCTCACACAGCAGGAGGGGTCGTTCCTCGCAGCCGTCGAAGAGGCCTCGCGAATGCTCAAGCTGCGCGGACGCGTTCTACCGGTGACCCTCTACAACACGCATCTCTGCGCCGTGCTGACCGACGGCGCCGTCGTCGAGACCGAGGTCAACGTGCGCGCGATCGGAAAGGCGCCCATCGAGCGCGTCTTCCTCAGCGACACGCACGTCGGCGCGACGCCGGGGACCGTCGAGGCGATCGCGGCGGCGGATCTCATCACCCTCGGCCCAGGGAGTCTGTACACGACCGTGTGCGCGTGCCTCCTCGTGCCCGAGATCGCGCGCGCGATCGCCAACGCCGACGGCCTCGTCGTGTACGTCGCGAACACGACGCGCCAGCCGGGGCAGACCGACACGCTGTCGCTCTCCGATCACGTGCGGGCGGCGCAGGATTACCTCGGTGGGTCGGGTCTCGACGCCGTTCTTGTGAACGACGACCCGCCTCCTGCGCACCTTCGTCTGCACTACGCGGAGAAGGGCCTCGAGCTGCTCGACCCGACCGCTGACGAACTGGGTCGCATCCGCGCTTTGGGTGTGCGCCCGGTGACCGCGCCGATCATCGACAAATGGAGCGGGCCGCGAGACCTGTGGCTGAAGCAGGACACGATCCGCCATGACCCCGAGCGGGTGGCGCGCGCCCTCGTCGAACTCGTCGAGCAGCGCCGGCGACCCGCGCTCCGCGCACTTTGATGGCCATCGCTGCGCGCGCTCGTCACTTCGTCTCGATCGCCGAGCTCGATCCGGACGCACTCGCACACCTCCTCGAACGCGCCTCGGCGCTGAAGGCAGAGCGCGCGCGTCGCGAGCCGCTGCTCGAGGGTCGCACGCTCGCGCAGATCTTCGAGAAGCCCAGTCTGCGGACCAGACTCTCCTTCGACGTCGGCATGACCGAGCTCGGCGGTCATTGCGTGTATCTCTCGCCGCAGGAGGTCGGCCTCGGTCGCCGCGAGAGCGTCGCTGACGTCGCGCGCGTTGTGAGTCGGATGGTCGATGCCGTCGTGTTGCGCACGAACGCGCACGAGACGATCGAGGAGTTCGCGCGCTACGCGTCGGTGCCGGTGATCAACGGGCTCTCCGATCTCTCGCATCCCTGCCAGGGCCTCGCGGACATCCTGACGATCAGCGAGAAGAAGGGACCCGACCTGCGCGACGTCACGGTCGCGTATGTGGGCGACGGTAACAACGTCCTCAACTCGCTCATGCTCGCCGTGGTCCTGCGGTCTGCGCGCATGCGCGTGGCGACCCCGGCCGGCTTCGAACCCACTGAGCGATACCGCGAGCTCGCCGAGCGGAAGGCCCGCGATGCGAGTGGCTCGATCGAGTTCACGAGCGATCCGATCGCGGCGGTGCGCGACGCGGACGTCGTGTACACGGATGTGTGGACGAGCATGGGGCAGGAGCAGGAATACGAGCGCAGACGCCGAGCGTTCGCGGGTTATCAGGTGAATGCGGCGCTGCTGCGCCACGCGAAGCCGGATGCGATCGTGATGCACGATCTTCCCGCGCACCGCGGAGAGGAGATCACCGACGAGGTGCTCGATGGTCCGCAGAGCGTCGTCTTCGATCAGGCCGAGAACCGCCTTCACACGCAGAAGGCGGTCCTGTGCTGGCTCCTGAGGGACGAGCGATGAAGGAGCGCGTGATCCTCGCGGACTGCTGCGAGGACTGGATCATCGAGTGGGGTGGCTTCTACAAGCCCGATCGCGCGTTCCGTTGTCCGGAGTGCGCCACCGAGTGGTCGAAGACCGGGGCCGACACCTACCGGCGTAGCGACGGGCGGACCTTCACTCGGCGCACGCGTGTCGGACCGCAGGCCTCGTTCCCGTATCTCGGCGCCGCGGATGGGCACCAGCCGAACGTCGAGCGGTGCTGTGCGAAGATCCTCCTGTCGCACGGGGAGCGGATGCCGGATGGGCCGTTCGTGTGTCCGGTGTGCGGAACGGAGTGGCAGCGGCGGACCGAGCGACTTCATGGACTGCGCGTGGCCGTCTTCGCGAAGGCTGGCCTCCCGGAGCCGCTCACGATCCAAGCGGGTCGCACGCGGCCGTTCCTCGTCACCCTTTCGGAGTACTCGCCGCCGCGCGACTAGCCCCTGCTACATCTCTGAGACGACTGACTCCCCCGAACGGCAGATGAGCGGCTGATAGGGCGACCTAGGCTGACGCGCGGTGGTAAAGGTGGGTAGATCCGCTGGTGCGGTGCGGATGGGGGGCTTCCCGGACCCGACGCGCCTGCGAAGGGCGGTCGGGCCCGTCGTCCTCGCGCTGCTCCTGGTCACGGCTTTCGGCGTCGGCGGCGGATTCGGCGGCAGCGCGCTGGGCGCGGCGACGGCCCTCTCGATCATCTCGGGCGACATCCAGGTCCGGCACGGTGCCTCCGGATCGTTCGTGACCGCGACCGACGGTGAGGTCCTCACTGCCGGCGACACCATTCGCACCGGCGATGCGGCGCGTGCGGTCCTCACGTACTTCGAGGGTTCGACGGTGAGCATCGAGCCGAACAGCGAGATCGCGATCGCGACCGCGTCGTCGTTGGCCGATGGCATCGGCGGAAACTCGATGGCCGTCATGGCGAGCTTCGCCACTTCCTCCTGGACGAACACGAAGCGCCAGAACTCGTACTGAAACTGCACTTTA
>JANNHF010000048.1:0-3917 GCA_031404235.1 Chloroflexota bacterium
GTGTTGACGGTGTCGCCGATGATCGTGAACTCCATGCGGCTCGCGCTCCCGACGATGCCTGCCACCATGGGGCCTGCGTGGACGCCCATGCCGACGCTGAACGGCTCCTCGCCCGGGTGGTTGGCATTCAGCATGCGCACCACCTCCCGGACACCGAGCGCAGCGCGGATCGCCGAGGAGCGGAAGTCCTCGAGCGGGAAGGGTGTGCCGAACACGGCCATGAAGGCGTCGCCCAAGTACTTGTTGATGAATCCCCCCTCGCGCTCCACAGCCGAGGCGGCGCCGGAGAAGAAGCGGTTCAAGAACTCGATCACCTGCCGGGGGTCGCGCGACTCGGAGTAGGCGGTGAACCCCCGGATGTCGCAGAACATCACGGCGCCCTCGGTGATGTCGCCGACCATGCGGCTGCGTCTCTGGAGGAGATAGTCACGCACGCGGGTGTCCACCACCTTGCCGAAGATGTCCTGGACCTTGTCCAGCTCGTCCACCCTCCGGTTGACCTCTGCCTCAAGGTACGCGTTCTGGTCGCGCAGGAAATCGGCCGACGCCTTCAGCGCGAGATGAGTCCTGACCCGCGCCAAGACGATGGGGGGGCTGATCGGCTTGGTGATGTAGTCCACCGCACGCAGGTCGAGCCCCTTCTGCTCATCCTCCACTCCGGCCTTGGCTGTGAGGAAGATCACGGGGATGTCCCGCGTCTTCGCATCCGCCTTCAAACGCCGGCAGACCTCGTAGCCATCCATGCTCGGCATCATGATGTCGAGCAGGATCAGGTCAGGGGGAGGGTCGGCGGCGGCGATCTGGAGAGCCTTCTCGCCACTGCTTGCGACTTTCACCCTGTAGTCGTCCCGCAACAGGCCGCTCATGATGGAGAGGTTGTCGGGCGTGTCGTCCACCACGAGCACGGTGGCCCTGTCGGCAGGGGCGGCGCCGGCCGAGTCGGTGCCGGGCGAGTTGATGGCGTCCATGGGATCGGCCTTCTACCGAGAAGCTGCGACAGCTTCCCTCAGCGCGACCACGGCCGCCTCGAAGTTGAACCCCCTGATGGCGGCGTCGATCCTGTGAAAGTGGTTGGGGAAAGCGCCGCGGAGCAGGACAGCATGCTCGGCGAAGACGTCCGTGGCCTCGGCGTTGTCGTCCGAGAGCAGCCCTTCGAGCATCGCGCACACGGAACGCAGCGTGACCTCGTCCACGGCGGTGCGCGCCACGCCCTCGTCGGCAGGTAGCGCGCGCTCGAGCGCCGCCACCAGTGCGCCCAGCGGCCCAGCGAGAGCGTCGAGCGACGCAGCGACCAGAGCGCGCGGCTCACGCCCCTTGACGGCGTGCTCCACCTTGGCCGCCAACGTTGCCACTTCGACGGCTCCGATGTTGCCGGCAACTCCCTTGGTCGTGTGCGCGATGCGCTCGGCGGTTTCGAGGTCGCCGATCCTCAGCGCCGTGCGAATCTCGGCGACCGAGCTCGCTTGCCCGGCGAGGAATCTGCGCAGCATCGACATGTAGAACGGCTGCTTGCCGAGCATGCGCCGCAGCGCGGCCTTGGCATCGAGCCCAGGGATGGCGACGAGTCCGGGGGGAAGCTCGTCGGGGGCGCTGGGGACGTCCCCCGTCGGCGGGGTCGAGCCGGCGCTGTGACGTGGAGTGACCCACTTCAGCAGCACTTTCCAGAGATCATCCGGCTCGACCGGCTTCGCGACGTGGTCGTTCATGCCTGCGTCCAGGCAGCGCTGGCGGTCGCCTTCCATCGCGTTGGCGGTCATGGCGACGATGGGCAGCGAGGCGAACCGGGGGAGCTTGCGGATCTCGAGCGTCGCCGTGACCCCGTCCATCACCGGCATCTGCATGTCCATGAGCACCAGCTCGTAGGCGGCCTCCTTGACCTTGCGCAGGGCGATCTCGCCGTTCTCCGCAAGATCGACGCTGAAGCCGGCTTCGCGCAGCAGCTCGATCGCGACTTCCTGGTTCAGCTCGTTGTCCTCGACGAGCAGGATGCGAGCCCCCCGGATCGTGGCGAGGCTCTCCGCGACCATCGACGGGCCATCGCCGACCCTCCGCCGCCCGGACGGCGTGCCTCCCAGGACGCCTGCCACGCTGTCGAACAGCATGGACGCGCTGACCGGTTTGATCAGCACGTCTTCCATGCCTGCGTCCTCGGCACCCTGGATGATCTCATCGCGTCCGTAGGCTGTGACCATGATCAAGTGCGGGAAGTGTTCGAGCGTCCGGGCGCGCAACCCACGCGCCGTCTCGATGCCGTTCATGCCCGGCATCTGCCAGTCGAGGAACACGATGTCGTACGGAGCGCCTTGAGCTCCGGCGCGGGCGACGGCATCGATCGCCGCCGGGCCGGAGGACGCCTCCTCGATGACGAAGCCCATGCCTTCGAGCAGGTGCCCGAGCACGGTCCGGGCGTTCTGGTTGTCGTCTACGACCAGCGCGCGGCGCCCTTTCATGTCGGCGGAGAGCAGCAGGGGACGCTTGACGCGCAGACCCTTGCGCAGACGCGCCGTGAACCAGAACGTGCTGCCCTTGCCGTACTCGCTCTCCACCCCGACCTTTCCATCCATCAGCTCCGCAATCTTCATCGAGATCGCCAGCCCGAGACCGGTGCCGCCGTACTTGCGCGTGGTCGATGTGTCGGCCTGCTGGAAGGGCTGGAACAGCCGTCCGCGCTGCTCGTCGGTGAGCCCGATGCCGGTGTCGCGAACGGCGAAGTAGAGGAGCACGTCCTCGTCGCTCTGCTCGCGCAGGCGGATCACGACGTCGATCTCGCCCGACTCCGTGAACTTGACGGCGTTGTTGGCGTAGTTGATCAGGATCTGGCCCAAGCGCAGCGGATCGCCGATCAGGTCGTTGGGCACGTCTTGGCTCACGTCGAAGACGAGCTCCAACCCCTTCGCGGTCGTCTTCTCGGTGATCAGGCCGGCCACGTTCTCGAGCATCTTCTCCAGGTCGAAATCGATCTGCTCGACCGTCAGCTTGCCGGCCTCGATCTTCGAGAAGTCGAGGATGTCGTTGATGATGCGGAGCAGGTACTGGCTGGAGCCCTGGATCTTCTTCAGGTAGTCGCGCTGCCGCGGCGTCAGCTCGGTCTTGAGAGCCAGGTGCGACATGCCGATGATGGCGTTCATCGGCGTTCGGATCTCGTGGCTCATGTTGGAGAGAAAGTCCGACTTCGAGAGGTTGGCTTTCTCTGCCACCACTTTCGCGCCTTGCAGCTCGACGTTGCGCTCCTGGAGCACCTGGTCGAGGCGCTTGCGCTCCGTGACATCGCGCGCGGCGGCGAACACGCCTTGCAGACGCCTGTCGCGGTCGTAGAAGGTGGTCGCGTTGTAAGACACGACCGTCTCCTTGCCGTCCCTCGCGCACGCGGTGAGCTCGTAGTCGGTCACTTTCTTCGCGCCCAGCACCAGCTTGATCGCCGCTTCGGCCCTCTCTGGATCGGTGAAGTAGCTCTTGAACGGCGCACCGATCAGCTCGTCGCGCGTGCACCCGGTGAGCGCTTCCATCTGCTTGTTGACGTCGGTGATGATGCCCAGCGGATCGGTGGTCATGATCGCGTCGGTGTTCGATTCGATGAGCGAGCGCGTGTAGAACTGCTGGTCGCGCAGGCGCTGATCGAGCAGCTTCTGCTCGGCCTCGACGAGCCTGCGCGCGGTGTTGTCGGTGCCGATCAACAGGTAGCCGATGATGGCGTCCTGCGCGTCACGCAGCGCCGTGACCGACACGACGGCGGGGAAGCGGCTGCCGTCCTTGCGGATGTAGGTCAGCTCGTAGATATCCTCGATGCCGCGGGAGGCCTTGAACACCAGGGCTTCGAAACCCGGGGCGATCGGGGTTCCGAGCTCGACGCTCAGCGCCTTGGCCCGCGCGATCACCTCCTGCGGATCGGAGATGTCGGCGGGTGTGATCTTGTTCAT
>JANNHF010000049.1:0-9471 GCA_031404235.1 Chloroflexota bacterium
CTGGCAGCAGCGCATCCAGGCCCAACTGTTCCATCAGGGCGTGCCCGCGCTGCGCGGCCTGTTGACCGAGGAGGGCCGCGCCACGCTGTCGAGCGCCGCGCTCTCGCCAGCCGGTCGACAGATGCTCGACACCGCGCTTGCGATGATCGACGAGCTGGGCGAGCGGGTCCTGCCCCTACGGGCCCAGCTACAGGCGATCGGCCGCCGGCAGCCCGGCGCGCGGTCGCTGACCGCCCACTATGGGATCGGCGCGCTGTGCGCCGCGATCATCTGGGCGGAGCTGGGCGACCCGCGTCGTTTTTCCAGCTCCGACCAGGCGGTGCGCTTCGCCGGTCTGGACGTGACGGTGTGGTCCTCCGACGGCAAGCGTTCAGCGGGACATCTGGCCCGCCAGGGCTCAGCGGTGCTGCGCTGGGCGCTGTTTGAGGCAGCCCAGTCCGCGGCCCGCGCCAGCTCGCCCGATCACGACTACTACCTACGCCTCGCCGACCGCCTCGGCGGCAAGCGGCCGGCCCTCTCGGTGGCCCGCAAGCTCATCCGCCGCTGCTATCACACGCTGCGCGAGTTGGGCGAGGAGGCCTGGTCCACCACCGGCAGCACTCTCCAGGAGGCGGCCTGATCGTGCGGACTGCTGCGCGCCCGCGCCCCGATCAACTGATGTTCGCGGCCAGCTCCCCCAAGTCCCTTGTCGCCGCCGCTTGCGGCGGACGTCCCGGAAAGAATGAGCGGCCGCGGACGCACCACGGGGTTCGCCCCCATCGGTCATCACGTGGCCGGGCCATCGCTAAATGGCTCGTGCACCCAGATAAGGCCGGGCGCCGCCGTGCAGCCGTTCCTCGCGATGGGCCTCTCATTGACGGAGGAACCGACCATGAGCTGACCGCCTGAGCTGGGTCGACCGCGCCATGGCCTTCGTTGCGCGCCTCGCTGCGGGCGCTCTACCTTGACGCGGCTCGGGTTCGACGCGTGTGCGCTTCTGCCGACCCAGCTCATCATTCACAACAACCGGATCCTCACTTGACAGGGGTCCCATCACAGATAAGGAAATAGCTGCAAAGAAGCGACCTAGGCGACGAGGGAAGCGGAATCGTTCAGGAATAGCGACGAATTGACGCGCCGGGCGGACCAAACCGCGCGTCAGAAAAGCGACCTCGTAGTTTCGCTCGCTTTACGCGGCCCGTCAGGTTGTCCTCGTCCGTCGTGACTGAGTACTCTGCGCGCGGATGCCCACCGTCCCGGCTGAGAGCCCGCGGATCACGGCGCTCCGCCAGCAACTCGACGCTGGCGACGAACGTGCGCTCTTGAGGTTCTGGGACGAGATGGCGGAGCGAGGCACTCCGCTCGTGGAACTGATCGCCGATGATCCAGCCGGCCGGTACCTGCTGACGTTCCTCTGGCGCGGCAATGCGGAGACCAGGACCGTCGTGATCTCTTCCCTCTCGTGGCCGCCCGGTGGCAGAGCGGAGAGCGCACTGACTCGTCTCGCCGACACGGACGTCTGGCACAGCCGACCATTTACCGTGCAGCCGGACCACCGTACGATCTATGCGATCGTTGTCAACGATCCCGAAGAGAAGCTGACGGCACATCTGCATGCGATCCCGGACCCATTGAATCGCCATCCCTTCGCAGTCCCTCAGGACGAGGAGCATCCAGAATTCGTGCGGGTATTCGGTCCGCGAGGTGTGCTCTCCACCGCGGTTCTGCCGAAAGCGCCAGCGCAACCCTGGATCGAGGTGGTCCCCGACGTGCCGAAGGGTCGCGTCGAGTTGCACCGTTTCCGGAGCGAGACCTTCGGCAATGAGCGGCGCGTCTGGGTCTACACGCCCCCGGGGTACGACCGTCTCGACGAGTGCTGGCTGCTGCTCGCATTCGACGGCTGGCTGTACCTCCACGTGAACCGGACGCCGACGGTGCTCGACAACCTTCTCGCCGCCGGAAAGATCCCGCCGACGGTGGCCGTTCTGTTCGATTCTCCGGAGACGCTTGCGGTCCGCACACAGGAGCTGAAGTTCAACCCCGCACTCCTCGACTGTGTGGCCACCGAGCTCATGCCTTGGCTCGCCGCGCACTACCGGTTCGCTGCGGATCCAGCGCGCCGCATCATCGCTGGAACCAGCCTCGGAGGCCTGGCTGCGGCGTTCGTCGCGCTCCGTCTCCCTTCTCTCTTCGGCAATGTCCTCTGTCAATCCGGATGCTTCCAGTTCGCACTACCGGGACAGACAGAGTACGAACACTTCGTGCGCATGATCGCCGCCGAGCCACGGCTTCCGCTCAGGTTCTGGCTCGACGCGGGACGACTCGAAGGGCTTGTGGCGGGTTTCGTTGTGGTGGAGGATCAGAACCCCGGGATCTTCGTCGCGACGCGGCACTTGCGCACGGTCCTCGAAGCGAAGGGCTACGAGGTCCACTACCGGGAGTTCAGCGGGGCGCACGACTTCGCCTCGTGGCCCGGGACATTTCCCGAGGCGCTCATTGCGCTTACGGGGAGCCAGGAGACGTAGCGGCGGTTTCAGGCTCGCGTCAGTAGCGCGGAGGGGATTCGAAGCCCTGACCCCTTCCTTGAAAGATATCGCCGTCTCAGCGCTGTGCTAGGTCGGCGAACAATAGCGAACAACGCCTGTTCTCGGGATGCGCTGCGGCAGTGATTAAGTGGTGAAGTTCGAAGTCCGTTGTCCGAGCTGTTCAAAGGGCCGCAGCAGGTCCGAAAAGCGGTGCGTCGCCCAGTGTCTTAACCGCCCCGCTGTTTCAGGATGCTGAGTGCCCTGATGCTCACCCTGTTCTCTGCGGACGCGTGGCTCTGGGGATATCTGAGCCGTAGCGTGATTGGGTGCTCCCGGCATGCGCCTTCGCCGTCGTGGTGCGGGTCGATACTGTTGCCCCAAACCCGTCGCGACCGCGGTGCTCGAAAACTGAAGGTTGGTGTGCCTCGTTGAACAAATCGCGAGCGTATGCGCCGGAATGCGTCCGCGATGGCCGAGGACGGCTACGGGGGTCGGAACGGGTAAATCCGTGAAACGCGACAGCGGATCTTCCAGCGCGAACACTGTGCATCGAGGTAACCGCGAGGTCTGGAGCCAGACCTCGCTTGGCTGGTTCCGAGAGCAGCTCGGTCCTGCAGAGACCGGTGGCTATCCGCGACCGGGCATGGAGTTGCATCTCATAGAGCGGTTCGTCTCACTTGCGGGTCGCGAGATCATCGAGATCGGCTGCGGCGACGGACGCCTCACCTTCCAGTACGCCCCACGCGCACGAAGAGTCGTGGCGCTGGATGCCAACGCGACGGAGATCCAGCGAGCGTGCGTCGAAGCTGACCGCATCGGCGCGCACAACATCCGGTTCCTGGCGCGGCCCGCGCAAGGGCGGTTGCCCGGCGCTCCCTTCGACGTCGCGCTGTTTACGTGGTCGCTCTGATGTATCGGGCGTAAGGGCATGGTCGATGCCCTCGAAGCGGTCCGCGGAGCGCTTCGGCCGAGGGGGCTGGTGTTCGATCTTCAGCCCGACGCGACGTATCTGCCGACCGTGGCAGTTCGTGACTCGCGGGGCCGCCGATCGATGGGCGTCATTGCTCGCGAGCCCGATGAGGACGTCATCGCCGCGCACGAAGCGCGCATGCGCGTCGTACGCGAAGGCCGCTTCGCCGAGATCGCCTTGCTGCGGCGCACGTTCACGACCAGCTTCACGACGCTGGCGGCATTCGAAGCGGAGATGCGGTCGCACACGCCGACCTGGCGACTCGCTCGAGGCATGCGTCCGCGGCTCCTTGACGCCTGGCGCACGCGCCGCGATGGCGCTGCGATCGAGACGACCATGCGGATGACGATCGCGGTCCTCCAGAAGCAGACACGTCCTCGGCGATAGACGCGATGGAAGACGACTGCGGGACCTCTTCAAAGTACGCCGAGGTGAGGGCCGCACGGTGTCGCTCGTGCTGGGAACCACCTTCCTGTTGTCCGCCGGCGGCAGCATCGGCGACAGCGCGATCTCGAACGCTCGAAGAGCTCTCGGCGCAGCTGGACCGCTTCCGCCTGCACTACAGCGCGCACCGACCGCACCGCGCGCTCGGACGACGCACACCGCAGGAGGTCTTCGACGCCAAGGTCAAGGCCGGACCCGGTTCGGCCGCGGCGCCGGTCCACTACCGCGTGCGCTACGACACGGTCGACCGAGGCGGCAAGGTCACGCTCCGCTACGACTCGCGCCTGCACCACATCGGTCTGGGCGCGCGGCACCGCGGCAAGGCGATCGTGCTGTTCGTCGCGGACCGCGACGTACGGATCGTCACCGAGGATGGCGAGCTGCTTCGTCAGCTGATCATCGACCCCACGCGCGACTACCAGCGGCAGTCGGCGTGAGCTCTACGATGCGCGCGAATCGGTCTCCGATGTCTCGACACATCACACAGTGGGCAGGAAGGGAATCGAACCCCCACAGCCAGAGGCACCTCGTCTACAGCGAGGAGAGCTCACCACCTGCTCAACCTGCC
The DNA here is from genome assembly GCA_031404235.1 of Chloroflexota bacterium. GTDB lineage: Bacteria > Chloroflexota > Limnocylindria > P2-11E > P2-11E > CF-39. The sequence continues at coordinate 4,487 of JANNHF010000049.1, forward strand.
CGGGAACGCCACGGTGACCTGCCCAAGTTTAAGGCTTTCGACCCCACGTTCCAACGAGCCGAGAATCGTGAGGTGGACGACCGCTCGCTGCGCATCGCCGTTCTGCTCTCGGCGCATCTCATCTTCCTGTCGGCCGCCGCGCTGCGCATCCTGCGTGGTCAGCGGGCCCACCGTCTGGTGGCGGAGGCGCCGTGGTGGATCCAGTACTACCCGCCCCTGGTGTGGTTGCCCTTCGTGGTGGCCTACGCGCAGCCGCTCGCGATCGACCTGGATCAGAGCCTGCGTCTCGTCGGCCTCGCCATCGCGGCCGCGTCGGCGGCGTTCGCGGCATGGGCGATGTGGTCCCTGGGCCGCGGCTACGGGATCCGCATGGACGTATTCGAAGGCCACTCGCTCAAGACGAGCGGCCCCTACGCGCTGGTCCGCCACCCGATGTACCTCGGCATCGTGCTGTTCCACGCAGCAGCGTCTCTCGCGCTCGAAAGTCCGCTGCTGCTCGCCATCACGGCGCTCTTCGTCGTTCCATACACCGCGGTCCGCATCGGCGCGGAGGAGAAGGTCCTGCGTGACGCGTTCGGCGAGCGTTACCTGCGATACGCCGAGCGCGTCCCCGCACTCATACCCTTCGGAGCGTGAGTCCGGGCCGCACTGCGATCGTCGAGGGCTGGCCAGTCTTCGTGACGGCCGTCGTCGTGGGTATCGCGTTCGGCGTGACCGCCCGACAATCCGGGCTCGGGATCGTTGAGACGAGCGCGACCAGCATCATCGTCTTCGCCGGCGCCTCACAGTTCGTGATGGTCGATCTGCTGCGCGCGGGCGCGCCCGCGCCTCTGATCGTGTTCACCGTGCTGCTGCTGAACGCGCGCCACTTCTTGATGGCGGCAGCGATCCGCCCGTTCCTAGCGTCGGCGTCGCGGCTCCGGCGCCTGGGCCTCGCGTACATCCTGACCGACGAAGCCTTCGCCATGGGCGTCGGCTGGTTCCGCCGCGGCCATCGCGACCTCGCGTACTACACGGTCTTCGGGGCGGTCATGTGGTGCAGCTGGAATGCGGGGACGCTCCTCGGCGCGATCTTCGGTGCCGGCGTCGAGGATCCGCAGCGCTACGGCATCGATTTCGCGATCACCGCGGTGTTCGTCGCGATCGTCGTGCTCGGCGTCCGGCACCGCGCCGACGCGGTCGTCGCGCTCCTCGCCGTGATCGTCGCGGCCGCGCTGCGGCTCTTCGGCGCATCCGCGGTCGCGGTGGTCGTCGCGGGAGCTCTTGCGCCGCTGGTCACGTTCGCGCTGCGCGAGCGAAGCGAATGACGTTCTGGGCGGTCGTCGTCGCCTCGGGGATCGCGACCTACCTCACACGGTCGCTGCCGCTCGCGGTCTCCCTGCGCGGCACCGCGCCGGCGGCGCTCCGCCGCTACCTCGACGCGCTGCCGATCGCGATCATCGCCGCGCTCGCGGGGGCCGGCATCGCCGTGCCCGATGCGCAGCCGACCGGCGGCGCGGAGATCGGCGCCGCTCTGGTCGCGCTCGCTGTCGCCGCATGGCGGCGGAATCTGCTGTTCGCCGTCATCGCCGGCGTCGTCGCCGTGGCCGCCCTGCGCGCCGTGGGTCTCTAGCGGAGTACCGTTCTGGGCGTGGAAGGTGGGCTCATCCAATGGATCTGCGTGCGCGAGGCCCATCGGCACACGCCGCCACCCGATCAGTCGACGCCGTTCAACATCCATGAGGAGGGCGGCTGGGCGTACTGCCCCGCCGGCGCCACCCAGAACCACCTCTGGTATCGCACGGGCGGCATCACGCGAGCCGGCCTGGACCGCTTCACATGGCCCGCCGAGGACGAGGCCGACCGCTGAGCATCCAAGCGACCTCTCGCCAGATGGAACATTTGGCGCGCCTCGGGCGTTCTATGGGCGATGAGAACTTCAGGACTCCCCTGCCGCGCCAATCCCGAGTGCGAATCCGTCTTCAGCCTGAGCCATCAGGACTCCATGGAGGCGCTTCGTGAGGCCGCGTCCCGACGTGACGCGCACGAGATCGAGGTCCACGACTACCGCCATGTGGCGACGACCACCCTGTCCGGGGCATCAACGTTCGCCCAGGGCCCGGGAGTTCGCAGAGGTCGTGGTCGCAAGCGCTCCGAAGAGCTGAACGTCATCTAGCGACCGGGGCCGTTCGGCCGCGATCGCCACGCGGCGCTTTTCAGACGCTAGAGGTGTCGCACCGGTCCATGTTGCCGCTCGTGTAGCCCGCCTTGAACCAGAACTGGCGCTGCTCGGATGATCCGTGCGTCCAGCTCTCGGGCGTCACGCGGCCCTGGGTCTGTTTCTGGATACGGTCGTCGCCGACGGCGGCTGCCGCATCGAGCGCCTGCGCGATCTCCGCGTCGGTGGGCGGCTGCAGATATCCGGTGCTCGCCGCGTTCTTCGCCCATACGCCCGCAAGGCAATCAGCTTGGAGCTCCACGCGCACCGAGGCGCGTGCGCTCGAGCCGGCATTCAGCAGGCCGAGCTCGTCTTGCACGTGATGCCCGTACTCGTGCGCGATCACGTAGCCCACGGCGAACGGGCCGCCCTTGGCGCCGAAGCGAGACTCGAGCTCGTCGAAGAAGCTGATATCGAGATACACCTTCTGGTCGGTCGGGCAGTAGAAAGGCCCCTGCGCCGCGCTCGCGGTCCCGCACGCGGCTTCCGCGTAACTCGTGAAGATCACGGTCGTGGCCGGTCGGTACGTCGCGCCGCGCCGGTCGAACTCGTCGCTCCAGTACTTCTGCACGCTGTCGACGAAGCCGACGACCCGGCAGTCCGCGCGCTTGTTCGCGTCCGCCCCGGTACGACACTCCTGCGCCGATTGCGCGCCTTCGATCGGCGGCTGGGTGGACGTGTCGATCAGACCGGTGGGATCGACGCCAAGGAGCAGCGCCGCGATCAGGACGATGATCCCGACGGCTCCGCCGCCGACGATGACTGGACCGCCAGCGCGAGATCCGCCGCCACGGCGGTCCTCGACCTGGGATGGGTCGAGCTTGGCGTCCGGGTTAAAGGTCATACACACACGTCCGCAAGACGTGGGCCACGGTCGAAGTGCGAGTTAGCGGTCTATTGGACCGGGGAGACGGACGACGTTTCCGCCGCCCCACGGATCGCGTCGATCAGCATCGAGGGCGGCGAGTCTTTCGTCACGCATGCCGCGAGACCGAGCTCCCTGGCTTCGACACAAGCGTCGCCGTCGAGGGTGTACATGACGATCCCCACGTGACTCCCATCCCTCAGGATCGATCGGGCGACCTCGAGCCCGCTGAGGTCGCGCATCTCCGAATCCAGCACGAGCACGTCCGGGCGGGTCGCATGTACCAGACGCAGCGCGTCGTGGCCATCCTTCGCGGCGCCCACGACCACCATGCCCAGCTCGGCATTGAGCAGGTAGCGAAGGTTCTCTCGGACCGAGGGATGGTCGTCCGCGACGACGATCCGGAGGGTCCGTGACGGCGCATCAGTCATCGTCGAAGCATAGACGCGCATTGATGCGGCTGAACCGGTAGAGCGGCCGACTGACCAAGCTGGCCCTCGGCCCGCCGCAATCGCGCCGGCAGTGAGACAGGACGGAGCCGCCCCAGCCCTACGCTTGTCGTGTGATTCCCAGGCGGAATGCTGTCGCTGCGGTCCTTGCGGCCCTCGTGGTCGGAATGGTCCTCGGCGCTGTCGGAGTGTCGGCGTGGCCGCAGCCCCAGGTCACCCGGCCCAGCCCCAGTCCCGTTCCGACCACCGCCATCCCGACTTTCACACTCATACCGGAAACGCCTTCTCCGACCCCGTCCCCGACCAACGCGCCTACGCCGACACCCACGGCACCACCGCCGCCGACGCGCACGAAGCAGCCCCAGCCGACAACGCGGGCCGCTGGCGAAAAGCTGTACCCCTACTACTTCGCGGCTCGTCAGGTGTTCCCGCTCTTGCCGCCCACACCTCAGATCGACTTCGATTTCGCCTCCGATGAGGACGGAGACGCGTTCTTCCGCGGCCTGACCGCCACCGGGCAGCCGATCTTCACCGTCCGTGAGGACTTCGTGATGACTCCGAGGACCGCGTACCACGAGATCGGGCATGCCTACGAAGCGCTGCTGCAACGCAAGGATGCGAGCATCGATTGGCGCTCGAGGTACTGGGCGTTCCGCGGGTTCCCCGGTACGTGGCAGCAGGCAGCGGCGGAGGCCGCCACGAGGACAGGCATGGCGCAATGGATCGTTCAGCCACAGGAGTCATGGGGCGAAGCGTTCAGCGTCGCGATGGTCGGCGGCGGGCAGGAGAAGACACTCGACTACGGCCGGACCATCAACCCTGTCGCGACCAAGGCGTTCTTCACGTCCCTGCTCAACTAGAGCGCTGAGCCGACCCCGGGTCACTAGACCGCGATAGGCACACAGCTCCAGGCCTTCTGGTCTCGCACGACGACGGAACGCTTGAGGCTTATCTCACGGCGTGAAAGCTGATCCCGGCGTGTCTCAACTGCCAGCCGCCGGCAGCGTCAAAGCCCGCACCTCGTGAACGGGGAGCCGCGACCGCAGCCCCCGTTCACCTTGTCCGTCCTGCGTTAGTCCCTCTTCGTTAATCCTCTTCTTCGGCTTCGTCCTTGTCCTTGTCCTTGTCGCAGCTACCCGCTCCGTCGGCCGGAATGAGATGGCTCGGCGCGCCGGCAGGCAGGATGTAGGTCGCGTAGAAGTCCGCCCCAGCGGAGCTGGCGATCGCCCGGTGAACATGGCCGAACCCACTGTCGACGAATCCCTGGCCCGGACCGTATGTCGTTGATCCGCACGCGTCCTGGTAGGTCAGTGATCCGCTCACCACTGACACGAGGACTGGTCCCGGATGCGTGTGCCATGGTGTGCTCGCGTTCGGGCCGAGGCGAGCGTGCTGGACGAAGACGTCCGCACTATCGAGCTTCGACACCCGCTTGAACGCGTCCTTCGGGACGTCGTTGATCCTGTTATGCGCG
>JANNHF010000050.1:0-7199 GCA_031404235.1 Chloroflexota bacterium
GCGCGCGAGCGCCTTTTCGCGGTGCGTCGCGACCTCGTGCCCGAGTACCTGGACGCTGCCCGCCGTCGGAGCGACGAGGCCGAGGACCATGCCGATGGTCGTGCTCTTCCCCGCGCCGTTCGGTCCGAGCAGCCCGACTACTTCTCCACGCTTGACGTGGAGGTCGAGGTGATCGACCGCGATCAGATCGCCGAAGCGCTTGGTGAGCCCGCTCGCGCGAAGGACGATGTCGTCGGTCACGTCGCGAGCATATGAGGCCACGGCTATCCTGACGCCGTGGCAGATCTCGCCGAGATCGCTCGCGCGCTCGTCGCTCCTGGAAAAGGCATCCTCGCCGCTGACGAGAGCACGAGCACCATCAAGAAGCGCTTCGATGCGATCGGCGTCGAGAACACCGAGGACAACCGCCGCGCGTATCGCGAGATGTTGTTCCGCGCGCCGGGCATCGCTCAGTACATCAGCGGCGTGATCCTCTACGACGAGACGATCCGCCAGAAGACGTCCGACGGCTCGACACAGGTGAAGATCCTGAAGGACCAGGGCATCCATCCCGGTATCAAGGTCGACCTCGGCGCGAAGCCGCTGGCGTTCGCGTCGGGTGAGGTCGTCACTGAGGGCCTCGACGGTCTGCGCGAGCGCCTCGCAGAATACAAAGGACTCGGCGCGGTCTTCAGCAAGTGGCGCGCGGTGATCACGATCGGCGACGGCATCCCCTCCGACCACTGCATCCGCGTCAACGCACACGCGCTCGCGCGCTACGCCGCGCTGAGCCAGGAGGCCGGCATCGTCCCGATCGTCGAGCCGGAGGTGCTGATGGACGGCACGCATTCGATCGAGCGGTGCAGCGAGGTCACGATCAAGACCCTGCGCATGGTCTTCATCCAGCTCGCGGCGCAGCGCGTGAACCTCGAGGGCATGCTCCTCAAGCCGAACATGGTCCTCTCCGGCAAGGAGGCCAGGATGCGTGCGTCGGCGGAAGAGGTCGCCCGCCATACCGTTGACTGCTTCCGTGAGACCGTGCCCGCCGCCGTTCCCGGGATCGTGTTCCTGTCCGGCGGCCAGTCCGACGACGAGGCCACGGTGAACCTCGACGCGATCAATCGCTACGCAGCGAAGGTCCGCGCCCCCTGGCAGCTGAGCTTCTCCTTTGGACGCGGCCTGCAGGCGGCGCCGCAGAAAGCCTGGTCAGGGAGAGCGGCGAACGTGGCGGCCGCGCAGCGCGCGTTCCAGCATCGCGCGAAGCTCACGGCCGCGGCGCAGCTGGGCAAGTACTCGCCGGCGATGGAGAAGGAGACCGCCTCGGCCTAGCCGCGCGACTTACGCGGGAGCAGCCTCGAATACGGTCGATGGCGCGGGGCGTCCGCTCTGGGGGATCCTCGTCACGAGCGCGACCGCGACGAACCCCATCACCGCCGCGCTGACGAACATGAGGTGGTAGTCACCGAGCAGCACGCGGAAGAAGCCGCCCAGATACGCAGCGAGCGCCGCGCCGACCATGTGCGAGAACCAGATCCAACCGTACAGCGTGCCCACCGATGCGCGACCGAAGATCGTCGCGGTGAGATTGACCGTCGGCGGGATGGTCGCGATCCAATCGAGCCCGTACACGATCGCGAAGAGGAGCAGGCCCTGCATGTCGTAGACGAGCGGGAGCACGAGGAGCGATATCGCGCGGAAGCCGTAGTACCCCGCCAGGAGCTTGCGGTTGTCGTAGCGGTCGGTGAGCCAGCCGGATGCGAGCGTTCCGACGATGTTGAGCGCACCGAGCAGAGCCAACGCGCCCGCGGCGGCGACCTCGGTGAAGCCGTGCTCCACCGCGTGCGGGATGAGGTGCGTTCCGATGAGACCGTTCGAGGTGTAGCCGCAGACGAAGAAGCTCGATGCGAGCAGCCAGAACTCACGGCGCCGCAGCGCTTCGCGGAGCGGCGTGCGCCGCGCGTCATCCGCCTTCTCGGCGGCCGTCAGCGTCGCGCCCTCCCCGACTGCGCGCTGTCCGACGTCACTCGGCCGATCGCGCATGAAGATGACGAGCGGGACGACCGCGACAGCTGCTGCTCCGAGCAGCAGTACGATCGCGCCGCGCCAGCCGACCGTGACGGTGAGCACGGCCATCGCGGGAACGAAGACGAGCTGGCCGGCGGAGGTCGCTCCGCCGAAGAGTCCGACGATGAGTCCACGATGCGTGCGGAACCAGCGCTGCGCGATCGCCGCGCTCGCGACCTGCCCGGCCGCGCCGGTGCCGAGGCCGATCACGATGCCCCACACGAGAAACAGCTGCCAGAGCTCGTTTATGTTGATGAGGGCGAACAGGCCGAGGGCGATGAGCAGGATGCCGCCAGTCAGCAGTCGCCGCGGGCCGAACCGTTCGAGCAGCATGCCGCCGAGCGGCCCGCCGAGCCCGAACGCGAGCAGCGACACGCCGACCGCGAGCGAGATCGCGGCGCGATCCCAGCCGAACTCCTGCTCGAGCGGAACGATGATGACGCCGGGCGCCGCACGCACCGCCTGCGCCGCCATCAGGGTGACGAGCGTCACGGCGACAACGACCCACGCGTAGTGGAAGCGGCGGACGTGCATCGGCACCATCGAGTCTACGAAAACGCGCAGCCCATAAACTTCCGCGTGGAGAGGTGTCCGAGTGGTTGATGGTGCCGCTCTCGAAAAGCGGTAGGCGAAAGCCTCGCGGGTTCGAATCCCGCCCTCTCCGCCGTCGATAATCCCCCCTGTTGGAGAGGTCGCATAGTGGCCGAGTGCGCCCGCTTGGAAAGCGGGTAGCCGAAAGGCTCGCGGGTTCGAATCCCGCCCTCTCCGCACGATGACCACGGTGCGCGACCGCGTGCTTGTCTTCGACGTCAATGAGACGCTGCTAGACCTCCGCGCCCTCGACCCGCATTTCGCCCGTGTCTTCGGAGACGCAGCTGTCCGCCGCGAATGGTTTTCCACGATGCTGCAGTCCGCGCTGCTTCTCACCGTGACCGGGCCGTACTTCGATTTCGGCTCGCACTTCCGCGCCGCGCTCGCGCTCACCGCTGAGCGGCGTGGCGTGACGGTTTCCGAGGCGGACGAGAAAGCGATCCTCGGCGAGGTGCGCAAGCTTCCGGCGCACCCCGAGGTGCGCGAGAGCCTCACGCGGCTGCGCGACGCCGGCTTCCGCATCGCGGCGCTCACGAACTCGACCGGCCTGGTCGAGGAGGCGCAGCTCACGAACGCTGGGATCCGCGATCTATTCGAGCAGGCGCTCACGGCGGACGACGCGAAACGGCTCAAGCCCGCGCCGGAGGCGTATGCCGCCGCAGCAGGCAAGCTCGGAGTACCGCTTGGCCGGGTCCGCCTCATCGCCGCGCACGCCTGGGACGTCGCGGGCGCGATGCGCGCGGGCTGCGCGGCCGCGTTCGTTGCGCGCCCTGGCGCGCAGTGGAATCCACTGCTCGAGCGGCCCGATGTGTGGGGCAGGGATCTGCGCGAGGTCGCGGATCAGATCATCGCGCGCGACCGTTAGCCGATACCATTGACGGCGGTCGTGCTAGGCGGGGAGCTAGCGGTGCCCTGTACCCGCAATCCGCTCCAGCGGGGCTGAATTCCCTCCCAAGGTCCGGCGTCGCGGGTCCTGCGCGCGTCGCGTGGCGTTGACGATCGGGTCCTGTGCAGCGTCGGTCCGTGAACCCCGTCAGATCCGGAAGGAAGCAGCGGTAAGCGGTCGCCGTCGCGTGCCGCAGGCAAGCCTGATCCGAGCTGCGCGCGTGTGCGTGTTCGCGATGTCCGTGATCGACGGAGGGTGCACGGCCGCTCTTTCCTTCGGAATGTCGTTGTCCTCGCGCGGGGGGTCGTTCCTCTCTATCGTTGACCCGTGCCCGAAAGGTCTGCCCTTTATCGCCGGTATCGCCCGCAGACCTTCGCCGCCATCGTCGGACAGGAGCACGTCACCCGCACGCTGAAGAACGCGATCGCGTCGGGCCAGGTCGCGCACGCGTATCTTCTCGCCGGCTCGCGCGGGATCGGCAAGACGACGATCGCGCGCCTCATCGCGAAGGCCGTGAACTGCACGAAGGCCAAGGACGGCGAGCCCTGCGATCGCTGCGAGAACTGCGTGGCGGTACGTGACGGAACTTTCCTCGATCTCATCGAGATCGACGCCGCATCCAATCGCGGTATCGATGAGATGCGCGACCTACGCGACAAGGTCCGGTTCGCGCCCTCGCTTGGGCAGTACAAGGTCTATGTCATCGATGAGGCGCACCAGCTCACGAGCGAGGCCTTCAACGCGTTGCTGAAGACGCTGGAAGAGCCGCCCCCGCACGCGATCTTCGTGCTGGCGACGACCGAATCCGGAAAGATCCCGGCCACCATCGTCTCCCGCACGCAGCGTTTCGACCTCCGGCGGATCCCGTACAAGGGCGTCGTCGCGCAGCTCGCGAAGATCTGCGAGCAGGAGGGCCTGAAGGTCGAGCCGGCGGCGCTGGAGGCGATCGCGCGACACGCGCAGGGTTCGCTGCGTGACGCGGAGAGCGTTCTCGACATGGTGGCCGCGTTCTCCGAGGGCGGCGTCAAGCTCGCGGACGTCAACGAGCTGCTCGGGGTGTCCGAATGGGAGGAAACCTCGGCACTCTTCGATGCGCTCGCGGCGAACGACGGCGCTGCCGGCGTCCGTCTGGTCGGCAGGCTCGTCGACGAGGGTCGCGATCTGCGTCTCTTCGTCAAACGGGCCATCGATCACACGCGCGCGCTCGTGCTCGCGAACGCGCAAGGAAAGCCACCGGAGACCGCGAGCGAGGGTGTGGCCGCGAAGGTCATGGAGCAGGCGCCGAAGTTCCCGCTGCCACGGCTCGCGGCGATCGCGAAACGCCTAATCGAGACCGAGCAGCACCTCAAGACGAGCGAGGGCACGCCGCTGCCACTGGAGCTCGCGATCCTCGACCTCGTCACGCAGCCGGGGCTCAGCGGACCGGCCACGCAGACACCGCCGCGACGCGAGGCCGCGCCCGCCGCGCGTTCTACGGCGGCTCCGGCCGCCGACCGCGGCGCGCCGACTCGCGCACAGCGCGCGCCCGAGCGTTCCGACGTGATCGACCTCGCGGCTCGCCGGGCGCAGACCAGCGCGCTCACGCTCGCAGACGTGCAGAAGGCCTGGGCCGAGATGGTCGCACACGTGAAGGAGCAGAGCGTCGGAAAAGCTTCGCACCTCGTGAAGGCGGAGCCGGTCACGGTCGAAGGCAGCACCGTCGTGATCGGGTTCGACAATGACTTCGCGCGGGCGTATTGGCAGGACAAATATCGCGGCGAGCTCGAGCAAGGACTGTCGGAGCGGCTGAGCCTCGCCGTGCGCGTGCGCTGCGTCGTGCAAGCGTTGCCTGCGGACGCGCCCTCCCCGGCGGAGGACCCGATGCTTCGCGCCGCGCTAGAAACGTTCCGGCGTCCGGAACGGATCATGGAGATCGAGTGATGAAGAACATGGGCGACCTTCAGAAGATGGCTCGCGAGATGCAAGCGAACATGGCCAAGGCCCAGGAGGAGCTCGCGGCCGCGACCGTGGAGGGCACCGCTGGCGGCGGCGCGGTCGTTGTCGTCCTGTCGGGGACCCAGGAGTGCAAGTCGGTGCGCATCCAGAAAGACGCCGTCGATCCGAACGATGTCGAGACGCTCCAGGATCTCGTGCTCGCGGCCTTTGCTGACGCACTCAAGAAGTCGCGCGAGCTCGCCGCGCAGCGGCTCGGCGGCGTGACCGGCGGTCTCAAGATCCCCGGTATGTGATGCCGAGCGCCCTCGCGCGACCGCTCGCGCGTCTCATCGATGAGCTCTCGAAGCTGCCCGGTGTCGGCCCCAAGACTGCACAGCGCCTCGCGTATCACATCCTGCGCGCGCCACTACCGGACGCCGACGCGCTCGCGGCCGCGATCCGTTCGGTGAAGACCGATCTTCACTACTGCTCGGTATGCTTCAACATCGCGGAGGCGGACCCGTGCGTGATCTGCTCATCCGACGAGCGCGACGGGACGCTCGTCTGCGTGGTGGAGGAGCCGCTCGACGTGCTCGCTATCGAGCGCACCGGTCAGTACAAGGGTCGCTATCACGTTCTGCACGGAGCGATCTCGCCGGTGAACGGTGTCCGGCCCGACGACCTGAAGATCGCTCAGCTGGTCCAGCGGATCCGTGGAGGCGGGATCGAGGAGCTCATCCTCGCGACGAACCCGAATCTCGAGGGCGAGGCGACGTCGATGTACATCGCGCAGCTGCTGGCGGGCAGCGGCGCGCGGGTGACCCGCCTGGCGCGTGGTCTACCGATGGGTGGGGATCTCGAATACGCCGACGAGGTGACGGTCAGTCGAGCGCTCGAGGGTCGGCGGGCACTCTGACGGACAGCGCGGGTGCGTCCGGGTTCGCTACAGACCACCGGTGGTCCGCCACGCGCACGTCGTGCGGGCAGTAGGCCCACGAGCCGTCGTGAATGGTCATCGTGTCCGAGACGCGTTTCGTGGGTCGCTGATGCTCCGGGTTGGCGCAGCGATAGCGAATGAGCGGTGTGATGCGCTTCATAAGTCCCTCCCCCCGGCGAGTACGTTGCGTCGTCCCTCAAGGATTGAGGCAGCCGACGTTGCTCGCTAGATGTACGTTTCGGAACGTATGACTCAGCCGGCAGTCGTTCTCACGGCGAAGCAGGCCGAGGTGGTCGGCCTGGTGGCGCGTGGTCACACGAACAAGGAGATCGCCGCGCGGCAGCGCGTGACGCAGCGTGCGGTCACGGCTCAGCTCAGTCGGCTGATGCGCAAGTTCGGTGTCCCGAACCGAGCCGGGCTGATCGCAGCAGTGATGTCAGCCGCCGGTGTGGGGCTTCCCGTGGGTGCGAGCGCACCGGTGAGCGGCCTCGGTGGCCAGCTCCACATCGTCCCGGGCGACCTCGCAGCGGTCTACGACAACGCGCCGTTCATGGTGGCCGTGACACTCGGTCCCCGACATGCGTATTCGTTCGTGAATCGGCTGGCGGCCCAGGTCGCCGGGCGCCCGTCTGACAGCCTGGTGGGTCGAAGTGTCCGCGACGTATACCCGGACATCGATGTCCGCTTCGCGTCGGCTCTCGATGAGGCCTACGCGAGCGGCACACCCTGGGCGGCCGGCGACGCGGTTGTCAGCTGGACCCACCTGGATGGCACGCGCCGGGAAGCGAGGGCGAACCTGATGTTCCAGCCGCTCCGCGATGCGGAAGG
>JANNHF010000051.1:0-1806 GCA_031404235.1 Chloroflexota bacterium
GACGCCCGCGCCCGTGAGCGTGGTCGCCGCGATCATCACGAACTTGTCGAACACCATGCTGGAGACGCCCATGCCGGCGTGCGCGTCGCGCATCGAGCGGCACATGAAGTTGCGGCTATCGGAGGTAGAGGTAGTCGCATCCGCTATCGCACAGATACGTGACCCGGCCGGTCGTGAGATCGATCACGCCTATTCGCGGCGCGCCGCCAACCAACGCGCTCCCTTCGACGCTCATGAATCTCCCGTCACGAGAGAGCCCCGCCCAGATCACGCCCGCCAACGCGAGCTGCGGTAGCCGCGTCATGCGGAGAAGACGTCCCGACGGATCGAAGACATATGCGTTCTGCGGCGCCTCGGGCCCGGATGTGATGACATTGATCTCATCGGTGCCATTGTTCCAAACGACCACCGGGCGGGGCACCGCGATCGGCACCACAGCGATGACGCTCGGGCGGGTGCCGGGTGCGCCCACGTAGAGCTCCAGCGTGCCGGCCGTGCGATCACAGCGACCAACCACGATCCGGCCGTCGCTCAGGAAGCCGAATCCCGACGCCGATCGGCCGTTCGCGTCGACGACGTCGACGACTTGGCGTGTCTCGAGGTCGTACAGCCCCACTACGAACCCGCACCTGTCGGTCCCGTCGGGCGGCCCGAAACTCACGCTCACCCAGCGACCGTCAGGTGAGATCGGCCCGAACAGCCAGCTTGGCAGATTGTCGGGTCTTTGGTATTCGAGCGAGCCAGTCTTGAGGTCGACTGTTAAGAGCGAGGATTGCGACGCGCCCGACGTCGTGGACACCTTTGCCCAGACCTTGTCGTTCCCGACCCAGCCCAAGGGGACTACGAGGTAACCGAGACCCACGTCGGCGATCGGCCGGAGCCGACCGAACTGATCGCCCACGTACAACTGGCTTCCGCTGCCGACGGCGAACTGCTCGCGGTCCGGCGACCACGGCCCGTGGTACACGTTGGCCGAGTCGACGATGTCCGGCGTTGTTGATCGCCCGTGGTCGCCAGACGCGACCAACAGCCGGACCGCGGGACCGCCGTTCACATCCCGAGCGCTGTGATCGTGGTAGTAGCCGACCCAAGCGTCCGGACCGACGACGATGCGCTGGATGTATCTCGTCAGCTCGGCGGCGGCCTGCTCGAACTGCGGCGAGGTCAGCGTTGCGACGAGCACGAGCAGGAGCGCAGCGGCGAGCAACATCCTCGGATCGCGCAGGAGTGACGGCCGCGCCATCGCACTCAGGCCGGTCGGCTCTTCCGGGACCGGCAATGCGTCCAGTGCGATCACCAAGCGATGTGCGACCTGGTCGTGCTCGAACGTCTCGCTCATCGCCGTCCCTCCAACTCGCGGAACCGCGCCGCCGCGCGGCTGATCGCCGCGGAGACCGTGCCGCGGGGCAAGTGCATGAACGAGGCGATCTCGTCTTGGGTCATGCCGACGTAGTGCTTCGCGATCAGCAGTTCGCGTTCGCGGCGAGGCAGCGCATCAAGGACGCGTCGTATGTCGGCGCGCTGCAGCGCCCGATCAATCTCGGACTCGCGTGGCGCGGCCATGAGGCCCAGGCGGCGGAGGATCCGCGCGCGGCGGCGGTGACTGCGTAGCCGGTTGAGCGCGATTGTGAAAAGCCAGCCCTCGACATTCGCGAGCTCCGAGGGCGAATGCCGGAGCGCCTCACCGAATGCGTCCTGGATCGCATCCTCGACGCCATCGTAGCTGCCGGTCGCGGCGGTCAGGGCGCGAACGAGCGACGGGCGGGTGTCCCATAAGGACCGTTACGACGTGTGCGCCTACCGCCG
>JANNHF010000052.1:0-9547 GCA_031404235.1 Chloroflexota bacterium
CGTGTGGATGCGCGAGAACCTGCCGCTGCGACGACAGGTGCTCTCACGCCTGCGGCGCGAGGGATCGCTTCCCACGAGCGCGTTCGACGGACGCGAGGCGGTGTCGTGGCATTCCACGGGGTGGACCAACGACCGCAACGCGAGCCAGATGCTCGAGTTCCTTTCGGCCGAGGGCCGCGTGCTCGTCGCCGGCCGCAGCGGGCAGGAGCGCCTCTGGGATCTCACCGAGCGCTGCGTGCCAAAGGAGGCGCTCGTGTCGTCGGCGACGCCGACGAAGCTCATCCGCGAAGCGACCATCCGCGCGCTGCGCGCCCTTGGCGTGGCGACGGCGACGCAGATCCAGAACATGCTCCCAGGCGCCGTGCGCGATGTCGTCACGAAGACGATCGTGTCGCTCGAGCGCAGCGGCGAGTTCATTCCGGCGTGCGTCGCGTCAGGCGATGGGACGCTGAAGGGGCGCTGGTACGTCCACGCGGCCGATGCCGAGCGCATCTCCCAGCTCGAGCGGAGCTGGGGCGGCCGCACCACGCTGCTCTCGCCCTTCGACACGCTCATCCGCGACCGCGCGCGCGCCGAGGCCCTCTTCGGCATGCGCTACCGCATCGAGATCTACGTCCCCAAGGCGAAGCGACAGTACGGCTACTTCGCCATGCCGATCCTCCACAACGATGAGCTGATCGGCCGCATCGATCCGCGTGTCGATCGCGAGCAGGACACATTCGTCGTCAACGCCGTTCATCTCGAGCCCGGCACCAAGCGAGACCGCGCAACAGGTCGTGCGGTCGCGCGCGCGCTCGACGACCTGGCGCAGTTCACCGGGATGTCACGCGTGAAGATCCCGGCGAGCGTCGGCCTCCCGGGGCTCCGTTAAGTTGCCGCCCTTGCGAGCATGGAAGGTCCTCGGACGTCGTGTCCTGCTCAGCCGACCTCCCTGGATGGAGGTCGGCGTCGAACGCGTCGAGCTGCCTGATGGGCGGGTCGTCGAAGAGTTCTTGTGGGTCCAGACCCGCGACTTCGCAATGACGGTCGCGGTCACGCCGCATGGCCATGTCGTACTCGAGCGGTCGTACAAGCACGGGCCGCGTCGTGTCGCGCTGTCGCTGCCCGCGGGCTACGTCGAGCCGGGTGAGCTGCCGGAGCAGGCCGCCCGGCGCGAGCTGCGCGAGGAGACCGGGTACGCATCCGATGAGTGGCGACCGCTGGGCAGCTTCACCGTCGACGGCAACTACGGCGTCTGCACCGCGCACATCTTTCTCGCGCGTAAGGCGCAGCGATCCGATGCGGCTGGCCCGGGTCACGACGACCTCGAAGAGATCGAGGTGCTGACGCTTACGCTCGATGACGCGCTGGCCGCTGTCGCGCGGGGTGAGGTCGCTCAACTGTCGAGCGCAGCCGCCCTCGCGCTTGCTGCCGCTGCTCTCACTAACGCTCGCTAAGGCCGCTAGCTTTCGGGCTTCTTCACCACGCGCAGGCCGAGCTCGTCGAGCAGCTCGTCGTTGATCGCGGCAGGCGCGTCGAGCATCGGGTCGTAGCCGGTCTGGGTCTTCGGGAACGCCTGCACCTCGCGGATGTTCTCCGTTCCCGCGAGCGTCATGATCAAGCGGTCGATGCCCGGCGCGATGCCGCCGTGCGGCGGCGCGCCGTACTCGAGCGCGTCGAGGAGCGCCCCGAAGCGGAGCTGCGCCTCCTCTTTCGAGATCCCCATCTGCTTGAAGAGCCGCTCCTGGACCGATCGCTGGTGGATGCGCACGCTTCCCCCGCCCAGCTCGCGGCCGTCGACGACCAGGTCGTACTGCTTGCTGCGCGCCTTCTCGGGCTCGGTATCGAGCAGCTCCATGTCGTGCGGCGTGAGCGGGCCGCAGAACGGGTTGTGCGCGAACGTCCAGCCGCCCTCGGGCGTGCGCTCGACCAGCGGGAACTCGTAGACCCACACCGCACGGTGCGTCGACGTGTCCGCGAGCTTCAGGTCGCGACCGAGGTGCTCGCGCAGGACTCCGAGTGATTCGCTCGCGACGCGGTACGGCGCGCCGACGACGAGCACGAGGTCGCCGTCCTTGGCCCCGGTCGTCTTCCGAAGGTCGTCGAGCTCACGTGGCGACAGGAACTTCGCGATCTGGGATACGACTTCGCCGCCCTTCAGCTGGAACTGGCCGAGGCCCTTCGCGCCCTTGCGCTTGGCGATCGTCGTCCACGCGTCGATCTCCTTGCGTGTTGCGTCGGCCCGGCCCCCGACGACCATCCCGCGCACAACGCCGCCGCTCTCGATGGCTTCGCGGAACGCGTTGAAACCCGTCGTGCGGAACACGTCGGTGAGATCGATGAGCTCCATCCCGAAGCGAAGGTCCGGCCGGTCGCTGCCGAAGCGTCGCATGGCCTCGTCGAACGTGAGCCTCGGCCACGGGACGTCCTTCAGCGGCTTTGCCGCGAACTTCTGGAAGACCTGCGTGTAGAGATCCTCTCCGAGCGCCATCACGTCCTTCGGCTCGACGAAGCTCATCTCGACGTCCAGCTGCGAGTGCTCCAGCGTTCGGTCTGCGCGAGGATCCTCGTCGCGGTAACAGCGCGCGATCTGGAAGTACTTGTCGATGCCGCCGACCATGAGGATCTGCTTGAGCTGTTGCGGCGACTGCGGCATCGCCCAGAACTTGCCCGGGTAATAACGCGACGGGACGACCAGGTCGCGCGCGCCCGTCGGGTCCGAACGGATCAGGTTCGTCGTCTCGATCTCCCAGAACCCGCGCTCGATCATGTACGCGCGGATGAACGCGACGACCTCGTGCCGCAGACGCATGAGGTCCTTGGAACGCTCGCGCCGCAGGTCGACGTAGCGGTATTTCCAGCGGAGGTTCTCGTCGACGGGCGTTTCCTCGTTCACATAGAAGGGAGGCGTCTTCGCCTCGTTCAGGACGACGATCTCCTCGGCGACGACCTCAACATCCCCGGTCGAGAGCTTGGGGTTGCGGGCGCCCTCGCGCCGCGCGCGCACGGTCCCGCGGACCTGCAGCACCCACTCGCTGCGCGCGTCCTTGAGAGCGGCGTGCGCCTTGGACTGTTCGGTCGCGTGCGCGACGATCTGCGTCTTGCCGTAGCGGTCGCGCAGGTCGATGAAGGTCACATCGCCGTGGTCGCGGCGCCGGTCCACCCAGCCCGCGAGCGTGACGGTCTTCCCGGTGTCCGCGGCGCGCAGCTCGCCCGCGGTGTGCGTGCGCAGCATCAGTCGTCCGGATCCGTCGGCGGATTCCACAGCGTCGGGCGCGCGCGCTTTGGCGCGTGACGGCCGACCTCGGTGACGACCGCGGCGAGCCGCGTCACGCGTTGTTCCTTCTTCTTCAGGTCTCTGACGATGACGTGTCCGCCGCGCGCCTCCTCGGTGCCACGGATGACGGCGACGCGCGCCCCGTGCTTGATCGCGCTCTCGAGCTGTCGCTCGAGCGGGCGCGACGAGTAGTCGATCGCCACGTCGAAGCCGGCGTCACGCAGCGGATTCGCAAGCTGCGTGCGGTCGGCGACGTCGTCCGGCTGCGCGGACAGGACGTACACGTCGGGCTTCGGCTCCTGCGCCGCGGTCACTCCCTGCTGCTTCAGCGCGTAATAGAGGACATCGACCCCGCCGGCGATGCCGGTGCCGCTCAGATCGGGCCCGCCCATCCGACGCACCAGACCGTCGTAGCGGCCGCCGGCGGCGACGGCGATGTCGCCCGACTTCCGATATTCGGGATCGGTGAGCACGAATTCCGACACGGTGCGCGTGTAGTAGTCCAGTCCACGCACGAGCGTATCGACGACCTTGTGCGCGATGCCCAGGCGCGTGAGCCCGTCCTGCACCTCGGCGAAATGCTTCTTGTCATCGTCGCAGAGGAAGTCACGCAGCTTCGGCGCGCCGGCGATGATCTCGCGGTCCTGCGGCTCCTTCGAGTCCAGGATGCGGATGACGTTCGTATCGAGACGCCGCTGCGAGGTCGGGCTGAGCGCCTCGCGGTGCTTCGAGAAATAGTCGCCCAGCGCGCTCTTCAGCTTCGCCTGACAGGCTTCGTCGCCGATCGTGTTGACCTCGAGCGCGAAGTCGGTGAGGCCGACCTCCGCGAACAGACCGTTCGCAAAGTCGATGATCTCGACGTCCGCGGCGGCCTCCGGCGCGCCGAAGCATTCCAGGCCCCACTGCCAGAACTGCCGGAAGCGCAGGAGCTGCGGACGCTGGCCGCGGAACATCGGCTCCCAGTAGAAGAAGCGGATCGGCTGCGGTGACTTGTGGAGGCCGTTCTCGAGGAGCGCGCGCGTCACGGCCGCGGTGCCCTCCGGACGGAGCGTCAGCCCGCCCTCGCCACGCTGCCCGACCTCGTACATCTCGTAGCCGACGATGTCGCTCCCCTCGCCCACCCCTTTCACGAAGACCTCGCGGTTCTCGATGATCGGCGTGCTGATGCGCGGATACCCGTAGCGCAGCGCGCGCGCCTGCACCACGGCCTGGAGCGCGTCCATCGCGGCCGCTTCTTCGGGGAGTAGATCCCGCGTGCCGCGGGGCGCCTGAAACGAGGGCATCGGGACCATGACGATAAGGGCTAAGGCCCTTGCGGCGTCGACGCCTTCAAAGGCGACAGCCCTTATCGTCGTATCGAAATGAAGCGTCGTTCGCTCTTGCGCGCGTCCGCGGCCGGCATTGCGCTGGTCGCCTGCGGCTCGGCCGCGCAGAGCGGCGGTACGAAAACAGGAGGAACTGCCACGGCCACTCCAACACCCCCAACGGGCGCCAAGGCGACCAGCGCGACCGTCGAGCTCGCCAAGGGCGGCTCGTTCACCTTCACGCTCCGACCCGACAAAGCGCCGCAGACCGTCGAGCGCTTCGCGGCCAAGGCCCGCAGCGGCTTTTACGACAACCTCGTCTTCCACCGCGTCGAGGACTGGGTGGTCCAGGGCGGCGATCCCAAGGGCACCGGCACCGGCGGCGAGCGCGTTCCGAGCGAGTACAACGACCTCAGCTTCAAGCTCGGCGCAGCCGGCATCGCGCGCGGTCAGGACGCGGCGTTCAACAACGATTCCCAGTTCTTCATCGTGAAGAAGGACTCCGCCTTCCTCGACAAGCAGTACACGAACTTCGGTCAGGTCACGGCTGGCATGGACGTCGTCGCCAACGTGAAGATCGGCGACAAGATCAAGTCGATCAAGATCGGGTGACCGACGAGGCTCAAGCCACCGTCGATCCACCCGAGCAGAGTGTCTCCTACGGTTGCGCCACGGCCCGACACAACGCCGGAATGTTGATGCCATCCTGCTGGAACTGACCAACGGAACGCGCGCGCGTAGGGTTCTCGGGATCGGTCGGGTTGTTGAGCCATGGTCCAGGTGATTGGGTCGACACAACATTGCCGGCCTGCGTCCCTGGGGCCTGTTCCGCGGGACCACCTGGCGCGCCATTGGCCATGTTGGGCTCGTTGCCATACACGAAGTCGGATATGCAGTCGCCGACGGTGAACCCCGAGCGATCGTTGCCGCTGGCGAGTGCCGTCGTGCTCGAGCCCGCAAGAGACACCAGGACGAGTGCTCCGGTAAGTGTCGCGCCGACGAGTCTCTTAAGCATCGGTTGCTCTCCCTTTGACCACACCACCTCGTGGTCCGATGCGACAGGATAGTCCGGGCGTGAGCGTGCGCGGCTCGCTCGTGTACGCGCTCGCGTTCGCAGCGTTCGTCGCGGTCGCGCTGCCGCTCGATCGCGCCACGTCCGCGCCCCAGCAGTCAGCGCTTGGTCTCACGGCGTGGGCCTTCCTCATCATCGCGCTCCGTCTCCAGCCATCTGCGGTCCGGGTACAGGTCGCCGTGCTCGTCGTGCTCGCGACATTCCTCGAGATCATCGGCTCGATCGTGTGGGGCGCGTACCGCTACCGCCTCGAGAACCTCCCGCTCTACGTCCCCGCAGGTCACGGCCTCTTCTATCTGGCGGCGCTGCGTGTCGCGTCGCTGCCGCTCCTGGAGCGCCACGCGCGCCGCATCGTGATCGCCGTCACCGCGGGCGCGACGCTCTGGATGCTCTACGGACTCGCGCGCCCGCCGCTCCCCGACCTTCTCGGCTGCGTGACTTGGGCGATCTTCATCCGCTTCATCATTCGCGGCCGCTACCCACTGCTGTACGCGGTGAGCTTCGCGATGACGACGGCGCTCGAGCTGTACGGCACTGGCCTGGGCATCTGGCGCTGGGCGCCGGTGCTGCCGGGGCTGATGCTCCCGGCCGGGAATCCGCCGACCGGCATCGGCGCGGGCTACGCGGCGATGGACGCCCTCACGCGGCGGATCGTCGGTCGCCTCCCGAGGAGCGGCTCCTTCGTCACTGGACGCCGCCTTTCGTCATCGGCAGGGCATCGAGGATCTTCCGGAGCTTGTCCTCGGGCAGGACCTTCTCCTCCAGCGCGACGTCCATGAGCGAGCGCCGCTCCGCGAGCGCGCGCTTCACGAGCGCAGCGGACTTCGCATATCCGATGTGCGGCGAGAGGGCAGTGGCGATGAGCGGAGGACTCGCGTCCATCAGCTCCTTCACCCGCTCCTCGTCGACGCGCAGGCCCTCGATGGTCCTGGTGCGCAGCTGGCGAACGGCGTTCGTGAGGATCGTTGCCGAGAAGCACACCGCGTAGTTGATGCCCGGCATCATCACGTTGAGCTCCAGCTGGCCGGCCTGAGCGCCCCACGCGACCGTCGTGTCGTTGCCGATGACCTGGAAGCAGACCTGGTTGACCATCTCGGCGATCGCGGGGTTCACCTTGCCGGGCATGATCGACGAGCCCGGCTGCACCGCCGGGATCGACAGCTCGCCGAATCCCGTGCGCGGCCCGGACACGAGGAGGCGGATGTCGTTGCTGATCTGCGAGAGCTCGATCGCCGCCGTGCGCATCCCGCTCGAGATGCGGACGAACGCGGCCATCGACTGCATCGAGGCGAACAGGTCCTTCGCCGGAACGATCGGTTCCCCGTACCACTCCGCGAGATGGCGGCAGACGCGCTGGCGGAACTCCGGATCGGCATTGAGTCCCGTGCCTGCGGCCGTGCCGCCGATGCCGAGCTCGCACAGCTCCGCGCGACCCGCGCGAAGGCGGGCGGCGGCACTCTTGATGCGCACACCCCACCCGCCGATCTCCTGGCCGTACGTGATCGGCACCGCGTCCTGCAGGTGCGTCCGGCCCGGCTTCACGACGTTCGCGTACTGCGCGGCCTTCGCCGCGAGCGCGTCGCCGAGCTTGTCGAGCTCTTCGCAGAGCGCCTTGGTGAGCTCGAGGTGCGCGAGGCGCATCGAGGTCGGCGTCACGTCGTTCGTCGACTGCGCCATGTTCACGTGGTCGTTGGGGTTGACGTGCTCGTACGTGCCGAGGCCGCCGCCACAGATCTGATTCGCGCGGTTCGCCACGACCTCGTTGACGTTCATGTGAAAGGACACGCCGGCGCCGGAGTGGAACACATCGACAACGAATTGATCCATGTGTTTTCCGGCGAGGATCTCGTCGCACGCGGCGACGATCGCGTCCCGTCGCTTGGGGTCCAACCGACCAGCTTCGGCGTTGGCGAGGGCCGCGGCACGCTTCACGCGCACCATCGCCCGGACGAACGCAGGAAAGGGTTTGTAACCGGAGATGGGGTAGTTCTCGATGGCTCGCTGGGTCTGCGCTCCCCATAGCGCGTCTGCGGGGACCTCTATCTCACCGAGCGTGTCTTTTTCCTGACGCGCCGCCATCACCAAGTAGGATAGTTGTTCCGAGTGCAGAAGAATCGGCTCACCTGGATCATCGGCGGACCCCAGGGGAGCGGCATCAACGCCTCCGCCGAAGTGTTCGCGAAGGCCTGTTCGAGGGCCGGCCTACGCGTATACGCGAACATCGAATACCACTCGAACATCATGGGCAAGCACTCCTTCTATCGAGTGCGCGTCGACGACGAGGACATCCGTTCCTACCGCGACACCGCCGACATCCTCGTCGCGCTCGACGACGAGACGCTTACCGGGGACGGACACCATCGTCGTTGGCCGACGCATTTCGGCCATCTGCACGAGATCAACCCCGGCGGCGGCGTCGTCTACGACAGCGAGGTCGAGTTCCAGCCCAAGGACAGCACCCGCACCGACCTGCGCTTCTATGCGGTCCCGTTCATGGAGATCATCAAGAAGGCGCTCGAGGAAGTGGGCAAAGGCGAGCAGGCGCGGCGGTACGAGGTCATGAAGAACACGGTGGGCCTCGGCGCGTCGCTCGCGCTGTGCGACTACCCCTTCGACCTCGTCGCCGAGGTCATCCGCAGCCAGTTCAAGGGCAAGCGCTCCGAGGTCGGTGAGCTCAACGTGCGCGCGGCGCGTCTCGCGTTCGATCACGTGAAGCAGAACGAGAGCGCGAAGGACTTCCCGTACACGCTCCGACCAGGCGCCGAGCCGAAGGCACGCATCCTCGCGAAGGGCTACGAGATCGCCGCCATCGCGAAGCTCAAGGCGGGCTGCGGGCTCCAGACCTATTACCCCATCTCGCCCGCGACCGACGAAAGCGTCTTCCTCGAGCGAAATCAGCGTGAGTACAAGCTGCTCGTGGTGCAGTGCGAGGACGAGATCAGCTCGATCAACATGGCGGTCGGCGCGGCGCACATGGGCGTGCGCGTCGCCACAGCGACCAGCGGCCCCGGGTTCGCGCTGATGGTCGAAGGCATCGGCTTCGCGTCCATCACCGAAGCCCCCGGACCGGTGCTCGTGCTGTATCAACGCGGCGGTCCATCGACCGGGCTGCCCACGCGGCAGGAGCAGGGCGACCTGCAGTTCGCGCTTCACCCGGCGCAGGGCGATTTCCCGCACGTCGTCACCGCTCCGGGCGATCTGCGCGAGACGTATCAGGACATCTTCTCCGCTTTCAACTGGGCCGAGCGTTACCAGATGCCGAT
Source organism: Chloroflexota bacterium (assembly GCA_031404235.1). GTDB lineage: Bacteria > Chloroflexota > Limnocylindria > P2-11E > P2-11E > CF-39. The sequence goes on from JANNHF010000052.1 coordinate 8,896, forward strand.
CATCGTCATGTCGGACAAGAAGCTCGCGTCGGTGTACACGACGATCGACAAGCTCGAGCTCAAGTACGACAAGATCGATCGCGGCGAGCGCTTCACCGGGAGCGAGTGGACCGCCGTCGACGCGAAGGGGCCGAACGACACCGCGAACGGTCACAACGGCAACGCGAAGCACGGCGACGGCAACGTGAAGGAGTACCTCCGATACGCGCTGACGAAGGACGGTATCTCGCCGCGCAGCAGACCGGGCATCCCGGGCGGCCGGTTCTGGGTCACGTCCGACGAGCACGACCCCGATGGCCACATCACCGAGGGCGTCGAGATGCGCATGGCGATGATGCACAAGCGCATGGGCAAGCTCGCGCTCGTCCAGAAGGCCATCCCCCAGGACCAGCAGTACGCGCTGCACGGTCCGGCGGACGCCGAGCTCACGGTCGTCGCGTGGGGCTCCACCAAGGGAACGATCCTCGACGCGATGCGCGTGCTCGAGGCCCAGGGCAAGAAGGTCAACTTCCTCCAGTGCCGGCTCATGAAGCCCTTCCCGGCCGAGGCCGTAGGCAACATCCTCCGGAAGGCGAAGCGCATCGTGAGCATGGAGGAGAACTACTCCGGTCAGCTCGCGTCACTTGTGACCGAGCACACCGGGATCCTCATC
>JANNHF010000053.1:0-6749 GCA_031404235.1 Chloroflexota bacterium
GTCTCGGCCTTGGCGGTCGCGGCCGGAGACTTCTCGCGGCGGCCCGGCAGGGCCAGACGGCGGCGCTTCGGCGCGGCCTCCGTCTCCGCCTCGGTCTTTTTCTCCAGGGCCGCCGGCATGAGCTCGAGAAGCATGAGCGGCGCGGAGTCGCCGACCCGCCGCGCGAGGTGCGTCGTGCGCAGGTAGCCGGAGGGCCGGTCGGGGTAGCGCTTCGCGAGGTCGTCGAAGACCTTTTCCACGATGACCTGCTCCGGCAGCCAGGCCCGCGCCCGGCGTCGCGCCTCGAGCGAGCCATCCTTGCCGAGGTTGATCATCTTGTCGACGAACCGGCGGACCTCCTTGGCCTTCGCCTCGGTCGTCTTCACGCGCTCGTACCGCAGCACCGACAGCGTGAGGTTCTTGAGCATCGTCTTGCGCTGGCCGGTCTTACGTCCGAACTTGCGTTGATGGACCTGATGCGGCACCTAGGACTCCTCCCTCGCCGGCATCTCTTCCTCGCCCTCGTCTGACGCGCCTCCGTCATCCGACAGCCCGCCGTCGTCCGACGGCGCGCCCCCCTCGGCGCTCTCGTCGCGCACTGGGGCTTCGATGAGCCCGCGCGCCGCGAGCCGCTCCTTGATCTCGTCGAGCGACTTCTTACCGAAGTTGCGCATGCGCAGCAGCTCCTCGTCGGGGGTCTGCAGGAGCTGGCCGACCTTCGTGATGCCATGACGTTTGAGCGAGTTGAACGCGCGCTGCGGCAGATCGAGGTCCTCGATCGGCATGTCGGAGATGGCCGACGGCAGCGCGCTGCCGTTCGCGCGGTCTGGCGGCTGGATCGCCGTCTGGGTCGTTCCGAGCCCGGCGAACATCGTGAACTGCTCCACGAGGATCTTCGAGCCCTGTGCGACCGCCTCGTCCGGCGTGGTCGTGCCGTCGGTCCAGACTTCGAGGATCAAGCGGTCGTAGTTCGTGACCTGGCCGACACGCGTGCTCTCCACTGCGAAGTTGACCTTCTTGACGGGGCTGTACAGCGCGTCGATCGGGATGACACCGATGGGCAGGCCCTCACGCCGCTCGGCGGAGTGGAAGCCGCGCCCGGTCTCGATCGTGAGCTCCATCCACAGCGACGCCTCGGGCTCGAGCGTGGCGATCGGCGCCTCCGGGTTCACGATCTCGATCTCACTGGTCGTGGTGATGTCGCCCGCGCTCGCGACGCCGGGACCATCCTTCTCGATGGTGAGCGTCACCGGCTCGTTGGAGAACGAGCGCAGTCGGATCTGCTTGAGATTCAGGACGATCTGGACCACGTCCTCCTTGACGCCGGGTATGGTGGAGAACTCGTGAGCGACGCCGCGCACGCGGGCGGCGGTGATGGCCGCGCCCGGCAGCGATGAGAGCAGCACGCGGCGCAGTGAGTTGCCTAGCGTCGTGCCGTATCCCGGCGGGAGCGGCTCGCACGCGAACTTCGCGTAGCGCTCGTCGCCTTCCATACGTTCGATCTTGGGGTACTCGAGTTCAACGATGGTCATTGGCTGTTCCTTCCTGCCGCGCTAACGGGAATAGTGCTCAACGATGAGCTGCGTATTGACCTGCGCCTCGATCTGATCGCGCGTCGGCACGGAGAGCACCTTGGCGCTGAAGTTCTCGGGATCGGTCTCGAGCCAACCTGGGCGCGTCTGTGTCTTCGCCCACGCCAGCATCTCTTTGAAGTAGCTCGAGTCGCGGCTCGATTCGCGCACCGTGATGAGATCGCCGCTCTTCACCTGATAGCTGGGTGTCTTGGTGACGCGGCCGTTGACCTTGATGTGCGCGTGCGCGACGAGCTGCCGCGCCTGCGAGCGGGACTTGCCGAAGCCGGCGCGGTAGACGGTGTTGTCGAGACGCCGCTCCAGGTTCTGGAGCATGACCTCGCCCGTCGCGCCTTTGATCTCAGCAGCCTGGTCGAACGTGTTCTTCATCTGCCGCTCGAGCACACCGTAGATGCGACGCGCCTTCTGCTTCTCACGAAGCTGCAGCGCGAAGTCGGACACCTTGCGGCGCCGCTGCTGGTGCATGCCCGGCGGTGAGCTCCGGCGTTCGAACGTGCACTTGGTGAGGCACTTCTCGCCTTTCAGGAAGAGCTTCATGCCCTCGCGGCGGCAGAGACGGCAGACCGGACCGGTGTAGCGCGCCATTAGACCCTCCGCCGCTTTGGCGGGCGGCAACCGTTGTGCGGGATCGGTGTCACGTCGGTGATGGCGGTCACCTCGAGGCCGGTCGCCTCGAGCGCGCGGATGGCCGCTTCGCGGCCGGCGCCGGGGCCACGCACGAAGACCTCGACGGTCTTCATCCCGGTATCGATCGCCTTGCGCGCCGCGTTCTCGGCCGCGACCTGGGCCGCATAGGGCGTGCTCTTGCGCGATCCCTTCCACCCGGACGCACCGGCTGACGACCAGGCGATGACATTCCCGACGGGATCGCTGATCGAGATGATCGTGTTGTTGAACGAAGCCTTGATGTGCGCCGCGCCGCGCGGCACGACGCGCCGCTCGCGCTTCTTGCGCGGAGCGGCCTTCTCGGCGCCGGCCGCCTGCTCGGTGTCGGGCGCGCCGCCCTTCTTGTCCTTGGCCTGAGCGTCCTTGTCCTTCGCAGGCGCACGCTCCGGCCGGTCCTTCGTGGCGATGTCCTTGTTGTCCTTCGCCATTACGTCTTCGACACCGACTTCTTCTTTCCGGCCACTGTCTTCCGTGGACCCTTGCGCGTACGCGCGTTCGTGCGCGTGCGCTGGCCACGGACCGGCAGGCCCCTACGGTGGCGAAGCCCGCGGTAGCTACCGATCTCTTGAAGGCGCTTGATATTCATCGCGACCTCACGGCGGAGGTCACCCTCCACCGTGAAACCGCGGTCGATGATCTCGCGGATCTTCGCGACCTGAGGCTCCGTGAGATCGCGCACGCGCACCGCGCCGTCGACGCGCGCTTGCTCCAGCACGTCGCGCGCGGTGGTCGGCCCGATGCCGAAGATGTAGCGGAGCGACACGTCGACGCGCTTCTCGCGCGGAATGTCAACGCCAGCGATACGAGCCATTCCCCTCCCCTATCCCTGGCGCTGCTTGTGCTTCGGCTCCGAACAGATCACGAGGATCTGACGGTCGCGCCGAATGATCTTGCACTTGTCGCAACGCTTCTTGACGGACGCTCGGACCTTCACTACGGACCCTCTTCTCGCCACAGACTCGCGTGATTCACACTTTTTGACTTCGCACGCTAGTAACGGACCCTTCGCGTGATGCGACCCCTCTTCAGGTCGTACGGCGATAGCTCAACAAGTACCTTGTCCCCCGGAACGACGCGAATGAAATTCATCCGCATCTTTCCCGAGATGTGTGCCAGGACCGAGTGCCCGTTCTGGAGCTCGACCTTGAACATCGCGTTGGGGAGGGCCTCGGAGACGGTGCCCTCCACCTCGATCACGTCCTTGGACGGCTTGTTACTTGCCATGGGCTCCAGACACAGGGGTCTCCGCGGCGTGTGCCCACGGGAACCAAGATTGTACCGAAACCGCCCAAGTGCGGCAACGGGTGGTCATGCCGCGACCGCCGCCTGGCCCTCGGGGGCGGTCAGGACGACCGGCCCGGAGGCCGTGCACCAGAGGGTGTGCTCGAAGTGGGCCGACAGGCTGCCGTCGGCCGTGGCGACGGTCCACTGATCGGGAAGGGTCCGCGTCTCCGGCCCGCCGACGTTGACCATCGGTTCGATCGCGATGCAGAGGCCCTCCTTTATCTGGAGCCCCCGCTCGGGCGCGCCGTAGTTCGGCACCTGTGGCTCCTCGTGCATCGCACGGCCGATCCCGTGACCGACGTACTTGCGTACGACGCTGAAGCCCTGCTCCTCGACGAACCGCTGGACCGCGGCGCCGATGTCGCCGAGACGCTTGCCGACGACGGCCGCGGCGATCGCGCGCCGGAGCGCCTCCTCGGTGACCGCGACGAGCTGCGCAGCCTGCGCCGAGACCTGACCCACCGGCACCGTGACCGCGGCGTCGGCGTGCCAGCCCTCGACGATCGCGCCGGCGTCGATGCTCAGGATCTCGCCCTCTCTGAGGCGGCGCTTGCCTGGGATGCCGTGCACGACCTGCTCGTTCACGCTGGTACATATGACGCCGGGGAACGGCGGCAGCACCGGGACGCCGTAGCCCTTGAAGTTCGACGTCGCGCCGTGACGCTTCAGCACGTCGGCCGCGATCTTGTCGAGCTCGCCGGTGGTGACACCCGGACGCACCGCCGCGCGGCACGCGGCGAGCATCTCGGCCACGATGCGCCCGGCCTCGCGCATCTTCGCGGTCTCCTGCGGCGTCTTGAGCGTGATCACCGCTCAGGCCTTCGCCTTCGGCGCGAGGAGCGCGGTCAGGCGTCCGGCGATCTCATCCATGCCGCCGAACCCCGAGACGCGCTTCAGGATGCCGCGCTTCTCGTAGTAGTCGATGACCGGCCGCGTCTCGGCGTCGTACACCTCGAGTCGCTTCTTCACGACCTCAGGCGATTCGTCGGAGCGGGCCGTCGCGCTGACCGGTCCGCTGCAGCGATCGCACACGCCGGCGACCTTCGGCGGACGCACCGCGAGGGAATACACGGTCTGGCAGCGCGAGCATGTCGCGCGCGCACCGAGGCGCACGAGGAGCTCGTCACGCGGCACGTCCAGGAGCAGCACGACCGAGAGCGACCGACCGCACTCCTTCAGCAGACGGTCCAGCGCTTCCGCCTGCGCGACGGTGCGCGGGAAGCCATCGAACACGATGCGCGTCTTCCGTCCAATGTCTGCGAGCCGCTCTCGCACCATCTTGACCGTCACGTCGTCGGGCACGTACTGCCCCTTCGACATGTACGTCTGCGCGAGCTTCCCGAGCTCCGTGCCCTGCGAGAGGTGCGCGCGGAACAGGTCGCCCGTGGCGAGCTGCACGTAGCCGCGCTCGTCCACCATGCGCCGCGCCTGCGTGCCTTTGCCTGAGCCCGGTGGTCCCATCAGGATGAGATCGCCCAGCGCCACTAGCGGATGAACCCCTCGTAGCTGCGTTGGAGCAGCTGGGCCTCGAGCTGCTTCATCGTCTCGACGACCACGCCAACGACGATGAGGATGCTCGTGCCGCCAAGGCGCAGCGTCTGCACGCCCGTGATGTCCCCGATGAGCGTGGGCATGACCGCCACGATGCCGAGGAACAGCGCGCCGGCGATCGTGATCCGGGTGACGACGCGGCCGAGGAACTCCGCAGTCGGCCGGCCGGGCCGGATCCCAGGGATGAACCCACCGTAGCGCTTGATGTTGTCCGCGACGTCGTTCGGCACGAACGTGAAGGCGGTGTAGAAGAAGGTGAACGCCACCACGAGCAGGAAGTACAGGCTGTTATAGAAGATCGGATTCGCGAATGCGGCAACGATGCCGTTCGCGAGACTCTGCACCCAGTCCGTTTCACTGGTGGTGAAGTACTGCGCGACCTGGCTCGGCAGCAGCAGGATCGAGATCGCGAAGATGATCGGGATGACGCCCGCGCTGTTGACCCGCAGCGGGATGTGCGTGCTGCCGCCGGAGTACATCCGCGTGCCGCGGACGCGCTTCGCGTACTGGACCGGGATCCGGCGCTGGCCCTCCTGGATGAAGATGATCGCGGCGATGACGAGGATCCCGATGATCAGGATCGACGCGAGCGCGAAGAAGTTCTGCTGCACGTCGACCGTCTGCTGGATCGTCTGCGGCATCCGGCCGACGATCCCCGCGAAGATGATGAAGCTGATGCCGTTGCCGATGCCGCGCTCGCTGAACAGCTCGCCGAGCCACATGAGGATGAGCGTGCCCGAGGTGAGCGACGCCAGGATCGCCAGGGTCAGGCCGATGTCATCAGGACCGAAGGCCCGCAGCACGCCCGAGCGCTGCATGAAGACCGCGACGCCGATGCCCTGCAGCAGCGCGAGCGGGACGGTGAGGATGCGCGTGTACTGATTGATCTTGTTGCGCCCGTACTCGCCCTCTTTCGAGAGGCGCTCGAGCGCGGGGATCGTCTGGTTCAGCAGGGTCATGATGATCGAGGCGTTGATGTAGGGGTTCACGCCGAGCGCGACCACCGAGAGCTTCGCGAGACCGCCGCCCGAGAAGAGGTCGAGCAGGTTCAGCAGCTGGCTCGAATTGATGACCTGCTGCAGCTGCACCTGGTCCACACCCGGCAGCGGCACGTGCGCGAGGAACCGGAACACCACCAGCATGCCGAGGGTGAAGAGGATCTTGTTCCGCAGGTCCGGGGTCCGGAACGCCTCGAGCAGCGCGGTGAACATGCCCACAGGGCTAGGCGGCGCCGATGATCACGATCGATCCGCCGGCGGATTCGATCTTCTGCCGCGCCGCCGCGGACGCGGCGTGTGCGTGCACTTCGAAACTCGCCTTGACGTCGCCGTCCGCGAGGATCTTGACGCGCGCGTCGGGCCGGACCAGGCCCTTGGCGGCGAGCGTCGCCGGCGTGACCTTGCCGTCGACCGCGTAGTCGCCGAGGCGACCCACGTTGACGCCGACATAGGAGATCCGAAAGCGCGTGTTCTTGAAGCCGCGCATCTTCGGGATGCGCATGTGGATCGGCGTTTGACCACCTTCGAACCAGCCCGGCAGACCGGGACCGCTCCGGGCCAGCTGACCCTTCGTGCCCTTGCCCGCTGTCTTGCCCTGGCCTGCGGAGATCCCGCGGCCGACGCGGCGCCGGGCCTTACGCGCGCCGTGCGGAGCGCGAAGCTCGTGCTGTCTCATTTC
>JANNHF010000054.1:0-3133 GCA_031404235.1 Chloroflexota bacterium
CGCGCCGCTCACCACCAGGAACGTGAGGTGGTAGTCGAGCATCGCGCTGAACAGCCGCGTCTGGACGAACTGGAAGAGCAGCGCGGCGAACGACAGGAAGAAGATCGCGACGAAGACTGAGATCGGCACATGGTACGTTCGCGGCGTGACGATCGACCGGTTCATCGAAGACCGCCGAGCGCGCTGGGCGCGGCTCGGACAGCTGGTGAGCGCCGCGCGGGGACGTGTCGCGCGCCTCAGCGCGGACGACGTCATCGAGCTCGGCCGGCTGTACCGCGTGACGACCGGCGATCTTGCGATCGCGCGCCGCGACTTTGGGCGCGACGTCGCCACCGAACGGCTGAACGACCTCGTGGCCGCGGCGCACGCTCTCGTATACAGCGAAGCGCCAACGAGCGGCCGGCGCCTACGCCGATTCGTGCTCGGCGAGCTGCCCGCCACGGTCCGGGCGAATCTCCCGTGGACCGGCGCCTCGTTCGCGATCTTTCTCGCATTCGCGCTCGCGATGTACGCGGTCGGTCTGCTGCTTCCTGATGTGGCAGCGAACGCGCTGCCCGAGGAGACGCGGCAGCAGCTCGCCGAGCGGCAGCTGTGGACGGACATCCCCGAGGGCTTCAGGCCGATCGCCGGTCCGCTGATCATCGTGAACAACGTTCGCGTCGCGATCATGCTGTTCGCGGGCGGGCTGACCGCGGGCGCCCTCACGATCTACGCGCTCGCGGCGAACGGCGCGATGCTCGGCACGATCTTCGCCGTCGTGCAGGGCTACGGTCTCGCGGGCGGTCTGCTCGCGTTCATCGCGGGGCACGGCTTCCTCGAGCTCTCGGCGATCTTCCTGTCCGGTGGTGCGGGGCTGCGCCTAGCGTGGGCGATCCTGCGGCCCGGCGAGCGATCGCGTCGTGACGCGCTGCGCCTTGGGAGCGCTCAGGCATCGCGCGTGATGCTGCTGGTGATCCCGGTGCTCGGTGTCGCGGGACTCATCGAGGGCTTCCTCTCACCGAGCGGCGCAAGCGAGGCGTTGAAGGCCGGCGTCGGCGTCGTGACCGGGGCGGCGCTCTGGGGCTACGTGCTCTTCGTCGGCCGCCCGAGATCGTTACGACGTGGCGCGAACGCCGCGGCGATCGCGTAGCAGCCGACCGCGACCAGACCCAGGGCCGAGAAGCCGCCGACGAGCGCGACCATGGTCCCGACCGTCGCGCCCACCACCGACGCGGTGCCGTTCACCGCCCAGACCCAGCTGACGAGCGCAGGTCGGCCGACGAGCGCGACAAGGCGCGGGAAGATCGTGCCCAGCGGGAAGCCGACCACGAGCGCAGCCAGACCCGCAATGGCGACGCGTAGCTCGAGCGGCGCGGCGAGCGTCGCGCTGGTGAGAAGTGGCAGGCCACCGAGGACGGCGAGCAGCACGACCGCGCTCACGGTGGCGGCCGCACGCACGCCGGCGGGGACACGCGAAGATGCGGCGCTGCCCAGCGCGGCGCCGCCAAGGAGAGCGGCGAGCCCAATGGACAGCGCGAGGGCGGGCTGCCCGAGATACAGCGTCAGACGCTGCAACAGCACCAGTTCTGCCGCGATGAAGCCGGCACCCAGCGCGAGCGCGACCACAGTGCCGGTCGGAACGGCTCGTCCCGCCGCGAAGCGCGCGTCGCGGTAGACCGGCAGCAAGGTGAAGACTGTGGCCATGGCCAGTGAGAGCACGAGAGTCATGAACAGCACCGCGTACCCGTAGGGCAGCGGCTCGCGTCCGGCAAGGATGTCGGAAAGCGGGACCGTGTCGAAGAAGAACGGCTTGTCGTCTGTGGTCGGTGCCTGGGCGCGCGCGAGGTCCACCAGCGGTCCGCTCGGCGCGAGCGGGTCCAGGACGACACTGAAGCCGTATCGATCGGCGAAGGATCGGAGTCGCTGCATGTCGAGCTGCGTGAACGGATCGTTCCGCGTGAGGACGATCGCAAGCTGTTTGTAGCGCACGACTGCGACCCTGCTCTCCGGGTCCTCACGACCCAGGCGGCGCAAGGCACCCTCCGCGATGCTGACCGTCCTCGCGATCTCCGCTGGCGGATCGAGATACCAGCGGGAGATCGCGGCCACGCCACCGGGGGTCAGATGGCCGAGATAGTCGATCATCGCCTCTTCGGTGTAGAGGTAGTTCTCGGTCAGCGCGTACGCCCCAGCGGTGAGCGCGGCGAGGCTGTCGACGACGGTGATCACGAGGACGTCATATCGATCAGAGGAGCGGCGGACGAAGCTGCGCGCTTCGTCCTCGACGACGTGCACGCGCGGATCGAGGTAGAGGCCTCCGCTGTACTCCGCGTACGGGCCACGCATGAGCGCGACCTCGGTGCGGTTCACCTCTACGGCGGTGACCGAGGTCGCACCGTGCCTTAGCGCGTTGAGCACGTCGATGCCGCCGCCCGGTCCAACGACGATGACGGAATCGCGCGGGGCGAGCGCGTAGGGCGCAGCGATGAGGCTGGCGTCAAGGAACGCGAGCTCGGCTGCGGTCGCGCGCGCAACGATCGGCGTGTACGCGCTCATGTCCAGCGTCATGAACAGCGCGGGCGGTCGCGGTCCCGCATAACGCTCGTCGATGAAGAACGCGTAGTCGCTGGCATCGCCCTGCGGACCGATGCGGGCGATATCGATGCGCGCCAGCGGATCCCAGCGCGCGAACTCGTGCGGCGCGGCCAGCAGGCCGGCTTTGAACGGGCCGGGTCGCGGCGGCGCCAGGACCTCGCCCCAGAGCGAGAGCGCCGCTGTGATCGCGATCGCGACCACAGCGAGACTTCCGCGGATCGGCACGCGCGAGGGCCGAGGCGCGAGCAGAGCGCCGGCGGCAAGGAGCGATATCCCCGCGACGAGCCCGTACAGGCCCTGCGCCCCGAGCGTGCCGATGGCGAGGTATCCGACCACCCCGCCGGTCGCCGCGCCCGCGAGATCGGACGCGTACAGGAGTCCGCTCGCCTCCGGCGCTTCGCGAAGCGCGCGAACGATGACCCAGCTGACGCACAGGACCGGAATGACGCCCAGCACGTAGGCGGCGCCGGCGGCGACGAACATCCCCGATGCCCGCGGATCGATCCTCGTCTCGATCACGAGCGCGACGAGCGTGGCGACGGCCGCGGCCACGGCGAGC
>JANNHF010000055.1:0-32253 GCA_031404235.1 Chloroflexota bacterium
GCGCCGACGTTGAAGATCTGGATCACGCCCTTCTCGTCGGTGGCGATGCTGGAGAAGTTGGCGCTGTTGAAGATCGCGCTCTGGAGGGCCCCGGCCTTGAGCAGCGCCTCTTGGCGTCGGACTTCGGTGACGACCTTCACCCTGCTGGCAGCGAGACGTTCGGCTTCTTTGGGGGATGGCAGTGCTGGTCTCCTGGGTCTAATTGGTGGAAGCGTTCGGCGACCTTAGAGGTTCAAGGGCATGCGCAGGAGCCAGTGCCGTTTCATTGCTCACTGGACCTCCTCTGGTCGCGGAGTTCATCGGTCGCCGCCTCGTGCCTCGCGTCGCCGACCCTGGTTTCGAACCTATGTTCGTTGAGGCTAGCACGCGCGCTGGGGGAGCGGGACGTGCGGTAGGCGAAAGTCGACGCTGCATCAGGCGATGCAGGCTTGCCAATTGCGGAACCCGGGTCGATTTCGGCCCCATCCGCGGGCGTCTCGAGGCGAGCCGCTCGACATCGTCTTGCCGATGACCTCTTCCTTACAGTGCGTTCGTGGGGAACGACCGTCCCGGAGAGCGAGCGGAGAATCGCTGGCTCAACACGCCGAGGGCATCCGCTGACGAATACAACGCGCGCTACGAGCGGCGCGCCTCCGCCGGAGAGGATGTCCACGGCGAAGCCAACTTCGTGATGCGCTTCTCGCCGGCGTCGGTGCTCGATGCGGGATGCGGGACGGGCCGGGTCACGCGCGAGCTCGCCCGCCGCGGTATGGACGTCGTCGGGGTCGATATCGACGCGGACATGCTGCTGACGGCGCGACGGAAGTCACCCGATGTCGCCTGGCACTGCGCGGACCTCGCATCGGTCGAGCTTGGGCGGACCTTCGACGTCATCCTGCTCGCGGGGAACGTGATGATCTTCCTGGCGCCGGGATCGGAGAGCGAGGTCGTCGCGAATCTGGTGCGGCATCTCGCGCCCGGGGGTCTCGTGATCGCGGGGTTCCAGCTCCAGCCCGGCCGGCTGAGCGCCGAGCGCTACGACAAGATCGCCACAGCCGCTGGGCTCACGCTCTCCGAGCGGTGGTCGACGTGGGGCCGCGGTACCTGGGATCCGCGCGGTGACTACGTCCTCTCGGTGCACGCGTCACGCGCATAGCTATCTGTGAGGCCGCGGCATGACGCTTCAGTCATGACTCGACCATTGAGGTCGTCGCATGCTTGTGCCCGCTGGCGGGGGGCATTGCCACATGGTTGTGGGTGGGCGACCGTGTCGAGGCAGTTGCTGACTCGGCGAGCGCAAGGAGAAACATGCATTCATTCCGACGCGGATCAATGTTCAGATCGCTCAAGCTCGGCGTCGCGCTCTTCGCTGTCATCGCGTTCTCGCTCGCTACAGCATCTCCGGCCGCCGCGGCGACCGCGAAATACGGTCCCTTCGCGAGTACTTCGCCGGACTCGGGCACCTGCGGGAACGACTGGGCCAACGACACGTTCCGACGCGTCTTCAAGGTAGAGACGACACCTGCAACGAATGGCACGTACCGGGTCCGTCAAGACTTCACCCACGGGAGCTTCGTCACACTCGACGGCATGAGCCCGGGCGCCTGTGAATCTGGCACGAACAATGGCGGAACAGTGGCCGCGGGCGTTACCGGACGCATGGGTGGCTTCTTCACCATCATCGTCTCGGGCGGAACGTACAGGCCGGCCGCGGTCTGCAGCGTCGTCACGTGCGGAACGACGGCGGGGTTCATTAGTACGGTCTTCGGAACGACCGCGACCTACGACGTCCCGACCTTCTTCTTCAGGTATGTGACCCACTGCAACGGCGTGTGGATCAACGCATCCACGGACCGAGGCGGCAACCGCGGCGACATCACTGGCGCGCACCATGGTCACGTGACCGGCGCGCCCCATCCGTGGGACATGACGGAGACGGCGGCCACCACGACAACGACGACAACGACGACAACGACGACAAGGACGACGACTAAGCGGCCCTAACTCGATCGAGCCAGATCCTCCACTTCCGCCGAAACGCGGAAGTGGAGGACGTCTGGAGACGGCGGTTAGAATCCGCCGCGGTACAAACGCCGCCCGCTTCCTCCCGATGGCGGCCAAAGACGCGCCGGTGTGAGCGAATGCACTGAGGAGGTGCGTCGCCCAGTACACGCGCAGCGTCAGCGATTAAGGGAGGGGATTTCATGACAGCACGTGCGGCCGCCGCGCCGGGCGGCCAGGACTGGATCGAGCGGCAATTCAAAGTCCGCGCGTCCGGGTCCACGATCGGTACCGAGATCCGAGGTGGCGTCACGAACTACCTCGTCATGTCCTACATCCTCGTCGTGAACGCCGTCATCCTTTCGCAGGCAGGCATTCCATTCCCCGCAGTGGTCGCGGCCACCGCGCTCATGGCCGCGCTCTTCACCGGCGCCATGGCGCTCTACGCGAACTATCCGTACGCGGGCGCGGCGGGTCTCGGCATCAACGCCGTCGTGGCCTTCAGTCTCGTCGGAGCCGCCGGCCTCTCGTGGCAGGGCGCAATGGGCGTGGTCGCGCTCGAAGGTCTGTTGATCTGTATCGCGATGGCGCTCGGCGTCCGCCGCACCTTGCTTGACGCCGTCCCCGTTCCGATCAAGCTCGGCATCGGCGCCGGCATCGGCGCCTTCATCTTCGCGATCGGCGTCTTCAACGGCGGGCTGGCGGTCGCGACCGGTAATCCGTCGAATCCGATCACGCTCGGCAATCTCAACAGCGGCACCGCCATCGTCACGATCGGCGGACTCCTGCTGACCGCGTTCCTGTACTCGCGCAACATCAAAGGCGCGCTCATCCTCGGGATCATCGGCGCGACGGTGATCGGGGTCCTGGTCAATGTCGCCACCGCAGGCGCTACGTACGGCGCCCTCCCCGGCGTCGCCGTCATGCCCCAGACGCTGCTCGCCACGCCCGACTTCTCGACGATCGGCGCGGTGTTCACCAGCGGGCCGAACGGCATCGCACTCCTCGAGGTATTCAGGCTCGGCTTCTTCGTCGCGATCCTCACCGTCTTCTCGCTCATGCTCTCCGACTTCTTCGACACCGCCGGCACCGTCGTGTCGGTCGCGTCCGAAGGCGGTTGGCTGAAGAAGGACGGCACCATCGAACGTGCCGACCGCGTCTTCTGGGTCGACTCGCTCGGCGCGCTGTTCGGCGGCATCTTCGGCACCTCGAGCAACACGACGTACATCGAATCAGGTGCGGGCGTCGCGGAGGGCGCCAAGACGGGCCTCGCGAGCCTTGTCACCGCGGCGCTCTTCCTCGTGTCCGTCTTCCTCGCACCGATCGCCGGCATCGTGCCGCCGCAGGCGACCGCGCCGGCGCTGATGCTCGTCGGCTGGTTCATGTTCCGGCCGATCCTCGACCTCAACAAGATCGGGGACGTCGACTTCGCGACGGGCTTCGCCGTGCTCCTGACCCTGTTCGTGATGCCTCTGACGTACTCGATCACGAACGGTGTTGGTGCCGGCTTCATCGCGTACTCGCTGCTCAAAGTCGCGGGCGGCAAGAGCAAGGATGTCAGCATGCCGATGTGGGTCGCGACGATCGCGTTCGCGATCTACTTCGCGGACCCGTGGCTACGTCAGTTCCTACCCAAGTGATCTGACCCGTCCGGCACCTTTCGGACAAAGCAGGAGCCCCGCCCAAATCGGCGGGGCTCCTGTGTTTCGTCGCAGGGGCTCCGCCCCTTCCACCCCGGGCTTAGCGGCTTCGAAGCTTCGAGAGGAGGCGCAGGATCTCGAGGTAGAGCCAGATCAGCGTGACGAGCAGCCCGAAGGCGCCGTACCACTCCATGTACTTCGGCGCGCGCGCCGCGGCGCCCTGCTCGATGAAGTCGAAGTCGAGCACAAGGTTGAGCGCGGCGACGACGATGACGACCACGCTGACGCCGATCCCGAGCAGACCGGCCCCGAAGATCGCCTCGTGGAGAAAGCCGACCTGCACGCCGACGATGCCCAGGACGAACTGCGCGAGATAGACGACGAAGATCGCCCCGGTCGCGGCCGCGACGCCGAGCTTGAAGTTCTCGGTCACCTTGATGAGACCGGAGCGGTACGCCGCGAGCAGGGCGAACAGCGTGCCGAACGTGAGCGATACCGCCGGGAGGACGATCCCCGGATACGCGGCATCCATCACCAGCGATATCGCGCCGACGAAGAGCCCTTCGAGCAGCGCGTAGATCGGCGCTGTGATCGGCGCCCATTGCTTGCGAGCGACGGTCGCGACGGCGACGACGAGCCCGCCGATGGCGCCCAGCATCATGAGGCCGTAGAGAGCGCTCTCGTCCGCCACGACCGCGCCGGCGACTCCGACGATGAGCAGGAGGAACAGGACGTACGTCCGGTTCACGGTCCCCTCGATCGTCATGCCCTCGCCTTCGGCGACGGCCTCGAATCCCTTGAACGTCGATTCCCTCAGGGCCGGATTGCCCGAACGGTTGCCGATGATCTGCTTCACCCTGCCACTCCTCCACGCGCGACCGCTGGGGTCGATTGTCGCAGACGCTGTACGCCGCGGACGAGCCCGAAGCAGCCCGACAGCATCATCGCGCCGTGGGGCGCCGCGAAGTACCAGCCGAGCGGCGCGGCCATGGCGCGGTTGGGGCCGGTGACCGCGACGAACGAGAACGGACCTGCGGTGCGGTAGCGCTCGTCGAGCACGAGCGCGCCGTGCCCGTCGTCGTTGAAGACCTCGTCGTGCGTGATCTTGCCCGTGATGAGGCGTGCGATGAGACGGTCCAGCTTCTTCGTGTCCATCGACTCGGTGTGGTGCTCCATCACGCCGAACAGCTCCTCGCCGCGGACGAGGAGGCCGAGCGTGTGCTGGTTGCCAACGTTGACGAGGCATGCGCCGAGCTGTGCGGCCTGACCGACGAGGTCGTCATCGAGCGCGCCGAGCACGGCCGCAGGGCCAGTGTCCGCGACGATCGCGCCGGGCGCATCGGCCTGTATCGCGCGCAGCCGGGTCATGTACTCCGGCGGCTCGCGCCAGAAGTGATCCGCGAGCGTGCTCCCGGGCGTCAGCAGGCGGCGCCAATGCTCGAAACGAAAGAGGCGGTTCGAGTGCTTCGGCGAAAAGCCGTGATCCTGCGCCGCGACGGCGATGGTCGGCGGGAGCGTGACGTCATAGGGCGCGAGCGCGCCCGCGAGTCGAGCGAGGTCGAGATCGCGCAGCTCGATCGCCACGGCGCCGCCGGGCGCATCGTCGGTGATGACGATGCCGCGACCGCGAAGGAGATCGAGGTCGTCGTGGACCGTACCGGCCGCGCGCTCCGTCGCGTAGACACGGAGGCCGGCCTCGAGGTGGCGCCACACCGCGTTGGTCGTGTGATATCCGCCCATGAGGTTGCCGTGAAGGAAGACGTCGCGCCCGGCGTCGCGCGCGGCCGCGATCTTCTTGCCGGCGATCGCCGTCGCCGACGGCAGGACCAGCTGGACGGCGTTCTCCATCGGCTGCGCCCCGTCGTAGAGGAGGACGTCCATCGTGCCCGCGCCGATGTCGATCGCGAGGATGCGATCGTCAGACATGAGTTGATGCTAGCGAGGGCGCGCCGCGTCGGGGGACGCTTAAACTGTCGTCAGGCCGCAACCTCGGGGAGGTCGCATAGTTGGCCTAGTGCGCGGGTTTGCTAAACCCGTTCGGATGCAGTGATGCGCCGACGAGGGTTCGAATCCCTCCCTCCCCGCAGTGTGCAATTGAGCATCCGGTAAAACTCGGACGCCCGCGCTTTGCGTACCGGTAGCCGGCGCCGGGGAAGCCGGACGAGGTAGCCGATCAGGGCTGGAGCGTTCTCACGACCAGCCCGGCCGGGACCTTGGGATAGAAGTACGTCGTCTTCTGCGGCAGTCTTTCGCCAGCGTCCGCGATGCGACGCAGGGTCGGGGGGTCCACGGCGCGCAGCAGGATCGCCGTGCCCGCGGCGATGGCGCGCTCCGTATCGTGCTCGTACGCGATCTCCGCCCCAGCCGCGCGCGCCGGCTTCATGAGCAGCTCCTCGGCCAGCGCGACCGGCAGCGTCCGCCACGCCGCCGGCAAGGCGGACAGATCCGTGGTCGAGAGCGGCGTGAGCGCGCGGAGTGTTGCGCCGCGGGCGACGACGATCCCGGGCTGGATGTCGCCGAGCGCGCCGCGGTCGATCTCGCCCACCGCGAACGAGCGCGTGATCGCGTCCTCGAGCGCGTCATCGGCGCCGCGCACGATGCGATGGGTCGCGAAGATCCGGAGGCCCGGGTCCTCGAGCGCGCACAGGAACGCCAGCGTGTATCGCTCGGGCGCCGTCGGACCGACCTCGCCGAGCTCCGCGAGGTAGTTCAGCGCAGTCTCGTAGCGGTGGTGCCCATCGGCGATGTACACCCTGCGATCACGGAGGGCCGAGGCAATGCGCGCGACAGTCGCAGGGTCGTCGATGCGCTCGAGCCGGTGCCGCTCTGCGCCGATCATCGTCTCGCCCGCAGGTGTGCGTGGTGCTTCGCCCAATGAGCGCATGAGGCCGTGCTCGTCCGCGAACATGCCAAACACGGGACTGGTGTTCGCGCGCGTCGTGCGCAGCAGCTCGAGGCGGTCGGCCTTCGCTTTGGGGAAGGTCAGCTCGTGCGCCAGGACGACGCCATCGCTCTGCGGATACAGGCGCAGCGCCCCGAAGATCCCGCGGCGCTCGAATCGGCGCCCCGCGACCTCGAACTGGTGTTCGTGGAGATAGAAGGACTCATGCCCATCGCGGCGAAGCACTTCCTGGCGTATCCAAGCGCTCAGGTCTGCCGCGGCGCGCGCGTATTTGTCGTCGTGGCCGTCGCTCGGGAACTCGATGCGGACGAAGTTGTACGGACTTCGAGCGTACAGGTGCTCCCGCTCTCTCTCGTCGATCACGTCGTAAGGAGGACAGATCTGGCCCGAGAGTGGGCCGGCCATCGCTGAGTCGTAGCAAAATCCGCGGAACGGGATGAATTCGGCCACGTCCCGATTCTGGGGCCGCGCTCACAATGACGTTGTGCACGGGGACCGGCGCGCGCTGATCGTCGGCTCCGGCTATGCCGGCACCAAGCACGCGGACGCCCTCGCCGAGCTCGGCATCCCATTCACCGGTCCGCTGAGCGCTCGGCGGATGATGGAGGACCCGCGCGCTTTCGAGGATCCCGCGGTGAGCGTCGTGCACGTCTGCGCCGCGACCGACCTTCACGTTGCGTTGGCGAGCCGAGCGCTGAACGCGGGGAAGGACCTGGTCTGCGAGAAGCCTCTCGCCGTCGACGTCCGCGGCGCGGAGGAGCTTTCCGCCCTGGCGCGGAAGACGGGACGGCTGGCCGTGCTGGCGTACAACTACCGCTTCCACCCGCTGGTGGTGGAGCTGGTCGCTCGCGCCGCGTTCCTTGGTCCGCTGCACACCGCGAGAGGTTCGTTCTTGCAGGACTGGCTGCTGCTGGCGACTGACGCGAACTGGCGCGTCGAGGAGACGAGCGGGGGCGCCTCGCGCGCGATCGCCGACATTGGCGCGCACTGGCTCGACCTGGCCGAGGTCGTGAGCGGCCAGCACGTCGCCGCGGTCGCGGCGCAAGTGGGTCGCTTGCACGGGCGAGGTACCGAGGATCACGCCGGCCTGCTCCTGCGTTTCGCCGACGGGATGACCGGCACGTTGATGCTCTCGCAGGCCGCGGCCGGTCACCGCAATGACCTGGAGCTCTCGTTCGACGGGTCGACGGGATCGGCGACCTGGCGGCACGAGCGTCCGAACGAGCTGTGGCTGGGGTCGCGCGCCGGTGACGCGGTCGTCGTCCGTCGCGACGACGATCTGGTGTCGTCCGCGGCGCGCGCGCTTGCGGCGCTGCCCGCGGGCTCGAACGAGGCGCGGCGCAACCTTCTCGCCGCCGTCTACGCGCGGCTTGCCGGGGACGAGGGCCCGCCAGCCGCGCCACTCGCGACCTTCGACGACGGGCTGCGTCACGCGCGCTTCGCCGCGGCGGCCCTCGAGAGCGCATCGCGCGAGACATGGGTGAGCGTCGCGTGAGGGACACGGAGCACCTACGCCTTGCGATCCAGGACCGTCTCCTGCCGGGGGCGACGCTGCGAGAGAAGTTCGACAACGCGCGGCGCTACGGTTTCGAGGCGATCGAGCTCTCGCAGCAGCCGTTCGAGGACGGCGAGATCGCGCTGCGCGAGCACATCCCGATCTCGGCGATCTGTGGCGGCTATCGCGGCTGGCTCATCGACCCCGATCCGGAGCAGATCCGCCTGGCCCGCAAGGACCTCGCGCGCCTCGTCGCGCTCGCCGGCGAACTTGGGACCGGCTGCGTGGTTGTGCCGATCTGGGGCCGGACGCGCTACCTGCCGAACATCGGCACCGGCCGCGCGCGCGACGCGGACGAGCTCATCTTCGTCGAAGGCATGAGAGCGCTCGCGTCGCGTGCGGAACGCGCCGGGGCGAAGCTGTACGTCGAACCGATCAACCGTTATCAGAACGACCTCTGCGTCACGATCGCCGATGCGTTGCGCCTTCGCGAGCGGATCGGGAGCGCGGCCGTATTCGTCATGGGCGACGTCTTCCATATGAATATCGAAGAGGCCGACATGGGTGCCGCCCTCGAGTCGGCGGGGGACCGGCTCGCGTACGTGCATCTCGCGGACTCGCAGCGTCACGAGCCAGGCCGCGGCCACCTCGATCTGGTGCCGGTCTTCGCCGCGCTGGCGCGCTTGAAATATCGTGGCTACGCGTCGTTCGAGCTCGCCGAGCTCTCGGGCGATGCCGATGTGGTCCTGCCGGCGTCCGTCGCCTATGTTCGCTCGAAGATCGCCGAAGCGGGACTCGTGTGAGCCTGGCCGATCGTCTCGCGGAGCGTGGCGAGATCGGCGGCCGCACCGTCCGGATCACGGCGGACGGCGACATCGAGTGCCATGTCTACCCGCTCGGCGCACTCGCTCCCGGGATGGTGCGGGTGCGGACCGAGCTCTCGGTGATCAGTCCCGGGACCGAGATGACGTACGTCGGGCGCGACGCGAGCAATCCATACCTGCACAAGACGTGGGATCCGGAGCTGCGCCTCTTCACATCAGGCGCGCCCACGCAGGATCACCCCATCGTGTTCGGGTACCGCGCGGCCGGCACGATCGTTGCGAGCAGTGACCCGGACGTGCGTCCGGGCATGCGTGTCTTCGGTAGGTGGCGGCACACCGAGTTCACCACACTTCGGGTCGCGGACGCGCGTGCGCAGCGTTTGCCTGCGGAGCTGTCGTTCGAGGACGGCGCGGACCTCGCGCAAATGCTGCCGATCGCCGTGAACGCGGTCGCGTACGCCGAGGAACGGCATGCCGGCGCGCCGGTGGTCGTCTTCGGTTGCGGACCGGTCGGGCTGATCCTCGCGCAGGTCGCGCGGGCGACGGGCGCGACGACGGTGTACGCGGTCGATCGCCTGCCGCAGCGGCTCGCGATCGCCAAGTCCCTCGGGTTAATGCCGCTGGACGCGGCGGGCGACGACGTGGCGCAGCGCCTCAAACGCGAGCATGGCTCCGACGGCATCCCCGTTGCGTTCGAGTGCTCGGGTAGCACCCGCGCCCTTCACGAGGCCATCCGCGTCGTACGACGCCGGGGCACCGTCGTCGCCGTCGGTTTCTATCAAGGGGAGGCCGCCGGCCTGTTCCTCGGCGACGAGTTCCATCACAACGGTGTCGAAGTGCGGTCAGGCCAGATCGGCAACCTCCATCCGCGATGGGAGATCGGAGCGCTGCGAAACTTTGGCATCGACCTCGCCCGCCGCAGAGCAGTGATCCTCGGGGGTCTGCCGCGGCAGACGCTGCCAGTCGAGGAGGCGCCCGCTGCCTTCGACGCGCTGGCGCGACCAGCCGAGGTGCTCCAAGTCGCACTTTCGTACCGGGACGCATAGAGTTTCGGAACACCTCGAGGGGAGGTAAAGAGATGAAGCGTTCCAGCCGCGTGCGCGCGCTCGGCATCGCCGGGGCGCTCGCGATCCTCTTCACCGCGTGTTCAACAACGGGAGCTCCGGCCGGCGGCGGCGCGACCGGCCCGACCGCCACCGATGCCGGCAAGACTTTCGTCTTCGCGTCGACGCAGTTCTCGCCGGTGACCGAGCAGGAGGCGATGCGCAAGAAGATCCTTACCGGTTGGACCGGCGCGTCCGTCGAGTACGTCACCGACCAGGAGCCGGTGATCATCGACCGCATCACGGCCGAGTCGAAGGCGGGCGGTACCGGCTCGATCGGCATCATCGGGCTCGAGAACGGCCAATACGGATCGCTCGTCGTGGGGAACTACCTCAGCGACCTTTCTGCGGCCGTGACGCGCAACGCGGACAAGAAGATCAACGGCGACATGCTCACCCTCGGAAAGTTCGGTGGGAGCACACAGCTCTACATCCCGTGGATGCAGGCGACGTACTTCCTCGCCGCCAATAAGCAGGCACTGCAGTACCTGCCGGCTGGTGCCGATGTCCAGGCGCTGACCTACGACCAGCTCATCGCGTGGGCGAAGAACATCTTCGACAAGACCGGGCAGAAGCGATTCGGGTGGCCGGTCGGCACGAACGGCCTCATCCACCGACTGCTCCAAGGCTACTGGTACCCGTCGTTCACCGGCGGCCTCGTGACCTCGTTCAAGAGCGCCGAAGCCGCGACCATGTGGGGGAAGATCAAGGAGCTCTGGTCGTACTCGAACCCCCAGTCCACGACCTACGCGAACATGGAAGAGCCGCTCCAGTCCGGCGAAGTCTGGGTCGCGATGGACCACGCCGCGCGGCTGATCAAAGCGCTGAAGGCCAAGCCGGACGACTTCGTGACGGCACCGGCGCCGGCGGGACCGAAGGGCCGCTACTACATGAGCGTCGTGATCGGACTCGGCATCCCCAAGACGACGCCGAATGCGAACGGCGCGAACGCGCTCATCGATTACCTGCTCAAGCCGGAGACGCAGATCACGACCCTTCGTGAGAACAGCTTCTTCCCGGTGACCAACGTTGCGATGCCGACAGACCTCGACAAGGGGCTCAAGCTCGAGGCTGACGCGGTCGCCAAGCAGTCCGGCTCAGCCGACGCAAAGGTCGTGCCGCTACCGGTCGGCCTGGGCGCGAAGGGCGGCGAATTCAACACCGCGATCCTCAACACGTTCCAACGCATCGTGGTGAAGGGCGAGAACATCCAGACCGTCCTGAACGAGCAGGCGGCCATCATCCAGAAGGTCATGACCGATGCCAATGCGAAGTGCTGGGGTCCGGATGGCACGTCAACCGGGCCCTGCCAGGTGAAGTGATCAGGCTCTAGGACATGATGCGGATGCGAGCGCGGACGGAAGACATCCTTCCGTTCGCGCTCCTCCTTCCTTCTCTGATCTACCTCGGCCTGCTGATCCTCATCCCGATGATCCAGGCTCTGCTGCTCGCGGTGCAGGCCGACTCGGGTGCTTTCACCACTGAGTTCCTGGAACGCATGGTCATCGACGTGAACTTCAGCGACGCGTGGCGGAACACGCTGATCCTCATAGTCCTCATCGTGCCGCTTCAGATCGTTCTGGCGCTTGCGATGGCCCTGCTCATCCACTCACGCTTCAAGGGCCACCAGTGGTTCCTCTACATCTACGCGATCCCGCTCGCCATTTCCGACCTGGCAGCCGGGATCCTGTGGCTCTCGGTGTTCACGGAGCGGGGGTACCTCAACACCGTCGCGCAGGGCGTGGGGATCCTCGAGACGCCGATCATCTACCTCTCGTACGAGAACCTACCGGCGCTCTTCGCCACGATCGTCATCGCCGAGACGTGGCGGGCGACGTCGATCGTCATGGTGATCCTCGTCGCGGGCCTGCAGCTCATACCACGCGACTACTTCGAGGCGGCCGACCTGTTCGGCGCGAACCGTATCCGTCGAACGATCTACGTCGTGCTCCCGTTGCTCCGGCCGAGCCTGCAGTCGGCGCTGATCATCCGGACGATCTTCGCGTTCCAGACGTTCGCGGTCGTGCTGGCGCTGGCCGGGCGGAATATGCCCGTCATCGCCGGTGAGGCGTACAGCTGGTACGCGAACAACCGCAACGCTCACCTCGCAGCGTCATATGCGATCGTGCTCCTGGGGCTGACCGTGGTCTTCACGGTGGTGTACCTCAAGGTCCTCGGGCTGCGCGAAGCCGAGGTGAAGCGCGCGTGAACGCTCGCGCCTGGGACCGAGCGCTCATCTACGGGAGCGCGATCCTGCTCGCGGCATGGGTGATCGTGCCCTTCTATCTGATCGCGCTCTCGGCGTTCAGCCGTCCCGACGATGTGTTCGTGTACCCGAAACCACTGCTGCCGACCGCGTTCTCCACCGAGACGATGGCGTACTTCCTTGGCTCGACGGGCGTCTTCCCGTCGGTGATCAACAGCATCGTGGTGGCGCTCATCACCATCGCGATCAGCCTCGCGCTCGGCGCGCCCGCGGGATACGCGCTCGCGCGCTTTCACTTCCGCGGCCGTCAGGGATTCCAGGTCGTGGTGCTTGCGACGAAGATGTTCCCCGTCGCCATCCTGTCGATCCCGCTCGCGGTCGCCTTTCTGCGTCTTGGTCTCTACGACAACGTGTTCGGCGTCGCATTGGTGCACACAGCCATGGCGCTCCCGTTCGTGATCCTGGTCACTGCCGGAGTCTTCGCGGGCGTCTCGAACGAGCTCGAGGAGGCGGCGATGACGCTGGGGTGCTCGCGCTTCACCGCGTTCCTGCGCATCGCGCTGCCGCTGGCGCTCCCAGGCCTGGCCGCGGCCGCGATCTTCACCTTCGTGATCTCGTGGAACGAGGTGTTCGCGTCATCCATCCTCACGCTCCGTCAACGCACGCTGCCCGCGCAGGTGCTGTCGGCGCTGCAGCAGTCGCCGCTGTACTTCAAGTTCGCCGGCGGATTCTTCATGGTCATGCCGGCGGTCGTGTTCATCTTCTTCATGCGGCGCTACCTGCTGAATCTGTGGGGAGGGCGCTGAGCGATGGCCGGCATCCGCATCCAGAACGTGACGAAGATCTTCGGCAAGTCGCCGGTGCTTCGCGACGTGAGCCTCGAGGTGAAGGACGGAGAGTTCCTGGTGCTCCTTGGCCCGTCCGGCTGCGGCAAGACGACGCTGCTGCGCTGTATCGCGGGGCTCGAGCACGTCGACGGAGGGAAGGTCTTCATCGGCGACCGCGATGTCACGGACCTCGCGCCACGGGCGCGTGAGATCGCGATGGTGTTCCAGAGCTACGCGGTGTTCCCGCACATGACGGTCGCTCAGAACATCGGGTTCGGCCTGCGGATGCACGGGCGACCCAAGGCGGAGGTCGACCGTCGCGTGAAGGACGGCGCGGCGCTGCTCGCGCTGGAGGGGTTCCTCGACCGCTATCCGTCGCAGCTCTCCGGCGGCCAGCGCCAGCGCGTCGCCGTCGCCCGCGCGGTGGTGATGGACGCACCGGTGCTGCTCATGGACGAGCCGCTCTCCAACCTCGATGCGTTGCTGCGGCTGCAGGCGCGCGCGGACCTGAAGCGTCTCCACCGCGAGGTCCGCCGGACCACCGTCTATGTCACGCACGACCAGGTCGAGGCGATGAGCATGGGCGACCGCATCGCCGTGATGGGTGATGGCGTGATCGTGCAGTGCGAGGCGCCGATGCGCATCTACGATCACCCCGCGTCGCGCTTCGTCGGTGGCTTCATCGGCTCCCCGCCGATGAACTTCCTCGGTGGCGCCGTCGAGGGCGCGTCGTTCGTCGGCGAAGGCTTCAGCCTCCCGCTCGACGGGAAGCGGCTCGAACCCGGGCGCCGGCTGCTCCTGGGCATCCGCGCGGAGCAGATCGAGTTCGGCGATCGCGGGCTGCCGGCCAAGGTCCTCGTGATCGAGCCGCTCGGTCCGAACGCTCTCGTCACGGTGATGGTCGGCAAGACAGCCGTGAAGGTCGAAGCGCCGGTCGACACGACCGTCAAGCCGGACCAGGACGTGCATCTCGCGTTCGACCTCGCGCACGCGCGGTGGATGGACGCGACCAGCGGCAACGCGGTGGACGCCTAGCCTGCGCCCGACGCGACTCGACCGCGCGCGTCCGTACAAGCCGCTCGACGTTGGCAACGGCATCGTTGCCGGCACGGTCACACCGGGCGGCCGCTGGCTGTCGCTCGGCATCACGCACTCCGCGCACGGACGCATCGTGCTCACGGACATGCCCGCGTTCCCCGATGCGAGCCGTGGCGATCAGCCGGCAGCGCGCCGCTACCGCGCCGACCTCGCCTCACCGAAGCGACGCGGCTTCGGCCTCTCCATCCTGCGCGGTGATTCCGAGGCGTTCCTGGTGGAGGACATGCTGCCGCTCGCGGTGCTCGAGACCGCGACGGCGCGCATCGAAGTGCTGACGCTCGCGCCGCGCGGACGCCGCGGCGCGCTGCAGATCGTGCGCGTCGCGTCCCGCGAAACGGCGACGCACTTTGTCGCGGAGTGGCAGGGCACGATGCGCCTCGCGCGCGCCGCGTACACGCAGCTCACACCCGGTGGAGCCCTGCCGTCCGCCCCGGAGCACCCTACCTTCGGGGAAGACGGGCGCCTGAGCTGGGTCGACGACCGCGCTCTTGGCGCCGCCGCCGCGGTCGCGCTGCCGTCGGCTGCCGAGGTGCCCGCGAACATGAGCTTGCCGTTCGTCGTGGCGATCGCGCTGGGCGACACGCTGGATGAAGCGATCCGCGAAGCGACGCTGCTCGCGGGCGAGGGCCACGATCTGCTCGGCGCCGAGGTCCGCGAGCGGCGGTCGTGGTGGCAGGGCATCGGACGCGAGGCTGAGTCCGACCACCACGTCCGCCGCGCGACGGCCTACGCGCTCGACTGCGCCGCCGCGCGCGCCGGCGACGGCCTCGTCGCGCTGCTCGCGGACCACGAGATCCTTCCGCTCGTTTGGACGCGCGACGCGTACTACCTGTGTCGCATGCTGCTGGAGCTCGCACCTCGCGACGAGCGCGTGCGCTCGGTCGTCGACGGTTTCCTGCGCTGGCTCTTCGAGGCGGCCGAGCGTCCCGGTGGATGGTGGCCGCGCGCTTCGCTCGCGAGCGGAGCATCGAAGGATCCAGCCTTCCAGCTCGACCAGCAGCTCTTCCCGTTGCTCCTGCTCGAGGATCATGCGCGGCTCACCGGCGAAAGCGGGCTTCAGGATCGATACGCGCCGCTGCGTGCCGAGCTCCTGCGCGCGCTGCTGGCACGACGGACGACATTCGGCCTCATCGCCACCGACGAGACTCCGGCGGACGATCCGCTCGAGCAGCCTTTCCACTTCTCGAGCCACGTACTCCTGTGGCGCGTGCTCCGCGACCTGGACCCGCGCGCGGCGACGGGGGTGCGCGAAGCCACGCTCGCCGGCTTCACCGAATCGGGCCGCTTCGCGTACGCGGTGCGGGGCGCGCGCGCCATGGGTCCGCGCCACTACCACGATGCGAACGACCTACCGACGGTGTTCGCGCCGGCCTGGGGCTTCTGCGGCGCCGATGACCCGGTGTGGCGCGCGACCACTCTGTTCGCGTGGAGCACGGCGAACGATGGCTACTTCGCAGGCGCGCTCGGAGGGCTCGGCTCGCTCCATACGCCGCATCCGTGGCCGCTGGGCGATCTGCAGGAGGTCGTCGTGGCCCGCGTGCTGAGCGACGCCGACCGCGAGCGCCGTGCGTGGGAGCGTCTGGAGCGCGTGGAGACCTGGGATGGCCTGCTGCCCGAGGCGTACGACGAGACGACCGGCGCGGTGGTGTCGCGTGACTGGTTCGCGTGGCCCGCCGCGCTGCGCGCGCTCCTGCTCCTCGACCCTATGCTCAAGGCGCCGTGACCGTAGAGCCGACGTCCGACCGCGCCAGCCGCGCACTGGCGTTCCCGATCGAAACGCCGCGCCTCGTCGTCCGCTCGTTCGAGATATCCGACGCCGAGATGCTGCACGAGCGCGTGTTCGGGGACGAGGAGACGATGAAGTTCATCCCGCGCGGCGCCTCGCCCTCAGTCGAGCGCACACGCGGCGCGGTCGAGCGCTTCATCCGTCACGAGCGCGAGCACGGCTTTGGCCTGTGGGCGGTCGAGCTGCGCGCGACCGGTGAGTTCATCGGCGACTGCGGCTTGGTGTACGTCGAAGGCAAGGGCCCGGAGGTCGAGGTCGCATACCACTTCGCGAAGGAGTGGTGGGGCCGCGGTCTCGCGACGGAGGCCACACGCGCGTGCCTCGACTACGGCTTTCGCGACCTCGGGTTGCGCGAGATCATCGCGATCTGCTTCCCCGAGCACGTCGCGTCGCGCCGCGTGATGGAGAAGGCGGGAATGCGCTACGTCGGGCCCGCGCGCTATTACGAGCTCGATCTCGTGAAGTACGTCGCGAATGACCGACGCTGAGTTCGACCGCGAGGTCCGCGTTGCGATAACGCGATCGATCAAGACCCGCGGAAAGATCCCGACCATCGCGGCGGTGGCCTCCGACATAGGCAAAGACGTCGCCGCGGTCGACGCGTCCTTCGCTCGCATGGTCGAAGGCCACGTGTTCATTCCGCGCAAGGGGTCGCACGAGATCTACAGCTACAACCCGTTCTGCGCGGAGCCGACCGACTTCTACGTGACCGCTGCCGGCCGCGTGTGGTTCGGCGTCTGCGCATGGGATGCGCTCGGCATCCCGGCGGCGCTCGGCGAGACTGGCTTGCTGGAAACGCACTGCAGTGACTGCGGCGAAGAGCTGGTGATCGAGGTGGACGCGGACGGCGGCACGGATCTCCAGACCTGGACCGTCATGCAGGTCGGCGTGCCGGCGCGCGACTTCTGGAAGGACATCTACTTCACCTGATCGACGATCCATCTCTTCCGGTCGGAGGAGCACGCGGAGCGCTGGCGCGAGAAGGCAAAGTCGCCCGCGTCGGCGATCCTCACCATCGAGCAGGCGACCGCACTCGCGCACGCGTGGTACAAGGACAAGCTCGACCCGGACTGGCGCCGCCTCGCCGCCGACGAGGCTGAGGCGCTCTTCGACGATCTGGGTCTCGATCATGAGTTCTGGCGGCTGGCCTAAGCGACCGCGGTCAAGACCTCGACCGACAACACCTCCCGTGCGGGGCCGCGGAAGGTGCCGCGGTGCGGAGGGACGTCACCGTAGTCACGTCCGATCGCCAGCTTCACGTGGTATGCGCTCGCGACGAGGTCGTTCGTGGGATCGAATCCGCGCCAGCCGTGCGTCGGGGTGAACGCCTCGACCCACGCGTGCGACGCCCCGCCTCCGCGGCGCGGGCCGCTGGCGGCGGCGACGATGTAGCCGCTCACGTAGCGTGCCGGGATCGCGACGGAGCGGCACAGCCCGACCAATAGGTGCGCGAAGTCCTGGCACACGCCACGCGGCTCACCGAGGACGTCGACCACCGTTGTCTCGACCGTCGTGACACCGGGCACGTACTCGAGGCGCTCGTTGACAAGATGCATCAGCCGCTGCACCGCCGCGAAGGAGTCTTCCGCGGACGCGGGTCGGTGGGGCGCAGCGAGTGCTGCGAGCTCGGGTACGGCCGCGACGAGCGGCGAGGGGTCGAGATAGTCGGCTCGGGCTGAAGGCCCGAGCGGATCGGGCCGCTGCGCGGGGACCGCGAACGGATCGACGAGGAGCGTTTCGATCTCCCCGACCGTCCGCAGGTGCAGGTGCTTGTGGGCTCGCGCGAGCGTCACGAGGAATCCGGTGTTGCCGAACCCGTCGCCGTAGCGGCGGACCGCACCCGCTGGGTCGATGCCTATCTCGAAACGCCCCCAGCGCTGATCCGCGTCGCTGCGCGGGCCGAGCCGGACGTCGATGACGCTTTCGACGACGTCCGAGTCGTACTCGAAACGCGTGATGTGCTCGATGCGGACCTTCACTGTTGTTGCTGCTGCTGAGCCGCCATGAGCATCGCCGCGCGTGCGACTCCGACGAGCCTGCTGTGCTGTGGCTCGTCCCGCAAGTACGTGGCGACGATCTCGTCCGACACCTGCGCGATCGATCCCTGCACGCCGGACAGGAACTCCTCGAGGCCCATCTCGAAGACCTCGTCGATGGCCGTGTGCTCAACGTCGGCGCGCACGCGCCCGAGCGTGCGCACTCCAGGTCCAGGGTCGTTCGCCGCCGCGCTGCGGAGCGCGGCCACCGCGCCGAGGGCGTCTTCAGCCACGCCAAGCGCGAACCGCACTGACTGCGGGAACACCGGATTGAGCAGGAGGAACTCCACGATCCGAGCCGGCTCGACGCGCAGGGAGTAGAAGCGCGCGTACGCCTCTGCCGACCCGCATGAGCGAAGCACCGCGAGCCAGCGGACCATGTCGGCGTCGGATGCGTCCACTTCGTCGCGCGGGGCCAGAAGGTGGGCCTGCCGGCGGAGGAGACGCACGACGCCGTCCGCCCGCTCTAGGAAGGTGCCGAGGCTGAGGAAGTGCCAGGGCTCGTCGTGTGCGAGCGTCGAGCCCGCGAGCCCTTGAAAGTACTGAAGCCGCTGCCGAACCAGCCGCTGGAACGAGAGGCTGTCGCCCTGGGCCTGTCGCTGCTTGCCTGGCACCGCGAGCGACTGCTGAAGCGTATTCAGCTCCTCCCACATCTCGCTCGAGATCGATTCGCGGATCCCGCGAGCGAGCTCGCGCGCATGACGCACGCAGGAGACCAGCGAGTCGGGGTTCAGGCGATCCGATAGGAGGTAGAAGGACACATCCTCAGCCGAGAGATCCACAGCTCCGACGAGCGGTCCCCAGAAGTCGCGCTCCTCGACGCCGACGTCGAGCTCCAGGTGCCGTGTCACGTCGATCAAGCGTGAGACGGCGATGCCCCGCTCGACGTAGCGCGCCATCCAGTAGAGATCGTCCGCGACCCGCGCGAGCATCTAGCCGAGCACCCAGGTGTCTTTGGCACCGCCGCCCTGCGATGAGTTCACGACGAGCGAACCGGCCCGAAGAGCCACGCGGGTCAAGCCGCCTGGCGTCACATGGATCTCTTTCCCGAAGAGTACGTACGGGCGAAGGTCGACATGCCGGCCCTCGAGCGATCCCTCACTCCAGCTGGGGTGCCGTGAAAGCGCGATGGTCGGCTGGGCGATGTAACCGCGCGGGTCCGCCTGGATCCGGCGACGGTACGCCTCGTGGTCGGCTTTCGGCGCGTGCGGTCCGATGAGCATCCCGTAGCCACCGCTCGCGTTCACAGACTTTACGACCAGCTCCGCGATGTGCTCGAGGATGTAGGCGCGGTCGCTCGGGTCCGCCGCGACATACGTCTTCACGTTCGGGATGATCTCGTCCTCGCCGAGGTAGTACTTGATGATCGTCGGGACGTACGCGTAGATCGCCTTGTCGTCCGCGACGCCGGTGCCGAGCGCGTTCGCGAGGCCGACTCGACCCATCCGATAGGTGGCGAGGAGTCCCGGGACCCCCAGGAACGAATCGCGGCGGAACGCGAGGGGGTCGAGGAAGTCGTCGTCGACACGCCGGTAAATGACGTCGATCCGTCGTCGTCCACTCGTCGTCCGCATGAACACCGCGCCGTCGTCCACGAAGAGGTCCGAGCCCTGCACCATCTCGATCCCCATCGCCTTCGCGAGGAACGCGTGCTCGAAGAACGCGGAGTTGTGGACTCCGGGGGTGAGCAGCACCACCGTCGCGGCATCCCCGATCGGCGGCGCCACTTCGCGCAGGACGCTGAGGAGATCCTGGGGATAGCCCTCGACCGGCCGGATCGGATAGTCGGCGAAGATCTGCGGCCACACGCGCTTCAGTACGCGTCGGTTCTCGACCACGTACGAGACCCCGGAGGGGACCCGAAGATTGTCCTCGAGCACGTAGAAGTCGCCGCGATGGTCGCGGATGAGGTCGCTCCCGACGACATGCGTGTACACCCCGAGCGGCGGCTCGACCGAACGCACCTCGCGGCGGTAGCCGCGAGCGCCCAGGATGAGCTCGGGCGGGATCAGACCGCTGCCGAGGATCTTCCCATCGTGATAGATGTCGTGGAGAAACAGATTGAGCGCGCGGACGCGCTGCTCGAGCCCGCGCTCGATGCGGCTCCACTCTTCCGCCAGGATGATCCGCGGGATCAGATCGAACGGCATGATCTTCTCGACGCCGCTGGGGTCCTGATTGACCGCGAACGTGATGCCGCGTGCCTGAAAGCTGATGTCCGCGGCCCGCTGCCGGCGCGTGACCTCGTCCGCGGAGAGTGTCTCCAGCCGCCGGGCGAGCGCGGCGTAATGCGGACGCACGACGCCAGGCGCGGAGAACATCTCGTCCCAGAAGGCGGTCGGGTCATAGGCCGCGAGCGGCGAGCGCTGCGTGATCATGCGACGCCCTGCGCCGCCGGCGTGTTCAGCTCAACGATCTCCGCGTGCTTCGTGGACGCAAGCCTCCCGAGCGCGGGACCGCCGTACGTTCCGGAGGTCGGGGTGACGTCGGCGAAGTCGCGGCCGGTCGCGACCGTGATGTAGTCCATTCGCGTGCGCCGATGATGCGTCGGGTCGTAGGCGATGACTTCCACCTGGTCCGGTGCGTCCGCATCGGCGAGCAACGCCTCGACCCACGCGTGAGCGGCGCCCTCCCCGAGCATGTGACCAGAAACGTACCGGCACGGGATGCCGAGGAGTCGAAGGAGCGCGAGCAGGATGTGCGCGAAATCCTGGCACACGCCCTTCTGGAAGTGCAGCGCCATGGCCGCGGGCGTCGTGTAGCCGGTCACGCCGTACTGATAGGTGATGCTCCCCGAGGCCCAGTTGTGC
The DNA here is from genome assembly GCA_031404235.1 of Chloroflexota bacterium. Classification (GTDB taxonomy): domain Bacteria; phylum Chloroflexota; class Limnocylindria; order P2-11E; family P2-11E; genus CF-39. The sequence continues at coordinate 20,708 of JANNHF010000055.1, forward strand.
GCGCGCTCCGCGCGGTCGCGCGGGTCGTCCGATGAGTGGAGGATCTCACGCGCGGCGCTCGACAAGCGCTCGTCCGGTGCCGTCAGCGCCGTGGGGTGCAGATACCGACCCGGGCCGCCCTCGGTATTCCACGGCGCTGCCCGCCGGGCGCCGGATCTCGTTGCGTCGCGCTCGACGTGGAAGATCGCTTCGAAATCGACCGCGTGCGTCACTCGCTGAACGATCGCATTGGCGACGCGATTGCCAAACTCATCGCGGATCCACGTCACCTCTGTCTCGCCATCGTTTCCGCGGATCGCGAGATCGTGTCCGAGGACGCGCTGATCGCCCTCCTGGTCACGCGGGATCATGATCAGTCGCTGCTTGACGTCCCAGACCGGGCCGCCGTAGCTGTAGCGGTAGTGCTGCCGGACCCGGTACACCGCACGGGTCACGCGCGACCAGTCGGTCATGGCTCGGGGTGCGCGGCCGCTTCCTGGCGGTCGGCATCCTCTTCCGCCGGCGGGCCGCCCGGCCGCTCGGCGGTGATCTCGTCAGACCAGACCACGAACCGCGCGAGCCGCGCGGACCCGAATGCGGTCGAGAGCGCGCAGTCCACCGCATCTCGCCCACGTCCGATGACCACCCGCCCGACGCGCGGTGTGTTGTGGCGGGCGTCGAAGGTGTACCAGCGACCGCCGACGTAGGCCTCGAACCAGGTGTGGAAATCCATGGGCACGTCAGGCGCTTCGATCGCGATGTCGGGGAGATATCCGAACGTGTAACGGGCCGGGATGTTCAGGGCTCGGCAAAACGCGACCGCGAGGAGCGCGAAATCGCGGCACACGCCGGCACGCTGCTTGTAGATATCGAGTGCGGTCGTGCTCGGCGTGGACGACCCGTTCCGGAATTCGATGTTCTGATGGACCCAGTCGCAAACGGCTTGGATCCTCTCCCATGTCGGAGGCGTCGCACCGAATAGTTTCCACGCGTCATCGAGCAGCTGGTCGGATTCCACGTAGCGGCTCGGAAGCGTGAAGACGATCGTTTCGTCCGGAAGATCCTCGACGGGATGGAGCAGGGCGCCCGGCACGACGGGATCGGCCGTCGGCGGGATCTCCACGACAGCGTCGTAGCGGACCGTCGTGAGGCCTGGCGGCGCAACGAAGCGCCAACAGATGTTGCCGTACACATCGTGATACTCGTGGAGCGGGATCTCGGGCGGCTCGATCCACTTCGACTCGTAGACCGCGACATGTTCGGCGTCCATGCGGGGCCGCACGAGCATGAACATCGGGACAGAAGCTTCCGTCTCCCAGCCGAACTCGCAGCCGACCCGTACTCGCATATGACGAGTCTACGGTGGCGCGGCGGCCGTACTCCCGAAGGATGATCGCGTTCGTCTGCGACATCGCGCCCCAAATTTCGGAGTGGTAGGGGCGAAGCCCTGCGTTGAGTTGATCAGATCGGCGGCGCGCCGATCGACGGCAGCATCGCCTCGGCCCACGTCGCTGCCGTGAGCAGCCGCTCGTCGTCGCCAGGCGCGCCGACGAGCTGAAGTCCCAGCGGCAACCGATGCGGTCCGAGGCCGGTGGGGATCGTGATCGCGGGCGCGCCAACGAGCGACCAGCGCGAACAGAACCGCGGATCCCCGGTCGTATCCGGCGTCGGCGCCTCGCCGAGAGCTGGCGGCGTGAGGATGGCGTCGTAGCCCGACGCCCAGTCGAGGAACGTCGCGACGAGCCGGTCGCGCGCGGAGAGCGCCTCGGCGTAGACGCGGTAGTCGATCCGTGCGCCTTCTGCGAGCTGCGCTCGTGCGTGAGCGCTCACTGCCTCTGGGCGGCGCGCGACCTTGGGCAGGACCGCCTGCCCGGCTTCGTACAGCATCACCGTGCGCAGGATGCGGGGCGCATCGTCGAGGCCCGCGGGTGGCTCCGGCCATTCCACCGGTCCGCCGACCAGGGCCAGCGCATCGACGTCGGCCTGGAATCGCTCGCGCATGTCGTCCGAGGCGTGCTCCCATTCGCTCGTGCGCAGCGCTGCGAAACGCGGCGTCTGGTGGTGATCCGCGTGCGGCGCGCGCTCCGTCTCGCCCGCCAGGATCGCGGCGAGCAGTCCAGCGCTCCGCACGCTCAGCGCGAACACGCCCACGTGGTCGAGCGTCCGCGAGAACTCGAACACGCCTTCGGTCGGGATGCGGCCCACCGTCGGCTTGAAGCCGACGACCCCGCAGAACGCGGCGGGGCGGATGACCGACCCGTTCGTCTGCGAGCCGATCGCGGCCGGAATGACGCCTGCGGCGACCGCGGCGGCGGATCCCATCGACGAACCGCCCGGCGTGCGCGACGGATCCCAAGGATTGAGCGTGTGCCCCGGTGTCATGAAGGCGAGCTCGGCGGTGATCGTCTTGCCGAGCACGATCGCGCCGGCCGCCTCCGCCGCGAGCACTGCCGCGCAGCTCGCCTCCGGGACGCGACCCGCGAACAGGGCGCTGCCGTTCTCCGTCGGGATGCCGGCCGTGTCGAAGATGTCCTTCACGCCGATGGGCACGCCCTCGAGCGGACCGACCGCGCTGCCGGAGCGCCGGCGCTCGTCCGACGCCACGGCGAGCCGCTGGGCGCGTGCCGCATCCAGCCAGGCGAAGGCGTGGATCTGCGGCTCCGTCTCGGCGTAACGGCGCAGTGCGCGCTCGACGAGCGCGCTGCTGGTCAGCGCGCGGGCTTCGAGCGCCTCGGCGAGGCCGACGAGATCCTCGGCGATGATCCGCATGTCGCACGCATAGTGACGCGTGGCGTCCAGCCCTTGGGGAGGCGAGGCAGCACGCCGCGCACTTTGCGGAATCCGGCCTTAGCGAACATGGCTTCGGTGCCAAAGAACGCGAGGTCGTCGTGCACGCGCTTGCCCTTTGTCCGGGGATAGGCCTCGACGGCGGGAGCCCCGCGTCTTCCGGCATATGCGACCGCCGCGCGGATCATCGCCACCGCGACGCCCTCCCCGCGGTGGCCGCGACGCACCGTGATGCACGGGATGACCCACACCGCGACGGCGTCGACTGGCGGCGTCGCACGCGAGTTGTCGACCCGCGAGTAGTCATAGCGCGGCCCAAGCGAGATCCAGCCGATCGGCTCGCGATCCTGGTACGCGATCAGGCCCGCGGAGTTCTTCCGGCGGCGCGCCAGCTTCGCGAGCGCTGCTCGACGCCGCTCCTCGGCCGTCCCGGGCCCGCTGGTGATGCCTAGCGCGCGCTGCTGCTTCGCCGTGTAGCGCGGGAAGAGGTCCCAGCACGCGGAGCCCCACGTGCCGCGCGTCACCGTCTTCACGTCGTCCACACGGGACGCCGTCAGCGGGCGGATCGTCAGCTTGCTGTCGCGAGCTGTCGCCATCTCTTCTTCGCCAGTCTGCGCACTCGGCTCTCGGCCTGCTCGCGCCAACGAGGCGAGCCGAGGCCGAGCTCGAGCAGTGTCTCCACCATGTGCAGCGCTCGCTCCAGCTCGGACCGGCGCTCCAGCTCCCGGGCGAAGGCGAGCGAGAGCTTGACGCGCAGGGCGTTGTCGCCGTCGAAGTACGCGCTCTCGAAGCACGCGAAGGCCGCGTCGAGCTCGCCCGTGCGCTCGAACGATCGCGCGAGGGCGTATGCGGCCGGCGCGTGGTCTGGCGCTCGGCCGCTACGGGCGGCGAGGACGGCGAGCGCGACGCGGTCGGCGATGCGCACGAGCGACACGATGTCGCGCGCGTTGTGCTCGAGCACCGGCGCGATGATCTTCGGGTCGCGTTTGCGCAGGTAATGGAAATACGCGTCGGGGATGAGCGCGCCCGGTATGTCGTTGATGCGGCCCTCGTCGAATAGCGACTCCTCGAGCTGTTTGAGCCCGGTCGAACCGAAGCGGTCGCGCCAGAGCCGACGCGCGGGATGCAGCAGATCGAGGTGCGACTCGTCGACGGTGATCTCGCTCCGCAGCGTCATGACCCACCGCGTGCGCAGCAGCGGGAGGTCGAAGCTCTTGCCGTTGTACGAGGCGCAAGCATGGAAGCGCTCGACCTCGTTCTGCACGGCGGCGACGAACGGGAGCTCCTGGCCGATGTCGTGGAGCAGGTGTTGCCGTAGTACTAGCTCGCCCTCGGAGAAGTACGCGATTCCGAGGAGGAAGACGTACGTTCCTGTGCCGCCCGCAAGCCCTGTGGTTTCCGTGTCTAACCACAGGACGTCCTGCCATCGGGCCGGCGCTTCGCCCTTGAGGCCGAGATGCGCGAGTAACAGCGGATCGCACGCTCCCCTGCCAACGATCTGGAGTCCGAGATCGTCGATCGCGATGCGCTGCTCGTGCACAGAGAACGGCTCTCCGGTGGAGGCGCTGGCACCGAGGGCCCCCGCGCGCGAGGGGTCCCCGCCCCGCTGGGAGGGGGTTTCGCGCTTAGAGAGGGTTTCGGTGCCAGCGCCACCGTCGACGCCCGCCTCCCCATGGCGACGGCGATCGCGCTCGACGATCGCGGCGACACGAGCTCGTAGATCGTTCAAGCCAGGGAGAGCAGATGCGCGACGGACTCGCGTACGTCGGCGCCGAGGGCGTACGCCGGCCCGACGCAGGACGGGCAGCCCGAGCCGCAGCCGCAGGCCTCGAGGTGCTCGCGCGCTCGCTCGAGCAGCGCGTCGTACGAACGGAAGAGACGCTCGGAGAAGCCGATGCCGCCCGGCGTCATGTCGAAGAGATAGATCGTCGGCCGCTCGGTATGCGGCGAGCGCACCTCGACGGCCATCCCAAGGTCGTGGGGGTCGCACATCAGGAAGAGCGGCGCGAGGCCGTGCAGCAGATTGCCGAGACCGGCGAGCGCGATCTCGACGCGTTCCTTCGGCCATCCGGCTATCGGGCGCGCGGGAAGCGCGCACCAGAAAGCCGTCGTCTGCAGCTCCTGCTCGGGGAGATGGATCTTGCCCCAACCGACGTTCTCGTTCGTGTACAGCGTGAGCTTCTTGTAGATCGTGGCGAGCGCGCTCACGAGGACCTCGCCGTGCGCGCGGTCGAAGCCGCGCGCCTCGCGCGCGTCCTTGCGGTCGAACTCGTCGAGCACGCGGATGCGCACGGCGACGCCGGCGTTGGTGTAGTAGTCGACCTTCACCTCGCGCACGTAGGCCTTGGAGTTCTCCCAGTCGAGGCGCTCGACCTGGAACTGTTTGGACTCGTGGAGGTAGATCGCCTGCTCGTGGAGGATCATGGGCGCCCCGAAGCGATCGACCTCGCCGATCACACGGTGCTTTCCGCCCTGCTCCGACCCTGCGCCTCCGGCGCGGGGGCCCGTCTGGTCGACGATGACGACGTTGTCGCTCGTCGCGGTGCGAAGCGACATGCCTTCCGCCGGGAACGACTGCGCGGACCAGTGGTAGCGGCCGTCGGCTTCGTGGAGGATGCCCTGCTCGTCGAGGTAGGAGAGGACGCCGGGCGTGTCCTCGGTGCCGAAGCGCTCGCGTCTCTCGAACGGGATCTCGAACGCGCCGCACTTGATGTGCTGCACGAGCACGTGGAGGTTGTCGGGATTGATGAGGCCGGCCTCGGGCGGGCGCTCGAGCACGTACTCGGGGTGCTGCACGATGTACTGGTCCGTCGGCTGCGACGTCGCGACGATGAAGGCCGCCGACAGCTCCTCGCGCCGTCCGGCGCGGCCCATCTGCTGCCAGGTGGACGCGACGGTCCCCGGATAGCCGACGAGCACGGCCGCCTGCAGCGCGCCGATGTCGATGCCGAGCTCCAGCGCATTGGTCGATACGACGCCGCGGATCGAGCCGTCGCGCAGGCCGCGCTCGATGGCGCGCCGCTCACTGGGGAGATAGCCGCCGCGATAGCCGCGCACCAGGTCCGGCGGCCACTGCGGCTGCGGGAAGCGGTCGCGCAGGTAGGTGAGCAGGAGCTCGGTCTGGACGCGTGAGCGCGTGAACGAGATCGTCTGCACGCCGGAAGCGAGAAGCGTCGCTGCGATATCGCGGCCGGTGAGGAGCGCGCTGCGGCGGATGCCGAGCGCGCGGTTCGTGACCGGCGGGTTGACGAAGACGACGATCTTCTCGCCACGCGGCGCGCCGGACTCGTCGATCACGACGACCTCGCCCTCGACGTGACGTTGCGCGAGCTCGCCGGGATTCGCGATCGTCGCGGACGTGCAGATGAACACCGGATGCGATCCGTAGAACGCGCAGATGCGGCGAAGGCGGCGCAGCACGTTCGCGACGTGGCTGCCGAAGACGCCGCGGTATGTGTGCAGCTCGTCGAGGACCACGTAATGAAGGTTCTCGAACAGCTTCACCCACTTCGTGTGGTGGGGGAGGATCGCGGTGTGGAGCATGTCCGGATTGCTGATGACGACGTGGCCCGCGCTGCGGATCGCGGCGCGCGCCTGTGGCGGCGTGTCGCCGTCGTACGTGAACGTCTTGAGCTCGATGTCGATGTCGGCGGAGAGGCGCTCGAGCTCCGCGAGCTGGTCCTGCGCGAGCGCCTTCGTCGGGAAGAGGTAGAGCGCGCGCGCCGACGGATCTTTCGCGATCGCGTCGATGACCGGCAGGTCGTAGCAGAGTGTCTTGCCTGACGCGGTCGGCGTGACCACGACGGTGTGCTTGCCCGCGCGCGTGACCTCGAGCGCGGCGGCCTGGTGCGAGTAGAGCTGCTGGATGCCGCGGCGGCGCAGTGCCGCCGTGATGCGCCCGTCGAGCCAGTCAGGGAACGGCGCATAGCGGGCGGGCCGCGCCGGAAGCGTCTCCCAGCGCGTGACCATCTCCTGGAACTGCGCGTCGCGCCGGAAGCCGTCGAGGATCTGCTCCAGGGTGGTGCGGGCAGGGAAGCGAACGGATGTTCTCACGAGAACGAGCACGATATGGAACGTCTGTTCGGCGTGTCAAGAGTACGGCTATTCGGACCGTATTTCGTGCTCCAGCGTTGAAGGCGGTGATGTTCCGTAGGTTGATGGCGCTGTCGGTCGCGCTCGCGCTGCTCGTTCCACAGAGCGCACCAGCGGCCGCGTCGGCGATGCCCGAGGCGCCCAACTGCCCGATCTATCCGGACAACAATGTGTGGCACTCGAGCATCCAGAACCTGCCGGTGCATCCGATGAGCGCGGCGTGGCTCGCGAACATGGGCGGGCCATCGCGCCTGCTGCACCCCGATTTCGGCGGGCCGTACGCCTACCAGCTGCAAGTCGTCGACAACACCACGCCGACACGGCGCGTCTCGTTCGATTACGCCGACGAGAGCGACGACGTTGCGTACCCGTTCACCGCAAGCACGCCGATCGAGCCCGCGAGCGACGCGCACGCCTTCATGCTCAACAAGGACACCTGCGTCCTGTACGAGCTCTTCGCCGCGTCCTGGAACGGCGGCACGCCGACCGCCGGCTCCGGGGCGGTGTTCGACCTCAAATCGCAGGCGCTGCGGCCTTCGACGTGGACGAGCGCCGATGCGGCGGGTCTGCCGATCTGGCCGGGTGTGCTGAGGTACGACGAGGTCCTGCGCGGCGTGGTGGATCACGCGATCCGCTTCACGGCGCAGCGCACGGACCGCAGCTTCGTGTGGCCCGCGCGCCACCAGGCCGGCGCCGCTCGCGACGCCTCACTGCCGCCGATGGGCGCGCGCTTCCGCCTGCGTGCCGACTTCAGCTTCGCGGGGTACAGCGCGCAGGCGCAGATCATCCTGCGCGCGATGCAGCGCTACGGCCTCATCCTCGCCGACAACGGATCGAACTGGTACTTCCAGGGGAACGTTGCGGCGTGGCCCGATCAGCTCATCTCCGAGATGAAGCGCATCCCGGCCGGCGCGTTCGACGCGGTCGATACGTCCTCGCTGATGGTCGATCCGAACTCGGGTCTCGCGCGCGGCGCGGCAGGCGTCGCACTTGAAGCCGGCTGGCACTCGCGCTGGCAGAGCCAATCGAACTACCTGATCATGTCGCCAGGGCAGGTCGCCGATTTCTGGATCAAGTTCACCAACACCGGGACCGAGACCTGGACGCGCGGCATCTGGGGACGTCAGGCGAACCTCGGCCTCAACCGCGACGACAAGGAACCGTATCGGCTGGGTATGGCCGCGGACTGGCTCTGGGACGACCGCATCGCGACGACCTATACGCCGACCGTGGCGCCAGGCGAGGTCGGTGAATTCCGCTTCAAGGTGCGCGCGCCCGTCGCGCGCGGCATCTACCGGCTGAACCTGCGGCCGGTGATCGATGGAACGGTCTGGCTCGAAGACCAGGGAGTGTTCTGGATCATCGACGTCCGCTGATACCTACGATTTGCTCGCGATATCGCGGCGGGCACAGCCTCTGCAATGCCAGGTCGTCATGAACGACACACAGACTCCGCGCAACCAAGAGGGCCAGCCCCCGACGCGCGAGCCGAACGAGACCGCGCAGCGGCTCGAGCAGAAGGCTGACGGCCAACACGGCGATGGGAATCGCGCACGAACGAAGGACAAAGCACGCGAACTGCGCGATGGCCGGGGTCGCGAGGTGCGCTTCGGCGGCTAGCTCCGTCCGCGGCTAACCTCGTCGACTTGGGCGAAGACGCCGCGCTGCAAGACCGCTACGCGCCGAACGGCACGTGTTTCGGCTGCGGTCCCCGCAATGAAAGAGGCTTACGGGTGAAGAGCCACGTACGCGGCGATGAGGTCGTCGCGACGTGGCGCGCTGAGAAGTTCCACGAGGCGTACGACGGCACGCTCTCCGGCGGCGTCATCGGCACGCTCATGGATTGCCACTCGAACTGGACCGCCGCGTATCACCTGATGAAGCGGTCCGGTGCGGGCGAGCCGCCGTGCACCGTGACCGCGGAGTACTCGATCAAGCTCAAGCGGCCGACACCGACCGACGGGGACATCGAGATCGTCGCGCGTCAGGTCGACGTGGACGACGATCGCGCCACCGTCGAAGCCGAGCTGCGCGCCGGTGGCAAGGTCTGCGCGACATCGTTGGGAACGTTCGTCGCCGTCAAGCCGGGCCACCCGGCGTACCACCGCTGGTAGCCCAGCGCTCGAGCGCGATGATCTGCCAGATCAGTCCGCGGTGATGCACGACTGGCCGTAGACCGTGATGCTTCGCCGCCCCAAGCACAGCGCGCGTCGGGTGGACGTACCCGCGGAAGCGGCCGCCGCGGATCGCGAGCAGCGCGTTCGCTATTCCGAGACCCACGCGGATCCACCACCGGTCGACGGGGAAGGTCATGACGAGCAGGCGCCGCGTGTGATCGGCGGCGGCGCCGACGAGCGCGTCGGCATCCGGATAGCAGCAGACGACACGATTCATGACCACCACGTCCGCCGCGGGCAGGCTGTCGGCGTCGCGCACGAAATCACCAAGGCGCCGCTCGACCCGGTCGCCGAGACCGCGTTCACGGATCAGCTCGGCGGCCACGGTCTCGTATCGGGTCGCGAGCTCGACGTTGACGACGCGCGCCGCGCCGTCACGAAGCAGCTCGATTGCGATCTCGCCGACGCCGCCGCCGACCTCGAGCACGCTGTATCCGGGCGTCATTCGGCCGCGTACGAGATCGACGATGCGCCGCGCGTCGTCGCCGAGGCCCTTACGCGCGTAGTCGCGCGCCTTCGTGCGCGCGTGTTTCTCGTCAAAGAACTTGTCGTAGTCTCCCGGCTGGCAGCAGGACGACACGACGGCCCTAGCGCTTGACGAAGAGCAGCCCGATGCGCCGAAGCACGAACCAGGTCACCAGGAACGCACCGACCTCGAGCGTGAAGCTGTGGAACTTGTAGAACGACTCGGCGATACCGAACGCGATCGCGAGCGAGAGCAGCGTGACGACGGTGAGTACGCTCGGGCGGACATCGAGGAGCTCGTACACCTTTTCCATACGGCGCAGATTCTAGCCACAACCATTAGGCTCACGCCGCAGCACTCGATCAGCAGTCACTTTGGGGGAGGTCTCACCATGCCGGTCCGCCGTCGCGCGCGCGCGGCCCGCCCGGGCGGAAACCGCGGCATCATCCCGAACTTCCTCGACAAGCTCGAATGGCGCAACGCCGGCCCGTTCCGCGGTGGCCGCGTCGGCGCGGTCGCCGGCGACGTGCGCGATCGGAACACGTTCTATTTCGGCTCGACCGGCGGCGGCGTCTGGAAGACAAGCGACGGCGGCGTGTACTGGGAGAACGTGTCCGACGGGTTCTTCAAGCGTGCGTCGGTGGGAGCGATCGCGGTCTCCCGCTCCGATCCCAACGTCGTCTACGCCGGCATGGGCGAGAGCTGCATCCGTGGCAACGTGTCGCACGGCGATGGCGTATACCGCTCGACCGACGCGGGCAAGACATGGACGCACCTCGGCCTCGAGAACACGCGGAACATCGGCAAGCTGCGGGTGCATCCCGACGACCCCGACACCGTGTACGTGGCAGCGCTCGGACATGCGCATGGCACGAACACCGAGCGCGGCGTCTACCGCTCCCGCGACGGCGGGAAGACGTGGAAGCGCGTGCTGTACCGGAATGAGCGCGCCGGCGCGATCGACATCTCGATGGACCCGAACAATCCGCGCATCCTCTTCGCGACGATCTGGGAGGCCATCCGGCGCCCGCACGAGCTCGTCTCGGGTGGACCGGGCAGCGGCATCTTCCGTTCGACGGACGCGGGCGACACCTGGACCGAGATCAGCCGCGCGCGAGGCTTGCCAAAGGGAACGCTGGGCAAGATCGGCATCGCGGTCTCGCCGGCGAAGAGCGGCCGCGTGTTCGCGATCGTCGAGGCCGAGGACGGCGCGGTCTTCCGCTCCGACGATGGTGGCGACACCTGGGAGCGTGGATCGGAAGACCGCAATCTGCGCCAGCGCGCGTGGTACTACCACCACATCTACGCCGATCCGAAGGATCCCGAAACGGCGTGGGTCCTCAACGTGGACGCCTGGCGCTCGAGCGACGGCGGCAAGACGTTCGTGCAGGTGTCGATCCCGCACGGCGACAACCACGACCTGTGGATCGATCCGAACGACCCGAACCGCATGATCGAAGGCAACGACGGCGGTGGTGTCGTGACGTTCAACGGCGGCGAGAGCTGGAGTGGGATCTACAACCAGCCGACGTCGGAGTTCTATCACGTGACGACGGACATGAACACGCCGTACCGCATCTACGGCTGCCAGCAGGACAACACCTCGATGAGCATTCCGAGTCGCGCGGCCATCGCGGGCGTGACCGCGGCCGATTCGTTCCAGATCGGCGGCGGCGAGGCCGGTCACATCGCAGTGCGACCCGACGACCCGGACATCATCTACGCCGGCGAGTACCAGGGGGTCATCACGCGGCACGACCGGCGCACGAAGCAGACACGACTCATCAGCGTTTGGCCGGAGCCGAGCGCAGGCGAAGGTGCGGACGCCGTGAAGTACCGCTTCCAGTGGACTGCGCCGCTCGCGCTATCGCCGCACGACCCGAACGTGCTGTACCACTGCGGCAACCGCATCTTCCGCACGCGTGACGAGGGTGAGTCGTGGGACGTGATCAGCCCGGACCTGACGCGCAACGATCCCAGCCGCCTCGCGCCGTCGGGTGGGCCGATCACGAAGGACAACACCGGCGCCGAGTATTACTGCACCG
>JANNHF010000056.1:0-2272 GCA_031404235.1 Chloroflexota bacterium
TGCATCCCGCCGACCATCAACTACACCACCCCCGACTCGGGGCTGGATCTCGACTACGTGCCCAACACCGCGCGGGCTGCGAGCATCACCACCGCACTCTCCAACTCCATGGGCTTCGGCGGCCACAACGCGTCGCTGATCGTGCGGGCCGACACCGGAGCGTGAACGTGCGCCGAGTCGTCGTCACCGGCGTGGGCGCCGTGACGCCCCTGGGCCTCGACGTTCCCACGCTGTGGAGCGCTCTCGTCGCAGGACGTAGCGGGATCCGGCGGATCACCTCGTTCGACACGACAGGCTTCGATACCAAGATCGCGGGCCAGATCCAGGACTTCGATCCCTCGCGGTACTTCGACCGGAAGGATGTTCGCCGAGCCGATCGGTTCGCGCAGCTCGCGGTCGCCGCGGCCACGGAGGCCGTCGCCGACGCGAAGCTGGACGCGACCACCGACCGCGACCGCGTTGGCGTCTCGATCGCGACTGCCGGTGGCGGTCTGCAGTCCGCGGTCGATACGGCCATCACGCTGCAGGAGCGAGGTCCGAGCCGGGTGTCGCCGTTCTTCGTGACGATGTACATCGCCAACGCCGCGTCGGGGCTTGTCTCGCTGCGCTGGGGCTTCCGCGGGCCTAGCCTCACGCACGTCTCCGCCTGCGCCTCGAGCTCGCACTCGCTGGGGGAGGCCGCCGAAGCGATCAAACGCGGCCAGGTGGACGTCGTGGTCGCCGGCGGAGCGGAAGCCGTGATCCTGCCGGTCGCGGTCGCCGCCTTCAGCAACATGCGCGCTCTCAGCCGGCGGAACGATGAGCCGGAGCGCGCCTCGCGTCCGTTCGATCGCGATCGGGACGGCTTCGTCCTGTCTGAGGGCGCCGCGGTGGTGGTGCTCGAGGAAGCCGAGCACGCGTCACGCCGCGGGGCCAGGAGCTACGGCGAGCTCATCGGCTACGGCGCCTCCGACGACGCGTACCACATGGCCGACCCCGCGCCGGGCGGGGTCGGCGGTGCGCTGTCGATGCGCGCGGCGATCGCGAACGCGGGGATCGTGCCGGAGGACATCGGTTACATCAACGCGCACGGCACGTCGACACCGGCCAACGATCGCGCGGAAACGCAGGCGATCAAGGATGTCTTCGGCGACCATGCCTACAAGCTCATGGTGTCGTCTACGAAATCGATGACCGGGCACCTGTTCGGAGGCGCCGGCGCTCTCGAGGCGATCATCTGTCTCCTCGCGCTTCGGGATGGCTGCATTCCGCCCACCATCAATTACGAGACGCCCGAGCCGGAGCTCGATCTCGACTACGTGCCGAATCGGGCGCGCGCCGCGAAGGTCAGCGTTGCGCTTTCGAACTCGATGGGCCTCGGCGGCACGAACGGGTCGCTGATCTTCCGCGCGCCGTGACTCCGACCGACCGCGTGTCGCCGGAGTGGTGCGCTACCGTGGACCGCCGTGAATAGCGGTGCTGCGCGGGCCACGACCGTCGGGACGGACCCCGGTCAAAGGACGCGCCGCGTGGCGATCACCGGCCTCGGCGCCGTGACCCCGGTCGGCAACGACATCGCGACGATGTGGGATGCGCTCGTCCACGGCAGGAGCGGGATCCGTCGCGTGGAGCGCTTCGATGCGTCGCCCTATGACTCCCAGGTCGCTGGCGAAGTGCGCGGTCTCGAGCCGACGGAGTACATGGAGCGGAAGGAAGTCCGCCGAACGGACCGATTCACGCACCTCGCCGTCGCCGCGGCGTCGCAGGCGCTGAGAGATGCGAAGCTCGACACGATCCGGGACCCGAGGCGCGTCGGCACCGCGATCAGCAGCGGCCTCGGTGGGATCACGACGATGGTCGAACAGATCATGGTCATGGAGCAGCGCGGACCCTCGCGCCTCTCGCCCTTCTTCGTGCCGATGCTGATGGCGAATGCCGCGTCCGCGCAGCTCTCGATGCAGTTCGGGCTCAAAGGTCCGAGCCTCACGCACGTATCGGCCTGCGCCTCGAGCTCGCACGCGATCGGCGAGGGCGGCGACATCATCCGCCGCGGGCAGGCCGACGTCATGGTCGCGGGTGGCTCGGAGGCGTCGGTCATCCCGGTGATCGTCGCCGCCTTCGCCGCGATGAAGACGCTCACGCGCCGCAACGTCGCGCCCGAGGCGGCCTCGCGACCGTTCGACAAGGACCGCGACGGCTTCGTGCTGTCGGAAGGCGCCGCGGTGGTGGTCCTGGAGGAGCGCGAGCACGCCCGCGCCCGCGGCGCGCGCATCTACGGCGAGCTGGTCGGCTA
>JANNHF010000057.1:0-2921 GCA_031404235.1 Chloroflexota bacterium
CGTGAGCTCGTGGGCAGCGGTGCTGAAGATGCCTTTCAGCGCCTGGATCGACGTGCTGCGCTCGTCGGCGGCGAGGAGCCGAGTCCGATACGTGATCGCTCCCGGGTTCTCCATCGCGCCGGCCTCGAAGTCCGGGATCCCTATCGCGTCGACCTTGTAGTACGGGTAGGGGATCGCCGTGTACGTTTGGAGCCACTCGACGGACCGCACGTGCGCGTCGCGTGCGTAGATGCCCTGCGCCGCCAGTCCGGGCGGAAGGCAGACCCGCACGGGGATCCCCGACGGCGTGGTCGCGGTCGGTGTGAATTCGTAGGGACCGACGGTGAACGCGACGAGGTAGGTGGAGATCTGCGGGGTTTCGCGGAAGACGGTCCGCGTACGCCGCTCGTCCAGCTCCGTCTGGGACGCGATCGGCATGTTCGCGATCGCGGCGTTTCCCGCCGGGTGGATGAGCTCGACCGTGAACTGTGCCTTGAACTCGGGCTCGTCGAAGCAGGGGAACGCCCGTCGTGCGTCGGCTGCCTCGAACTGGGTCGCGGCGTAGCGCTCCTCGCCGCGCAGCGAGCGGTAGAGGCCGCGCAGGGATTCGCGAATTCCGCCGGCCCACGAGATCTCGAGGGTGTGCTCGCCCGCCGGGATCTCGCGCTCGAAGCGCAGGGTCGCGGTCTCGGCTTCTTCGTTGTACGTGATGGCCCGCGCGGCCTGGCCGCCGATCGACGCTGTCTTGAAGGCCAGGTCAAGCGCGTGGAGCACGATCTCGCGCGTGGGCCGCGATGACCGCAGCGTGATCCGTTCCGAGCCAGTGGACGTCCAGCTGTCGAACTCGAGCTCGAATCGGAGCTCGTACTTGCTCGGCACGACGTCATTGGACAGCCGGAAGTTACGTGCGTCGTCGCTCATTAGGCCTCCCCACCGTGCTGAGCGAAAAGCGTATCGCGTCGGGCGCTGATACGGTTTCTCTGTATGCCGCCGCAGTTCATCTACACCATGTACGGCCTCAAGAAGATCGCCCCGGGGACGCAGCGGGAGATCCTCAAGGGGATCACGCTGGCGTTCTATCCGACGGCCAAGATCGGCGTGCTCGGTCCGAACGGCGCAGGCAAATCGACGCTGCTCCGCATCATGGCCGGCATCGACAAGGAGTACGTCGGCGACGCGCGGATCACCGAGGGCTACCGCGCAGGCCTTCTGGCGCAGGAGCCGCAGCTCGACGCTGCCAAGGACGTGCGGGGCAATGTCGAGGAGGGTGTCGCGGACCGGCGTGCGGTCCTGAAGCGCTACGAAGACCTGTCGGCGAGGTTCGGCGAGTCGCTGTCGGACGCCGAGATGGACAAGCTCAACATCAACTTCCAGAAGGCACAGGACGAGATCGAGGCCAAAGGGCTCTGGGATCTCGACAGCCAGATCGACGTTGCGATGGACGCACTGCGTTGTCCGCCTGGTGAGCAGGACGTGACGACCCTGTCAGGCGGCGAGCGCCGTCGCGTCGCGCTGTGCCGACTCCTTCTATCGCACCCCGACCTACTGCTGCTGGACGAGCCGACCAACCACCTCGACGCGGAATCGGTCGCGTGGCTGGAGCGCACGCTGACGAGCTATGCGGGCTGCGTCGTCGCGGTGACGCACGACCGCTACTTCCTCGATAACGCCGCGGGCTGGATCCTCGAGCTCGACAAGGGCGCGGGTATCCCGTACGAGGGCAACTACAGCTCGTGGCTGGGTCAAAAGCGCAAGCGGCTCGCGGACGAGGAGAAGCAGGAGTCCTCGCGCCAGCGCACCCTGGCCCGCGAGCTCGAGTGGGTGCAGGCCTCGCCGCGTGCGCGGCAGGCGAAGAGCAAAGCGCGTATCGAGTCGTACGAGCGGCTCCTCGCGGAGGCGCCGGATGAGCGCGAGCGCGAGCTCGAGATCAGCATCCCGCCCGGGCCGCGGCTCGGCGACGTGGTCATCAACGCGGAGAAGCTGCGCAAAACGTACGGCGACCGCCTGCTCTTCGATGACCTAACGTTCGCGCTCCCCCGTGGCGCCATCGTCGGGATCATCGGACCGAACGGCGCCGGCAAGACCACGTTGTTCCGGCTCATCACCGGCGAGGAGAAGGCCGACGGCGGAACGCTGGTGGTGGGCGAAACGGTGAAGCTCGGCTACGTGTCGCAGTCCCGCGACGCGCTCGACCCGAAGAAGAACGTCTGGGAGGAGATCGCCGAAGGCCAGGAGAACATCCAGATCGGCGCACGGACGCGCAACGCTCGCGCGTACGTCGCGTCCTTCAACTTCCGCGGTGCCGACCAGCAAAAACGCGTCGGCGACCTGTCTGGCGGCGAGCGCAATCGTGTCCACCTCGCGAAGATGCTGAAGTCCGGCGCCAACGTGCTGCTGCTCGACGAGCCGTCGAACGATCTCGACGTCGACACGCTGCGCGCTCTCGAGGAAGCGTTACTCGACTTCGCGGGCTGTGTCGTTGTGATCAGCCACGACCGCTGGTTCCTCGACCGCGTCGCGACGCACCTGCTCGTCTTCGAGAGCGACAGCCGCGTGCGCTGGTTCGACGGCAACTACCACTCCTATGAGGAGTTCATGCGCAAGGAACACGGCGCCGACTGGCGGCCACACCGCATTCGCTACCGCCCGCTAACGCGCGCGTAGTTGGAAACGCTGCTCGACCCAGGCGTCTGGATCGCCCTGCTGACGCTCACCGTGCTCGAGGTCGTGCTCGGCATCGACAACATCGTGTTCATCTCGATCCTTGCCGGGAAGCTTCCGGTCGCGCAGCGCGATCGGGCGCGGACCACGGGGCTCGTGCTTGCGATGGTCATGCGCATCGGGCTGCTCTTCTTCATCAGCTCGATCATCGCCCTCACCGCGCCGCTGTTCGCCGTGTTCGGTCACGAGGTCAGCGGCCGGGACATCCTCCTCATCGTCGG
>JANNHF010000058.1:0-3143 GCA_031404235.1 Chloroflexota bacterium
CCTCGAGGCTGAAGACGTGCGCCTGCTCGGCCCAGGGCAGCAGTACGTGGATACGCACGGCGTCGCCAGCGATCGCCTCCAGGAGCGGCGTCGATGGGACGCCGCGTGAGCGGACGAGCGCGGCGCCGTCACCATCTTCAGTCGTCCCCTGATCGCGCAGGGGCGCGGCGCGGTAGTTGAGGCCGACAACACCTTCGACCTGTTCCGTGTAGGGCATGCGGTGCGTTCCGATCGTCGCGTCTTCCTCTTGCAGGAACAGCGCGAAGTCGCGGTACGGCATGCCCGTCGGGGGATGAACGTCGACGCTCCATGACGATCGCGCGGCGACGTCCTCGCCGCTCCGGGGGTCGCTGTAGCGCGCGCCCGCTGGGCCGACGACGATCGCGCCATAGAGGCCAAGGCGCGGGCCCTTCTTGACGTCTCCCCAGTCGCGCACGAGCGCGACCGTCTCGCCGATCGCGGGGTGGGCGTAGTAGGTGAAGGTGCCCGTCGCGCCAGGCGCGACGGCCTGTGCCGCGCTATATCCGGCCATCACCCCGCCCGAGGTCCGCGGGTCGGTGGCGAGCATGTCAGCGTGGAAGCTGACGCTGTCGGAGCGGAGCTCGTTCGTCAGCTCGACCGTGACGCAGTCGCCCACTCCCGCGCGCAGGACGAGCGGTTCGGGGGCGCGGGCGCCGGACCGGAGCGCGGTGACCTCGTCGCGGAGCGCGTACACGCGCCCTGCGGCGCCACCGAGCATCGGCAGCGGCACCTCGATCGCGCTCACCTCGAAGCGCTTGTCCGGCGCGGCAGCCGGGCAGACCGCTGGTGCGGCTGCGGGGACGCGCTCGCGACCAGGGAGCTTGCGCAACGTCGTCTGCGACTCCGCGTCATGCACACGAAGGATCCCCCAGCTGCCCTCCGCGAGCTTCAACGCGCGGCCGTTGTAGTAGAGGTAGTCGCCTGGCATGCCCGCCACGCCGCCTGCGCGTTCGATCGAGAGGTCGTAGCGCTCGGAGATTCCGACGTGGACGGTGCTCACTGGCTCTGATGTCGCGCTGAAGGGCTCGGCGCGGAACTGGTGCCCGTCGATGTGAAAGGTGTGGACGTCGTTCGTCGCGCCGACGAGGAGACGCACGACGACGGGATCACCGAGGTACGCCTCGAGCAGGGGCGTTGCCGGATCGCCGTGATCCTGGCTGCTGAAGAGACGGGCCGGGTCGCCGCCACGGTCCTCGAGCGGTTCCGCGCGCAAATTGATCGCGCTGCCGCTCGAGCGACCGATGTGCGTGATCGGGACGTCGTCCTGGAGGAACATGGCGAACTCGCGGAAGCTCCCGCGGACGTCGGCGGAGACCGCGCCGGTCGTCATCACATCGACCGCCGTCCCGCTCCGCACCTCGCGCCCGGTGTAGGGGTCGTGGTAGGTGGAGCCGGGGGGCTCGACGACGAGTGCGCCGAAGAGGCCGTGCCGCCAGGAGACGATCGCGTTCACGTGGTCGTGGAAGTAGACGGTGCCGACCTGCGCATCCGGGTACCAGCGGTAGCGCACGAACTCCGTGCTCACGATCTCACCCGCGTCGTGCGGATACCGGAGGGGCGTCGCGAAGATGAGCGTGTCGTCCTGCACCGCGGCGATCTTGACGATCTCCAGGCGCTCCTCCTGGTCCATGCCGACTCCGACGAGGATCCCGGGCTGGAAACGCGCCGTGCTGGACAGGCGCATCTGGATCGCTCCGGCGGCCACGCGCTCGATGGCCTTCTCACCCTCGAGGCGATAGGGCCGGACCGACTGTTCGTAGTTGAACCCGGCGATGACGCCGTCGCTCGCTTGCACGTCGAACTGCACGAGGTGGATGTGCAGGTTCACCTTGCTGAAGTCGTGGTCATCGGGCGTGTCCTCGAGGTCGCTCCGGAACAGCAGGTCGACGCAATCTTCTCCCGCGTTCGCGCGGATCGTGAGCGGGATCCGCTGGCGCTCGTCCGCGCGGATGCGCGCGAGCTCCTCGCGCAGCACGAAGAGCTGCCCGCCAGGATCGACGAGGTTCTGCCTTCGGTTCAGCGCGACCGGAGTCCCGATCGCGTTCACCGCGAACTCTCGACGCCGCGTGCCCGCTGGGCAGACGCTCCCGGGACCGTTCGCGCCGGGCGCGGGCGGGTCGGTGCCAACGCTGAAGGGATCCAGGTACGGCGCGGGGCCGTGATTCGGCGCGAAGGGCGGCCGCTTGCCGAGGTGCGGCCGCAGGAAGGGATACGCGAGCTTGCCGGTCTTGACGTCGAAGAGGAGCGCCGGGCGCGTCCCGGGCGCGGTCGAGCGGAAGCCGGGCCAGGCGCGCGCATCCTCGACCTCGTTCACATAGACATCGCCTTCGCGTCGCCAGTCGAGCACCTCCGCGTCGTAGCCCCGCGGGACTCCCGGCGGTGGCAGCTGCGGCTCGACCCACCGTGCGAGGTCGGTGACGTCCCGGCGCTCGCCGGACCAGTCGACCGTCCGACCGACGAGCTGCGCCGAAGTGATCCCGGGCAGCACGCGACCGGCGCGGTCGGGCAGCTCGAGGAGCGGCGGAAGCGCATCCGTCGAAGCACGCCCGTCCTGCAGGGTGTTGTACACGCGCCACAGGCCCCACATGCCGGCGAAGTAGTGGTGCGCGACGTGGCAATGGATGAGGAAGTCGCCGACGCTTTGCTGGCAGCCGCCCGCGCCACATTCGTTCTCGACGTCGTACGTCTCTGACGGGCCGATGGACTGCGAGTCGATCCGCTCTGAGACGCTCGGGACTAGCGGCGGACGCTTGTCGAGGCCTCCGTCGGATCCCGGGGCTTCCGCTCCAGGCTGCCTGCGCCAGCGGATCGACCCGCCGTGCACGTGGTGCACGTGGAAGACCTCCGAGCCGCCGTGCACGACACGTTGCTTCAGGGGATCGCTCAGGTAGCTGCGAATGATCGGCGTCGCCGGGTCGCCGAACGTGTACGACCCGTACGCGACGGACTCATCGACCGTGCCCGTCAACGTCCGCTGCAGCAGGAGCCGGTTCATGAACGGCTCGCTGCGGTAGTTGAGGGCTCGCGCGCCGGGCCGGTACGCCGTGGTGATCGGATCCACGAGAGGGACGAGGTTCCCCGCCCGGTCGAGGAACTGGTAGGTCTCGTTGCCGACCTCGTGG
>JANNHF010000059.1:0-52702 GCA_031404235.1 Chloroflexota bacterium
CACGCGGTAGCAGGCCGAGCAGGATGCGGAGCAGTGTCGTCTTGCCCGCGCCGACGCGCCCGGTGACAACGGTGAACGTCCCGCGTCGTAGCGTGATGGACACGTTCTCGATGCCGGGGCCGCGCTCGGCGCCGTTCGGCCCGCGCCCGAAGTGATACGACAGGCCGACCGCGTTGAGGCGCTGCAGCTTGTCGACGGCGCGATCGCGGGCGCGTTCGCGGGCGCCTTCGCCGGTCGGGCGCGGCGGGGGAGTCGCGCCCGCCGGCCTCTCGCCCGGTAGCGGTCCGGTCAGGTCGAGGGGCGTGTTGTCGACGAGCTCCGCAGCCGGCACGTTGGTCGCGCCGCCGCGCATGAGCGCCAGCATGCGACCCACCGATACGCCGAGCTGCTTGTACTGCGTGAGGAACAGTCCGATGAAACCGCTGAACTCGGTTACGAAGCCCAGATACGAGACGAAGAGGGCGAAGTCGCCCACGGTGAACGTGCCCTCCCGCATCGCCCGCGCCCCGAGCAGGAGGATCATCCCGGTCCCGAGGTAGACCGTGTTCCAGTAGACCGAGCCGGTCAGCAGTGAGAACGCGCGCTCGCGGAGCACGGTCTTCCGGCGCGAGTCGCTCAAGCGCCGGAAATGCTCGACCACGCCCTGCTCGGCGCGCGCGATCTGCACCGCCTGCACCGCGCCGAAGATCTCGCCGAGCGCGCCGGTCACTCGGCTCGTCGCGATCTGGCTGGCGGCACGTGACTGCTGCAGCCGCCGCGTCACGATCTGCGCGACGGCGATGATCGCGATGAGCGGCACGAACACGAAGATCGTGATCGTCGCATTCACGCTCACGAGGATCGCCATCGCCAACGCCGCGAAGACCGAGAGGCTGATCATGTCGACGGTCCAGTCGCTGCCGTCCTCGGCGTGCTCGACGTCGTCGCGGAACACGCTGAGCGCCTCGCCGGGCGAGCGGTCGAGCGCCCGCGCACCCGGGCGCCGCAGGATCTCGGCGAGCATGTTCCGCTGCAGCACCGCGCTCACGCTGAAGCGGAAGAACACGTCCACCGTCATCCCGGCGGTGCTCGCCACCGCCCCCGCGATGCCGGTGCCGACGAACGCGGCCGAGATCCAGGCGATGGTCGGCGGGTCGGCGGTCCCCCGCTGTAGTGCGTCGAAAGCTTGCTGAGCGACGAGCCCGGGCAGCAGCCGCGCGCAGTACACGGCCGTCCAGAGGAGGTTGTCGGCGATATAGATCCACGGCCGGAACGTCACCATGTGCCATAGGAAGCGGCCGGTGCCGAGCTCCTGTGACGTCATACGAGCACCTGCTCGAGCCCGGTCCGGAGCAGCTCGGCGAAGCGCGACGACGGGTCCTGCGCGAGCTCGGCGCGCCGTCCCTGCTCGACGATGCGGCCCTCCTCGAGGATGAGGATCCGGTCGCAGCGCTGCACGGTCGCGAGCCGGTGGGCGATGACGACGCCGGTGCGATCGGCGAGCAGCGCGTCGATCGCGCGCTCGATGTGCCGCTCCGTCGCGGGGTCGAGGCGCGACGAGGCCTCGTCGAGGATGACGAGACCCACGTCGCGCAGGAAAACGCGGGCGAAGGCAAGGAGCTGCGCTTCGCCGGCGGAGAGCCCGCCGGCCAGCATCTCCGTGTCGAGGCCGTCGCGACCGCTGGTCCGCGGCAGCGCTCGCAGCCAGCCGCCGAGACCGATGCGCTCGAGCACCGCGGTGATGCGCTCGTCGTCGATCGTCGGGTCGAAGAAGGTGACGTTCTCGCGCACGTTCGCGTGGAAGAGCTGCACGTCCTGGCTCACCAGCGTCGCACGGGTGCGCACGTCGTCCAGCTTCGCGTCGCGCAGATCGACGCCGCCGAGGCGGACCACGCCGGCCGTCGGGTCGTAGAAGCGGAGCAGGAGACGCGCGAGCGTCGTCTTGCCGCTGCCGGTGCGCCCAAGGACGCCCAGCACCTCGCCCGGCGCGAGCCGCACCGACACGTCGCGCAGCACGAGGTCGTCGCGTTCCGTCCCCGACGACTCGTAGGCGAACGAGACCGCGTCGAGCTCCACCGCGAGCGCCCCCGTGGGGATCGGCGCCCCGCGGCCCTCCGGTAGACGCGACTCGGTACGCAGCAGCTCGGTGACGCGCCCGACGCTCGCGACGGCGCGCTGCATATCCTCGAGCTCGCGCCGCAGCTGCTCGATCGGTCGGCGGAGCATCTCGGTGTAGTGGAAGAGCAGGTAGACCGTCCCGAGCGTGATCACGCCGAGGCTCCAGAGATACGCGCCCACACCGAACGCGACCGCGTTGCCGGCGGCGAAGATGACGATGGTCATCGACCAGAGGATCGTGCCCGCGTAGACGGCTTGGCGGCGCGCCGCGAGCCAGGCCCGGTGGTGGAGTGCGAGCCCGTTCATGACGTGCGTCTCCGCTCCACTGGAGCGGATGTCCTCGGTGCCGGCGAGGCGTTCGCCGAGGAACCCGAACATCTGCGCCGAGACCTCGCGCACCCGCCCCCAGTACTTCACCGCGAAGGTGCGCAGCGGTCCGGCCATGAGGAACACCGCGGCCACCGCGAACAGCGTCAGCGCCAGTCCCGCGCGCAGATCCTCGCGTGCCACGACGACGAGGACGCCGAGGAGCAGGAGAAGATTGCCGAGCACGTTCACGACGAACCGCGAGAAGAACGTGGCGAGGGCGGTCACGTCGCCGTCGATCCGCTCGATGAGCTCGCCCGCGGTGCGCGCCTTGTGGAACGTTAGATCCAATCGCAGGCAGTGCAGCGCGAGATCGGCGCGCAGAGCGTTCGTCGCCGTCCAGCCGAGGTCCTCGCCGACGTACTGCGACCACGCCCTCAGGAGCTGCGTCACCAGGGCAACTCCGACGAACGCCAGCGCGACCTGCGCGAGCGTGTCGAGCGCCGCGCCACCGATCGCGCCGTCGATGAACGACCGCAGCAGCTGCGGGCCCACGAGCTCCAGGCCGATGCTCGCGAGGATCAGGACGCCGAGCAGCGCGGTCCGCCGCCACTGCGGAACGACGTAGCGGCGGAACAGCTCGACGTACGGGTTGTTCGAGCGCATCTTCGGGAGTCTCTCACGGGATCGGCGCTGCGCAGGCCGAGTGCGACGTACGCTACGGAACGTGACCGACAGCATCATGGAGGACTACCGCCCGCGGATGCCGCGCGTCGTGACCGCGATCATCGTTGGCGCGATCGCCCTCGCGTCGCTCGCCGCGCTGCTCTGGCCGTCGCTCCCGATCAATCAGCTCGCGACCGGGCCGACGCAGGTCGGCGTCATCCGCCGGCAGATCGACGGGCCGAACATGGCCGGGCGCGTCGGCGCGCTCGCGCCGGACTTCGAGTGGAACGCGCCCGACGGCTCGACGCGCACGCTCGCGAGCCTGCGCGGCAAGGTCGTCGTCATGAACTTCTGGGCCACCTGGTGCAAGCCCTGCCTCACCGAGATGCCGCTGCTCAACAGCGTCGCGCGCGGCAGCGATGCGGTGTTCCTGGCCATCGACCTGCAGGAGGACGGCGCGAAAGCACGCTCGTTCTTCGACCAGCTCGCGCTCGACCGTCTCGAGCCGATCCTCGACCTCGACGGCCAGACGACGCGCCGCTACGGCGTCGTCGGCCTTCCGGTCACGTTCTTCATCGACATGCAGGGCGTGATCCGGCATGTCGAGCTCGGCGAGATCACCGATGCCAACGCGGTCCGCGAGGGGATCGCGAAGGCTCGCTAGCGACCGGCGTGACGCAGGTCCAGAATCGTCAACAGCATCAAAGAGGGGGAGGACTTACATGGCGACCGAATTCATCGTGAAGCTCAAGGACCGTCCCGGCTCGCTCGCGGCCGCGGCGCAGGCGCTCGCGGATGGTGGCGTGAATCTCTGGGGCACCGCTGGCATGACCGGCGGCGGCAAGGGGACCGTCGGCTTCGTCGTGAAGGACAAGGACGCGGCGAAGGCGCGCCGCGCGCTGAAGAAGGCAGGACTCCGCGCGACGGAGCGCAAGGCGATCGAAGTGCGCCTCGCGGACAAGCCGGGAGCCCTTGCGAAGGTAGCGGCGCGGCTCGCCAAGGCCAAGGTGAACATCGCATCCGAGTATGTGCTCGCGCCGGGTCGCGGAAATGTCACGCTCGCGTTCGGCGTGAAGGATGCGCGCAAAGCGGAGAGGGCGCTCGGCCGGCGTTAGTACCGGCGTACCGGTCCGGCGCGCCATCGCGCACGAGCTGAGCTGACGCGAACCTCCTGACGACAGACGTCAGGAGGTCTCCCATGCGATTCCTGCGCCGCTTTTCAATGGACGCTGGTGGTCTGGCCACGATCGAATACGTCATCGGGGCCGCCGTGGTCCTGGGGACGCTGGTCATCGGCGTGTCTGCGTGGAACAACGGTCTCGTCACCCGACTTCAGGCGCTCGTCACGCAGCTGCAAACCGTCCGATGAGGCTCTGGGGCAACGATGAAGGTGGCATGGCCGCGGTCGAAACGACGCTCATGGTGGTCATCCTCGTACCGCTGCTGTTTTCGATCCTCGAGTTCGGCTGGCTGACGCAGCGCTGGCTCGCGCAAGATGGCGTCGCGCTTCAGGCGGCGCGCTACGCCGGCGAACTGGGAGGCGATCGGCCCGAGCTTCGTTCCTACGTCCAGGAGCAGCTGCGGCTAGTGGGCATCGAGCCGTCCCGCGTGGTCATGGAGGTCCAGCCTCCGTCGGTCTCATGGAGAGAGCCGGTACGCGTATCGCTGCGCACCGAGGAGCGGATCGCCGTGCCGTTCGTATTCGCGACGACCCTAACTGTTCGGTCGACAGCGGTCGCGCGCGGTGAGGTCGCCCGGTGATGCGCGGCGACGGGGGTACCGCCGCGGTGACCACGATCGTGTTGCTGCCACTGCTGATGATCGTCCTTGTCGGCGTCCTCGAGGTCGGCGCGGTGCGCGCGGTCGCATATCGGGCTGGCGCGGCCGCCGACCTCGCGACGATCGTTGCCGCCGGCGACCAGGACCAGAGCGAATTGGCGCGGACTGGCAGCCTGCGGCTGAGTTCGGACGCGGCGGAAACCGCGCGCGACTACTTCGCGCGCAACCTGGCCGCGACCGCGCCCGCTCTTGCGATCAGCGCAGATGCGATCGCCGCGTCGGCGGACATCGTGAGCTTCCCGACCGCGCCGAGCGTCGATCCCCGGACAGGGATGCGCTACGACCGGCCGACGGTCCGCCTGATCGCCTCGGTGCCGGTGAGAACGCCGGGCTTCGCTCTCTTCTTCATGCCTGCGGTCACGACACTCACGATCCGCTCTACGAGCTCCCCCCGATGAGAGTGCGCGCACTGATGCTCATTGCGGCCCTCACGTTCGTCTCAAGCGCATACGCCAACGCGCGCGACCCGTTCGAGAACGAACCGCCCCCGCCCCCGACGCCGGCCGCGCCATCACCCGATCAAGTCGCGTTCGTGGTGCCCGAGGGCGTGCACTACGTCACAGACACTTACGTGCGGGACGTGGTCGTCACGACCGACGCCACAACGACGTATTCGACGACGACAGTGCACGAATCGACCGGCACGTACGCGCGTGTGATCGACACGGTCAGCACAGGCGCGACGAGCGCGTTCGACGGGATGGCGTTCAACGGGCGCGGCTCGCTGACGGATGGTCGTTCTTTGGGCGGGACGTATTACGAGAACTTCGTGCTTACAGCGAGCGGCTACGTCCCAGTGAGCATCGTCTTCTTCCAGGACGATTCGGAGACCCGCCGATCGGCGACCGTGTCGTCTCCATCGCCCGCGCCGACCGCGTCGGTTGCGCCCACTGCGCCTGTGACCTTCGGGTCCACTTCGCCGAAGGGCGTTACCGCGCCAACGCCGTCACCGCGGCCGCAGCCCTCGATGGTCCCGGCCCGTCCGACTTTGCGGGCCGGGATCGCGCTCGCGTCGGATGGTCCGACGCTGGGGTCGGCCGAGGTACTTCGAGGACGGTTGATCCACTTCTGGCCCCGCGTCTTCGCGAACGACGTCGCGGTGCCGATCAGATCCTGGCGCCTTGTGTCCGCGCTGCCAGATCGCGTCTCCGCGATCTCCGGCGGCAACGAACCGCTGGCCGCCCAGTGGGTCCAGATGCCGGTCGCCGGCGCGCGGCGGTGGCTGCACTTCGAGATCTTCACCGAACTTGCACCGTTGGAGCGACTTGAGGCCCAGATCGCGATCACGGTGCGATCGCCCGCGCTCGTCGATTGATCGCCCGCAGGTCGCTCCTCGCCCTCGCCCTGATAGCGGGCTTCGTTGCGGGAGCCGTGTACTTCGTCGGCGCTCAGCGCGTCGCGATGGTCGTCGCGGCTCGCGACGTCGCGGCGATCCGCCCGCTGACAGCGCAAGACCTGGATGTGCGGTCCGTACCACCGGACGTGTTGCCGCCTGGCGCACTGTCACGCCTCGAGGACGCGATCGGGCGTTTCCCGATGACGCCTCTATGGCAAGGACAGCCGCTCGTCGCCCAGGCGCTAGCGGACGATGCCGCGGTCTTCCATACAGGTCTCACGCTGCGGCCTGGCGAGCGTGCGATCGCGATACCCGTCGCCGCGGTCGGCGCGGTCGGCGGTGCCATCTCACCTGGTGCGCGCGTCGACGTGCTCGCGGTGCCGCTCATCGGTCGCGCGCCAGCTGGTCGGACCGTTGAGTTGCTCGCCGCCGACGCGCTCGTGCTGGACGTGAGGGCGGAATCGGGTGCACCGTACGTGCCGCGTTCACAGGATGGCGCTCCCGCCTTCGACCGCGTCGGCAGCGTCATCATCGCGATCACACCGGCGGATGAGATCCGATTCGCCGACCGCATCGCCACGAGCACGTTCGTGCTCGCGTTCAGTTCGGCGCACCGATGACGACGATGGTTCGGCTTGAAGCCGTGAGGCCGACTGGGTTCGATGCTGCCCTGGCCCGACTCGGTGGCGGCAGGCTGACGCGCGCCGCGGGCCGAACGTATCTCGAAAGCGATCGCGCGACCGCCAACGCGACCTGCCACCTTGCGCTCGCGGGCGTCCGCGCGACGCCCAGCGCCAGCATCCCGGCGGCCGCAACGCGCCTCCGACCGGCGATCGCCCTCGATCTCGTGCCGCTCGACGACGCCATTGACGCGGTCGACGTTCTCGAGCTTCAGCGGATCCCACTAAGCGACACCACCGCTGCGCTGATGCACCGCCGACTGCCTTGGCTGCGCAGGCCGCGCGCGACCCGCGCGACGTGTCTGCGGCTCTTGCGCGAAGACGACGCGGTCATCGGCTGGCGCCGGATCGTGTGGTGCTCCGTCGCATCGATGCGTGTGGCCCGCGAGCGCGTCCGGTTGCGCCCAGTGGTGTTCGACCGCGCAGCCGTCGAGCGCCAGCCGCTGCGCTGGGCATATGTCAGCGAAGGCGCCATGGGACGCTGGGCGTTCGCGTGAGTCGCATCCGAACCTGGCTCGACGCGAGCCCCATCGCCGATCTCGCGATCGCCTTCATGCGTGAGGCGACCGGCCGCGCCGACCCGATCGAGCCATTGCGCCCCACGCGTCCCGCGGCGCTGACAGACGGCCGACGAGTTGCGTTCTGGTCGTTGACTGGCGGAGTTGGCGCAAGCTCGGTCGCGGCTCTGGTGGCACATCGATCCGCCGCTGGTGGGCGCGCGCCACTCCTCGTGGACCTCGACCGCTGGGCACCGTCCCTCGCGCTGCGTGCCCGCCTCGAGGCCGCGACGATCGCTGACGCCATCGTTCAGCCAGGCCG
Organism: Chloroflexota bacterium; assembly: GCA_031404235.1. Classification (GTDB taxonomy): domain Bacteria; phylum Chloroflexota; class Limnocylindria; order P2-11E; family P2-11E; genus CF-39. The sequence goes on from JANNHF010000059.1 coordinate 7,744, forward strand.
CGAACGTACCCTTGTGTCGCGCTGGTCCGCCGTGCCGTTCTTGCCCGGCTCGCCGACGCTGCGCGGCCGTCTGGACACGGATCGGACCGTCGAGGTCATCGACGTTGTTGCTGGCGGCGCGCCGGTCGTTCTCGACCTCGGTACGGGAGCCGACAGCCTGGACGCCGGGCTGCTGTCCCGCACCGATCGTCTCTGCGTTGTCGCTGGTGCTCGCGCGTCGCAGCTGCAGGCGTTGTTCTGTGCGATCCCGCTCGTCCGTGACCTGCCGTGTCCGGTGGGATTGGTGGTCGTTGGCGCGGCCGAACAGGACGCGGCCCTCATCGCGGAGCGTGCGGCGCTCTTGCTGCTCGGTGCGATCCCGTCCGATCCCTACCTGGCCGAGGACCAGTTCGCGACACGGGCACCGACCCTGCGCGCGATCGACGCGCTGATCCGCAGGCTCGCCTGATCGACGCGTCCGTGCTCGCGCGCGTGCGCGCCGAAGTCGCCTCCGGTCTCGATCCGAGCGCGATGCTCGCGCTCTACGCCGATCCGGCCCGAAGGCTCACGCTGCGTGAACGCGTCCGTGCAGCCTCACCCAGCCATCTCTCGGAAGATCAGATCGAGGCCATCTGTGCGGAGCTCTTCGGGTTCGGCCTTCTCCAGCCCCTCCTGGACGATGGCGATGTCACGGACGTGCTTGTGAACGGCCCCGCGCAGGTCTTCGTCGAACGCCTTGGGCGGCTCGAGCGAGTGGCTCTGCGGTTCGCTGACGCGGCCGCAGTCAGCGCGTTGGCACACCGCATCGCCGCCGGGGTCGGCCGCGAACTCACGATCGAGCGGCCTTTCGTCGACGCGAGGATGCGTGACGGTAGTCGGGCGAACGCGGTGATCGCCCCGGTCGGTGGTCCGACCTTGTCGATCCGCAAGTTCACGCGCGTGTCCCTCGCGCTCCGCGGTCCCGCGCCTTCATGGGAGGCGACCGGCGGACTCGTGGGTCAGGCCGCGGATCTTCTCGCGCGGATCGTCGTCGCGCGCTGCAACGTTCTGGTCGTCGGCTCTACCGGCGCGGGCAAAAGCACGCTGCTTCGGTCTCTGGCGAGCGAGATACCCGCGGACGAGCGGCTGGTGGTGATCGAGGACACCAACGAATTGGTGCTGCCGCACGAGCACGTCGTGCATCTGGAGTGCGTCCCGGGCCGCGACGGCGGTATCGGCGTCGCGGACCTCGTCGTGAACGCCCTCCGCATGCGCCCGGACCGGATCATCGTTGGGGAAGTCCGCTCGCCACGCGAGGCATCAGCGCTCCTGGAGGCGATCTCCACCGGACACGAAGGCTCACTCACGACGTTGCATGCGGGCTCAGCCCTGGGTGCGCTCGATCGGCTGGAGCTGCTGCTCGCCAGGTCAGGAGACGTCGCACCAACCGCGATCTCGCGCTTCGTCGCGCGTGCCTTCGACGTCGTTGTGCACGTCACGCGCGCGAAGGATGGTCCGCGTTTCGTGCGCGAGATCGCCGCCCTGGAGGACGCGGGACCCGTGGTCGTGTGGCGCGCAGGCGAGGCATCGGTCCGGCCGCTCCCCAGCAGACTCCATCAACGACTGTCGTGAGCCTCTTGTGGGTGGGCGCGATCGCCACGACGTTGTCCGTCACATGCCTGGTGCTCATTCCCCTCGGCTCGCGACGCGTGTTGCCGCTCTCCATGACGCATCCCGAACGCGAGCTGCTACGCGAAGCGGGTTGGACACGGTCAATGCGCGCCTGGGAATCGATGCGCGCGATCGCTACGGCGTGCGGTCTCCTTGTCGCCGGTTCCGTTGATGCCCTGCCGGTGGGTGTTGTCGCAGCTGTCGTCCCATCATTCGTCGCGCGGACGCTTGCCGCTCGAAGCCGCGACGAGCGCGCTCGCGAGACGATCGGGCTGCTGCAGATGACCGTCGCCGGTCTCGGGTCGGGCGCGAGCCTGACGGAAGGTCTGCGACTCGCGACCGAGTCAGCGACACGGCGCGCATTCTGCCCTTTCGCGGCAGCCGTGAGGGCCTTTGACCTGGGCGCTCCGCTCGATGCGGCCCTCCGCGAAGCTCGGTCACAAGCGCGCGACCACCGCATCATCCTCGGTCTCGATGCGCTGACGATCTGTGTGGCAGAACAGCTGCCTGGGTCGCGCTGCGCCACGCTCATCTCGAGCGCCGTCGATCGGCTCGTCTTCGAGCAGCGGATGGCGGATGAGGTTCGCGCTCGCACGGCCGGACTTCGCACGCAGATCGTCCTGCTCGCGGCGCTGGTACCGGGTCTGGCGCTGTACCTCGCCTTGACGGTGCCCGGAATGGCGGAGACGCTCACAAGCCCGCTGGGCCGTTTCGTTCTCTTGCCGGTCGCTGCTGTGCTTGAGACAGCGGGGATCGTCGCGAGCAGGCGTCTCGTGATCGACATCCAGTGAGCATCGCCGGCGCAGTCGCCGCAGCCGCGTGCGTGGCCCTGCTTGTCCTCGCGGCTGCGCCCCGATCCCGTGTTGCCGCTCGTCTCCAAGTCCTCAGTCCGTCGAGCGCAAGCGTTCTCGGTCGCCTCCGCGGCGTTCGACTGATGGCCTCCACGACGCTCCAGGCGAGTGGCCTCGACATGGCCATCGAGCAGCTCGTCGCGGCGAAGATCGCCGCGGGGCTTGTCGGCGCCACCCTCGCCGCGGCCCTCACGCTGGTCGTGCCGATCGGCGCTCTTGTCGTGGTTGCTGCGGCGTACGTTGGCTTCATAGCGCCTTCCATCGTCGTCGAGCGGCGTGCGGCTGTACGCCGCCGCCAAGCCGAGAGCGCGATCGCGTCGTTCGTCGAGTGGACACACGCCCTTGTGCTGGCCGGACGCCCGGTGGATACCGCCGTCGTCGCACTGTCGCGCCGCGGTACCGGCTCGGCGCTCGTTGACGGAGTGCTCACGCGAGTCGCGGACTTCTACACCCTCGGTGCACCCCTTCATGCCTCTCTCGTACGCGAGTCGCGGAGCGCTGGTCTCGGTTCCCTCACGCGTCTCGCGGAGCGGCTTGAGCGCTCTCGCGAACTGGGGCAGGGCTCGGTGAGCGTGCTTGAGAGCGCGCGCGACGAGTTGCGGGGCGCGGCTCGGGATCGGCTGCTCGCGTCTGCGTCTCAAGTTGAAGGGAAAATGACGCTGATCCTGACGCTCTGTTACCTCCCAGCACTCGCGCTCCTTGTCGTTGTCCCATTGTTCGTTACGCTCCTGTCTGGCCTGTTCGGATGAGGCCCGTCGTGCGTACACTGTCTACGAGTAAGAAGCGCGCTCACTCGCGCGCGGGGAAGTGACGAATGCCGTTCAACCTAGGGGGCCCGGAGCTCGTCTTCGTTCTCGTGATCGTTCTCATCGTGTTCGGAGCGGGGAAGCTCCCGGACGTTCTCGGCCAGCTGGGCAAGGGCGTGAAGACGTTCCGCGAAGAGGCGACCAACGCTGAGAAGCCCGCTGCCAGCACCGCGACCACGACCGAAAAGCCGAAGACGAACTAGACAGTCGCCTTCGCGCGCAGCGCGGTCATGCGGCGGTGGCGCGCGAGATCGCAGTGCGCGCGTGCCTGCCACTCATCGGGATCGTCGTCGCGGCAGTCGTACGTCCGGCAATGCTCCGGGCGCGACTCGTAGACCGCGCACTGCAGGTGCTTCTTGTCGAACGCCTGGCACTCGAACTGTGGCTGCCGTCCATCCTTCTGCGTGTGCCAGCCGACGATCTTGATATCCGTTCCGGCCTCGAGATAGATCGGCCGCGCATCGGCGAGCGTGAACCAGCCGGTGTCGTCCTCCATGAACTGCTTGCGGCAGCACGGCGCCTCGCAGCTCTCGCAATCCGGATAGCCCTCGGGCGGCATCGCACTCTCCCCTGTGCCAGACTGACGCTCCCGTCATGGTAGGCACGTTGCTCGAGGCGACCGTCAGGACCTTTCTCGACGACCGTTTCAAGCTCGACCCGGTCGCCGCGACGGTCATGGGCGACCACTCGCACGACCACCAGCTCGGTGACTTCACCGCCGCCGGCTTCGCCGCGCGCAACGAGCTCACCGAGGACTGGCTGCGGCGGTTCACCGCCATGGGGCAGGACAGCCTCGATCCATACCAGAAGGTCGACCGCGACCTCGTCCTGGCCGAGCTCCGCGGCGACCGCGCGCTCCACTCCTTCGAGCGGTGGCGCCGCCAGCCGTCGCTGTACTCCGACGTCATCACGCGCGGCGCGTACTACACATTGCTTCGCCAGTACAGCACCGTCGAGGACCGGCTCGCGATGCTCGCGGAGCGCCTGGCGGAAGTGCCGGCCGCGCTCGACGCGGCGCGCGCGAACCTGGATCCCTCGCGGGTGCCGCGGGAGTGGATCGCGATCGCCGAGCGCACGGCGCCCGCGGGCGCTGCGTTCCTCCGTGACGAGCTACCCAAGACGCTGCCGAATACGCCGCACGGGCGCGCGATCGGTCTCGCGCTGCTGCCGGCCGCGACCGCTGCGGCTGACGCGCTCGACCGTTACGTCGCGTGGCTGCGTGCCGATCTGCTGCCGCGGGCGCGCGGGACGTTCGCCATCGGACGCGAGGCGTTCGAGGCGCTGCTGAAGGAGAAGGAGCTGCTCGACCACGACGCGTCGAGCCTGCGTGCCTACGGCGAGGACCTGTACCGCGAGACCGAGTCGAAGCTCGCCGAGGCGGCGCGCGCCCTTGGCGACGACGACTGGCGCGACTCCGTCGCGCGACTGCGGAAAGACCATCCCGATGCCGATCAGCTCGTGGAGACGTACCGCGTCGAGATGGAGCGCTCGCGCGAGGCGGTGCGTGTCTCGTCGATCGCGTCGCTTCCGTACGGCGAGGACCTCACCGTCGAGGCGATGCCGGATTTCCAGCGCACGACGTATCCGTACGCCGCGTACGTCGCCGCCGCGCCGCTCGAGGCGAACCGCCGCGGCCGGTTCTGGGTCACCCTGCCGATGGCCGACGATGACGAGCGCACCCGGCGCGAGCGCCTCGAGGGCCATCCGCGCGCCGGCATCCCGGTCATCGCCTGCCACGAGGGCTACCCCGGTCACCACCTGCAGCTCACGTACGCGGCGGACAACTCATCCCTGGCGCGGAAGGCGCTGCGCAGCAACGTCATGGTCGAAGGCTGGGGCCTGTACGTCGAGGACCTCATGACCGAGATCGGCTTCCTCGATTCGCCCGAGACGCGCCTGCTGCGCCTGAGGGATCTGCTCTGGCGCGCCGCGCGCGTCGTCGTCGACGTCGGCCTCTCGACCGGCGAGATGACCTTCGACGAGGCCGTCGCGTACATGGTCGAGCAGCCCAAGCTCGAGCCGCCGAACGCGATCGCCGAAGTGCGCCGTTACACGCTCACACCGACGCAGCCGTCCTCGTACGCGCTCGGACGCGAGGCGATCCTTGGGCTGCGCGAGAAAGCGCGTGCAAAGGGGTGGGGGATGCGCTTCTTCCACGACAAGCTGCTGGGCGCGGGCTCGCTGCCGCCCACGCTCATGGCTCGGGACGTGGACCTCGCCTAGGAGCGCGCCTTCGCGCTCGGCTCTATCCCCGACCCGATCTCGGTCACCGGGGCGGTTCCGCCGATAGAGTGGGACGATGCCCTCTCGTCCGATGCGCTTCGCGACGCAGGCCGGCGGCGCGCCCAGCGGCCAGGAGTGGATCGATCGCGCGAAGCGTCTCGAGGCTCTCGGCTACGACACGCTCGCGATGCCCGACCACATGATCGGTGGCGCCTGGGCCGCGATGCCGGCCCTCGCGGTCGCGGCGACGGTCACGCAGAAGCTGCGCGTCGGCACGCTCGTCATCGACAACGACTTTCGCAACCCCACGGTCTTCGCGCGCGAGTGCGCCGCGTTGGACGTGCTCACGAACGGCCGCTTTGAGCTCGGGATCGGCGCGGGCTGGCTCGACCGCGACTACCAGAGCACCGGCATCGCGTTCGACCGCGGCCGGGTGCGCGTCGCGCGTCTCGCCGAAGCGGTGACGCTGATGAAGCGCCTCTTCACCGAGGAGCAGGTCTCCTTCGAAGGCGAGTACTACAACGTGGAGAAGGCGGAGTGCCGGCCGAAGACGGTGCAGCAGCCGCACCCGCCGATCCTCATCGCCGGGGGCGGACCCGACATCCTCGCGCTCGCCGGGCGCGAGGCGAACATCGTCGCGATCGTGCCGTTCGGGATCACCGGCTCCGGGACGATCCCGCCCGAGAAGTTCCGGCTCGAGACGATGCGCGAGCAGATCGGCGTGGTGCAGGGCGCCGCGGGCGCGCGCTTCGGCGAGATCGAGCTCTCGATGTTCCTCGACTGCACGCTCACCGACGACCGCGAGAAGACGATCGCCGAGCTCGCCGGCAAAGTCGGCCCTGGTGAGAGGGGCAAGGTCGACCCCGACGTGACACGCAACAACGCGTACCGCGGGATCGGCACGCTCCGTGAGATCCGCGACCACATCGTGCGCGTGCGGGACGCGATCGGGATCACGTACTTCTGCCTGCGCGGCCCGGATGTCGAGCGCCTGGGACCGATCGTGGGTGAGCTAACGGGCCGCTAGTGGCGGGAACGCACCACCGAGCTGACGGGGAAGTAGCGGGCGAAGAGTGCCTTCTTGTCGCGCGGAGACAGCCGCAGCGCGTGAAGGCTAGGGCTGCTCCCAGGGCACGAGGCCGATCTTGCGGCCGACGGCCAGCGCCGGGTCGTTCGGGTCGGCGTACGAGCCCGTGATGGCCCGGCCGAAGACCTCGTTGCTGTCGATGGCCGTCACCTCGAAGACCGAGTAGCCGATGACGTCCGCGTACTGCGTCGCGCCACCGGCGACGACGGCCGATTCGAGGGTCACCTCGAGCAGGTGCGTCACGCGCTTGTTCGTCACGTCATCGAGGCCGGTGGCGCGCACCCAGCCCTTGTAGATCTCGTCCGAGCGCGCCAGGAACGTCTGCACGTTGAAGGTGTGGTTCTCGCCGGGGTCGACACTGCCAACGCTGGTGCTGGCGAAGTTGCCGTCGATGCCACAGACGAGGACCTCGGGCGGCAGGATGCTCTGGCTGGTCGAGGTCGGGCACTTCGCCCATGAGAGCGTGATCAGGTTGTTGCCGGTCCATTTCGTCGCGCCGCCGGCGGAGGTGGTCGTCCGGATGACGTAGTTGGCTTGTATGCCAGGGCTGGCGATCGCCACGAACGCGTCGGACGACGCGAGGCTGTAGTCCTTCTGCTGGTTGTCGACGTTGACGGTCACGAGCGCTTCGTGCACGCGGCTCGTGTACGGGGCGCTCGAGGTGCCACGGACCCACGCCTGGAAGATGCCGCGGTCGCAGCCAGAGGTGGTGATGTTCGTCCAGTTCTGGGTGTAGGTCGCCTGGCCGCTCGGCGTCGGGTTCGCGCTGAAGGTGCCGAAGGTGGAGCAGCCGTTGAGGAACGGGTTCGCCACTCCGGTGGCGCCACCGTCGGTCGTCAGCGTGCCGTTGTCCGGAATGAGCGTGGTCGTAACGGTCGCGCCGCTGGTCTGGAACTGCGGCGAGTACGTGAACTGCACCGTCGAGCTGCGCGTGCCGCTCGCCAGCAGCGTGAGCGTGCCGCTCGTGAGGTTGAAGTCCGGCACCGTCTTCACCGTGCCGTCGTACAGCTGAAGCAGCAGCTTGTCGCCGATGCGGAAGCGGTCCTCGTAGTCCTCAACGAAGATGCCCGAGCTCGCGCCGTTGAGCACGGCGATCTGAGCACAGGGTGCGAAGTTGCCGACCTGAACGACGCAGATGTCCGGTCCCGGGTAGCCCTCGAGGATCCAGGCGGACTCGTAGGCCTTGAGCGTGTTCACGCTGGCGGTCGGGGAGACCATGTTGAACGCGTCATGGACCAGGTTGCCGCTGCCGTCGGTGGTCGTGAAGTCACGGATGTCCAGCGCGATGTAGCCGCGGAACGAAGCGTCGTTCGTCGCCTTGGCCGATTGGCCGAAGAGCACGAACTCGCGGCCCTTGCTGGACAGACTGGCCAGCGTGCAACCCGCTTCGCTGGTGCTCGTGCAGTTGTAGTCCTGGCTCTCGGCCATGACGTGGTCGATGAACTGGTTGGGGTTGCCGTTACCCGGGCCGGGCGGGTTCGCATAGCGCTGGACCACGCTCGGGAGGAAGCCGGTCTTGCTCTTCGCGTAGCCTTTCGTCGTCATCGTGATCGTGTTCAGCGACGGGCTCGCGATCTTGATCAGGAATGTCGGCACCTGCACGGTGATCGCGACGCGGCAGCCGCGGCCATTGGTCGACACCGGCAGGATCCCGCTGATGAGGTTCTGGTCGCTGAGCGTCGGGTCGTAGACCTCACTGCCGAGCGCGGCATAGGTGACGTTGAGGCCAAGGGGGTTGCCCTTGAGGTTGCGCTGCTGCAGCACGGCGTCGCCGGCGTTCCATGCGTCGGCCACCACTCCGCCGGACGCGTACTTGTATGCGCACGCAAGCGCGGACGCGTCGACCGCGTCCTGGATGTAGCGGCGCTCCGAGTAGAAGCGCCCGACGTCGATGCCGAGCGCTGCAAAGCCCATGAGGACGGTGAACATGAGCGCAACGAGCACGACGGTCTGCCCGGCATCCTCGCGAACGAAATGCGCCCTTCCCACTGCTGTCCCGATGTTACCGAGAGGCGAACGGGCGGAGCGAGGCGCGGAGACCTGGTCGATACGTTGCGGAAACTTCCCTGTCACGGCGTGAACTGTGTGGCACGGTCGGTCGCGGCACAACTCGCATTGGGGTAGCACGTTAGTACTGCCCCGAGAGGGGGAGACCCCTGGCTCCCATATACGCCTGTATGCCCGCCACCTACAAATCCTCCACCGCATGCTGGGTCGTGCGGTGAGGTGGACACAAAGGATGCAAAGCACAAAAGTCCTCGCACTGGGCATGTCAGCACTCATCTTCTCGTTCGCGGCCGCTACCACGATCGCCAACGCCGTTGCGGGACAGACGATGCGGGTCTCGGTCAGCTCCGGCGGCGTCCCGGCCAACGGAGCCGTGTCGTCCGGCGTTCTCTCCGCCGACGGCCGATACGTGGTGTTCATGTCGGCCGCCTCGAACCTGGTCAGTGGCGCGGGCGGCGGACAGGTATATCGCCACGACCGGTCGACCGGCGTGACCGCCCTCGTGAGCGTCGCGACAAATCGTGGCGCCGGCACGGGATTCAGCTTCCAGTCGACCGTCTCGGCTGACGGCCGCTACGTGGCCTTCTCCTCTTTCGCGACCGACCTCGTCGATGGCGACACGAACGGCGCTCAGGACGTCTTCGTCCGCGACATGGTCGCCGGCACGACGGCACTCGTGAGCACGACCTCATCCGGTGCGCTCGCCAACGGAGGAAGCTCCCTCTCCGGCCTGTCGGGTGCGCGTGAGATCTCGGACGACGGTCGCTACGTGGCCTTTCTGTCGGCCGCGACCAACCTCGTTCTGGTAGGCAACAACGGCTGGCCACAGGTCTTCGTGAAGGACATGAGCACCGGCGCCGTCGTTCGCGCGTCCGTCAGCAACGACGGCCAGACCGGCAACGCGGCGAGCCAGGCCCCGGTGATCTCCGGCAACGGTCAGGTCGTCGCGTTCCAATCGGCGGCGAGGAATCTCTCGCCTTTGTCCGACACCACGCAGGTTTTCGTCCGCGACCTCATCGCGAGCACGACCACGCTCGAGTCGGCCGGGGCAGCAGTCGTAGGCGCTCCGTCGACGAATCCCGCACTGTCGTTCGACGGGCGCTATCTCGCGTTCGAGTCGGCGGCCGCGCTACACCCGCGCGATGCGGACAACGGCACACCGGACATCTTCTTGCGCGACCGGCTGCAGGACACGACCGTGCTCGCCTCACTTTCAGACAACAAGGCCGGCGGCGCATTCAGCCTCAGCCCATCGATCTCGGGCGACGGTCGCTGGGTCGGCTTCAGCTCACTGGATGATCAGCTGGTCGGGGTCACTTCCGACACGAACGGACTGGTCGACGTCTTCCTCTATGACCGCGACAACGAGGCGGTAACGCTCGTGTCGCTCAACGACGACGGCCAGCAGCCGACCGGCGTACATCCCTTTATCGGAAGTGGTGGTGCGTCGGTCTCCTCCGACGGCCACTTTGTGCTATTCGGATCGAACGCTTCGAGCCTCGTGCCTTCCGCGAGCACCGGCAGCCAGCTGTACGTTCGCAGTCTTGTGTCGAGCGTTGCCCCCACAGTGAACCTGGCGCCGGCGATCGACCTCCCGTTCTCGCGGAACCTCGACACGCCCGGCACATTCACCGACCCCGACCCACGCGAGAGCTACACGGCGACGGTCAACTACGGCGACGGCACGGGCACACAAACGCTCGCGCTTGGCCCTTACGACGCGTCACCGCTCGCCGGCGGCTCGTTCGCGCTGCGGCACACCTACGCCTCTGCCGGTACTTACACGGTGTCCGTGACAGTGACCGACAGCAACGCTGGCTCCACGACGGGGACGATGGTCGTCCGCGTGGGCGCGTACAGCTACCAGTGGCTTGATCCAATGTCCCGAATGTTCGTCGTAGGCCGGAACCTGCCCGTGAAGTTCACGGTCGACGGTCCGGACGGCTCCTCCGTACTCGACCGAAGCGTCCGGGTCGACGTGATCGACGAGTCGGGCGCGGTCGTCGCCGGCCCCTACGTCTTCGGCGAGCAGCCCAGCCGATCCGTCACCTTGAGCGGCGGCACGTACCACGTGAATGTGGACACGAAGGACGTCGCTCCCGGCATGTACTGGCTGCGGGTGTCGTTCTCGTCTCCGACGCTCAACGGGGAGTTCACCCTGTCTACGAACGGCACGACCAGCGTGCTGAGGAACCGCGTCCGCGACTAGTACTGCCCCCATCGGGGGAGCAATACGGGGGATCGCCGGTAACGGCGATCCCCCTGTTAATTACCGGCTATGAAGACGACACGTACGCGCACATTCACCATGGCGGTCCTCGCGGGAGCACTTGCCTTCTCCAACGTCGCGTCGGCGTTCGCGGCCGCGGCCAGCGATCCACGCACGACCCGCGTGTCCGTGAGCTCCACAGGCACCCCGGCGGTCGGAACGGTCCTACCCGGCGTGATGTCCGCGAACGGCCGCTACGTCGTCTTCACCTCCACCGCATCCAATCTCGTCGGTGTGACGGGAACGCACGTCTACCGCCGCGATCGGAACAGCGGCGCGACGGTGCTCGTCACGTTCGCCAAGTCCGGCGTCCCGAGCGTGGCCGGCGGCTTCGCGCCGACGGTCTCGGCCGATGGCCGCTTCGTCGCGTTCACATCGACGGGCAGCGACTTCGTCGACGGTGACACCAACGGGACGCTCGACGTCTTCCTCCGCGACATGAACACCGGCACGACCGCGATGGTCAGTGCCTCGCAGACCGGCGTGCCGGGCAACCTCAGCAGCGGACTCAACAGCGCCTCAAGTGCGCGCGAGGTATCCGACGATGGACGCTACGTCGCGTTCACGTCGAACGCGACCAACCTGCTCCCGACCTCGAATGGCGGCAAGCAGCAGGTCTACGTCAAGGACATGCTGACCGGCGTAGTCACTCGAGCATCGGTCGACGCGTCGGACGCGGCGGGTAACGACACGAGCTCGGCGCCCGCGCTCTCCGGCAACGGCCGGGTCGTCGCCTTCGTCTCCCTTGCCGCGAACTTTTCGCCGCTCTCGACCTCGCACACGTCGCAGCTGTTCGTGCGCGATCTCGAGGCGGGAACAACGACACTCCAATCGGTCTCGACGACCGGTGTGCCAGTACTGTCGCGGCCTGCCTCCGCGCCGGCGCTCTCGTTCGACGGGCGCTACGTGGCGTTCGAATCGCAGGCACAGCTCGAGCCGCGGGACCGCGACATCGGCACCTACGACGTCTTCCTGCGCGACCGCGGGCTTGGCACCACGACCCTGGCGTCGCTCTCAGCGAACGCGTTCGCCGGCCCTGACAGCCGCGCTCCGTCGATCTCGGCCGATGGCCGCTGGGTCGGATTCCACTCGCTCGACAACCTGCTCGCCCCCGGCGACGTGAACGGCATGTTCGATGTGTTCCTCTACGACCGCTCGACGGAGGGCGTCACATTGGTGTCGCTCAACGACGCGGGCCAGCAGGCGAACGCGCCGAGCACGAGCGCGTCGGTGTCGTCAGACGGCCGTCTCGTACTCCTGATGTCGTCTGCCTCGAACCTCGTGACCTCGCCTTCGAGCACCGGCTCGCAGCTGTACGCGCGCGACATGCGCACCAACGAAGCGCCGGTGGTCGCGCTTGGTACCGACCAGAGCCTCGCTGAGGGCGTCACGCTCTCGCGCGTGGCGAGCTTCAGCGACGACGACGCGTCCACCTCGTGGACCGGGAGCGTCAACTACGGCGATGGCTCGGCCACCGCACCGCTCGCGTTCGCCGCGGGCAAGACGTTCACCCTCGAGCATCTCTTCGAGCCGGGCAGCTACGTCGTGAGCGTCGCGGTGACGGATGACGCAGGCGCGAACGGCACCGGCTCCTTCCGCGTGACCGTCACCAACGTCGCGCCCACAGTGAATCTCGGCGGCTCCGTCGACCTGACCTTCGACTCGACGCTTCACCGAGCCGGCACCTTCAGCGATCCCGGAACGACCGAGACCTACTGGGCGACCGTCAACTACGGCGACGGCTCAGGCGGCATGGCGCTCGCGCTCACCGGTAAGTCCTTCGTGCTCGACCACGCGTACGCAACGGCTGGTACGTACACCGTCACCGTGAGCGTCACGGACAGCGAAGGCGACAGCGGCTCGGCGAATCTCACGGTCAACGTTCGCAAGTACAGCTTCCAGTGGCACGAGCCCGTCGAGAGCTCGTTCACCGTCGGCCGGCTGCTGCCGGTGAAGTTCTCCGTCTTGCGCGGCGACGGCACGCCGGTGTTCGACTCGACCGTCCGCGTGGACGTGCTCGATGCGTCGGGCGCCGTGCTCACCGGGTACATCTACAGCGCCAACCCGACCGGTTCGGTCACCTGGAACGGCAGTGCCTACCACGTGAACGTCGACACCCGCGGGTTCGCCCCAGGCGACTACACGCTCCGAGTCAGCTTCTCGTCGCCGACGCTCACCGGTTCGTTCGCGAAGCAGACGACCGTGACCGCTGACGCGGCGAGCTCGTCGAACGGCAAGGACAAGGACAAGTCCGACAAGGACAAGAAGGACAAATAACCCCTAGGCGGTAAGGGCCGGCGCCCTCGTCTTCGAGAGCACGGCCCTCGCGATCTCGAGCGCAGCGTCGATGTCGGGCGCCGTCACGTCGTTGTGCGTGACCGCGCGCAGCCGCGGCGAGTTGCCCAGGTAGCGAGAGATGCGCAGACCGCGCTCGGCGCAGGCCTTCTGGAAGGCACCGGTCTCCATCCAGGCGGGATCGATCTCGAACGACACGATGTTCGTGACCACTCTCGCCGCGTCGATCTTCACGCCGGCGATCTGGGCCAGACCTTGCGCGAGCGCCTTCGCGTTGCGGTGGTCCTCCACCAGGCGGTCCCGCATCTCCTCGAGCGCGACGAGCGCGGCCGCGGCGATGACGCCGGCCTGGCGCATCGCGCCACCGAGCAGCTTGCGCACCCGGCGCGCCTTTGCGATGGTCTCGCCGTCGCCGCAGACGATCGAGCCGACCGGCGCGGCGAGGCCTTTGGAGAAGCAGAACTGCACCGTGTCGACGCCCTGCGTCAGCGTCCTCGCGTCGACGCCCAGGGCCGCGGCGGCGTTGAAGATCCGGGCGCCGTCGAGGTGCACGCGGATGCCGCGCTGGTGCGCGAAGTCGCCGACCGCGTTCGTCTGCGCGGCGGTGATGACCGATCCGCCGCAGTTGTTGTGCGAGTTCTCGATGCAGATCAGTGCGGTGCGCGCATGCATGCCCTGGGGCCGGATCGCGGTCTTGATGTCGTCGAGCGACGGCATGCCGTCGCGATTCGGGACCAGGCGCGGCACGATGCCGCCCAGGACGAACGCCGCGTCCATCTCGTTCTGGTAGATGTGCGCCAGGTCGCCGAGGATCACCTCGTCGCCGCGCTGCGTCTGCGATAGGACACCACAGAGATTGCCCATCATCCCGCTCGCGACGTACAGGCCGGCTTCTTTGCCGACGGATTCGGCCGCGCGCTTCTCGAGCTTGTTCACGGTCGGGTCTTCGCCGTACTGGTCGTCGCCGACCTCGGCCTCGGCCATCGCGAGGCGCATCGCCGGCGTCGGCTTGGTAAAGGTGTCGCTGCGCAGCTCGATGATCTTCATAGGGCGAGCGCCTCCTTGATGCGAACCACCGCCGCCACGAGGAGCGGCGCCACGAGGATCGCGGGCAGGTAGTCCGCGACCTTCACGTCGCGGATGCTGAGAAGTTTGAGACCCACGCCGATGATGAGCAAGCCGCCGACGGCGCTCATCTCGCGGAGCTGAAGGTCGGAGAGCACGCCAGAGAAAACGGACGCGCCGACGGCCAGGCCGCCTTGATACAGGAGGATGAGCGGGATGGTGAGGAGCACGCCCCACCCGAGCGTCGCCGCGAGCGCGATCGCGGTGAAGCCGTCCAGCACGCTCTTGATCGCCAGCAGGCTGGCATCGCCGGTGAGGCCGTTCTGGATCGAGCCCAGGAACGTGAGCGGGCCGACGCAGAACACGATCGACGCGGTCACGAACGCTTCGGCCACGGTGCCGCCGCCACCGCGCGCCGCGAAGCGACGCTGTAACGCGGCGCCGAGGTCGTTCAGGCGCCGGTCCACGCCCCACAGCGATCCGATGACGCCGCCGAGCAGGATGCTGCCCAGCATGTAGAGGAGATTCGAGGTGTCGATCGCGAACTTCGTGCCCATGGCCAAGGTAAACAGCCCGACGCCGCGCACGACGTTCTCGCGGATGCGCTCGGGGAGCCGGTCGCCGAGGACCGTACCGAGCAGTCCGCCCACGAGCACGGTGAGGACGTTGAGGAGCGTCCCCGAGAGCGCCGACAAGTCTGCGTAGTATGCGAGTCCCAATGCGCGCATCGGAGCAGCTTCGTTTCTGGGCTCACGAGCTCGCGGCCATGGCGAAAGCAGGACTCGAGTTCGCGGAGAACGGCTACGACCGTGATCGGTATGAAAGGACGATGTCGATCGCCGAAGGGATCGCCGCGATGACGATCGACGCGACGTTCACCCCCGAACGTCCGTATCTCGCCGACGTCCACATCCCGAGCCCGAAGGTCGGCTGCTCCGTCGCCGCGTTCGACGACGTCGGTCGCGTGGTGCTTATCAAGCGCGCGGACAACGGACGCTGGGCGCTGCCCGGCGGCTATGCCGAGGTCGGATCGCCGCCGTCGGCCAACGCGCTGCGCGAGCTCCACGAGGAAACGGGCTTCGACGCGGAGCTGGAGCGCCTCGTCGGCGTGTACGACAACAAGAGCTTCGGCAGCGTCGCGCCGCACCACTTTTACATCTGCTGCTTCCGGGCGCGGGTCACCGGCGGTAAGGCCACGCCGTCCGTCGAGACGACGGAGGTCGTCCTCACCGATCCCGAGGCACTCCCGGAGGACATGTCGGTGCTGCAGCGCACGATGCTTGTGGACTCGCTGGGTGGTGCGCCGGCGGTGTACCAGTGACGAAGATCGCGGTCTGGTCCGCATTCGGCGGCATGGCGACGGATCTTCCGAAGCTGTTGGCGGATGACGACGTCGCCGTGCCGAAGGACGATTCGGAGCTCGCGGCTGCCGTCGACGCGGAATGCGCGATCGGCACCAACAACGGCTCGCGCGTCCGAAAGCTGCTCGACGCGGCCCCGCAGCTGCGCTGGTACCACTCCGTCGGCGCAGGCGTCGAGGACCTGATCGGCGTGCGCGAGTTCCGCGAGCGGGGCATCGCGCTCACGAACAACAGCGGCTCGTACGACATCCAGATCGCCGAGCACGCCCTGGCGTTCATCCTCGCCGGCGCGAAGCGGCTGCACGTCTACCGCGATCAGCAGGCGCGGCGGAACTGGAAGGAGCACCGGCAGGACGAGCTGCGTGGTTCGACGCTCGTCGTGTACGGGATCGGCAGCATCGGGGCGGAGATCGCGCGCCTGGGATCAGCTCTGGGCATGCGAGTCATCGGCGTGCGCCGCCGCGTCGAACCTGTTGCGAGCGTGGAGCGCATCGTGCCGCCCGAGCTCCTGGAGGACGTGGCGGCAGAGGCCGACTACCTTGCCATCGCGGCGCCGCTCACGCGCGCGACTCGCGGCGCTATCTCGCGCGACGTGATCGGCCGGATGAAGAAGACCGCGTGGATCGTGAACATCGCACGTGGCGCGATCGTTGATGAGGACGCGCTTGTCGACGCGCTTCGTTCCGGACGGCTCGGCGGAGCGGGCCTCGACGCGCTCACCACCGAGCCGCTGCCAGCGGATCATCCGCTCTGGACGCTGGAGAACGTGATGATCAGCCCGCACTCCTCGAATTCGTCGCCCCGCGTCCGCGAGCGCACCATCGCGCTCTTCGTCGAGAACCTCCGTCGCTTCAAGGCAGGCGAAGACCTGCTTAACCGCGTCGACTTCGAGGCTGGGTACTAGTGCGCACCTCGCGCGTGAAGCTCGCCGCGCGTACCTCCGGCTTCACCGAGTCGGTCATCCGCGAGATGACCCGTCTCAACGCGGTCCACGGCGGCATCAACCTCGCGCAGGGCTTCCCGAACTTCGCCGCGCCTCAGGCGCTCAAGGACGCCGCGAAGCGCGCGATAGACGCGGACATCAATCAGTACGCGATCACCTGGGGGGCGAAGTCGCTGCGCGATGCCCTCTCGCGCACCTACGCCGAGCTGTACGGAATGAATGTGGACCCCGAGACGATGCTGACGGTGACCTGCGGAGCGACCGAGGCGATGATCTCGACGCTGCTCGCGCTCGTCGACCCCGGCGACGAGGTGATCGTGCTCGAGCCGTTCTACGAGAACTACGGTCCGGACGCCGACATCGCCGGCGCGCGCCCGGTGTACGTTCCGCTGCGGCCCCCGGAGAACGTCTTCGACCGCGACGAGCTGCGGAAGGCGTTCGGCCCGCGGACGAAGGCGATCATCGTGAACACGCCGAACAACCCGACCGGCCGCGTGTTCACGCGCGATGAGCTGTCGTTCATCGCGTCGCTGTGCATCGAGCACGACGTCGTCGCGGTTACCGACGAGATCTACGAGCACATCCGCTACGAGGGCGAGCACATCCCGATGGCGACGCTGCCCGGCATGTCCGAGCGCACCGTGACGATCTCCGGCGCGAGCAAGACGTTCTCGGTCACGGGCTGGCGCGTCGGTTGGATCGTCGCGCCCCCCGAGCTCACGGCTGGGATCCGCAAAGTGCACGACTTCGTCACCGTGGGCGCGCCCGCGCCGCTGCAGGAGGCGGTCGCCACCGGACTGGGGCTTGGTCGTTCGTACTACGACTCGCTCGCCACCGGATACCGCAAGCGGCGCGACCTCCTTGTCGGAGCGCTGGAAACGGCCGGATTCTCGCCGCGGAAGCCAGAGGGCGCGTATTACGTCCTCTGCGACATCACGCCGTTCGGCTTCGACGACGACACCAAGTTCGCGCGCTGGCTCGTGTCAGAGGTAGGCGTCGCCGGCGTGCCAGGGTCCTCCTTCTATTCAGAGCCGGCCCTCGGAAGACACCTCATCCGCTTCACGTTCTGCAAGACGCACGACGTGCTCGAGGCCGCCGCCGAGCGCCTGCTACGAACGCGGGAGCTCGCGGCTGAACGAGCTCGCTGACGGAGCGATCGCGCTAGAGATCGACCGTCGTGCCATCGTCGGCAAGCCTCCACGCCAGCTCGCCGCGGCGCGCGAGCGTCTCCGCACCGGCGTGGGTGAGAACGACTCGCTTCGCGCGCAGCTCGTCGCGGTGGGCGAGCAGGGTCGCATGGGACAGGTGCTGCGGGATGCGCTTCTCGAAGGAGTACGCCTCGGCGATGAAGAGGTCGGCGTCGTCCGCGAGACGGGGTAACGCGTCGCACCAGTCCGTGTCGCCGGTGTAGGCCACGACGCGTCCGTCCACCTGCACCCGCAGGCCGTGCGGGACGGTCTCCGGCAGGTGCGCGACGGGAAGGCCCACGACGTCCAGCGGGCCGATCCGAGCCGACGTCTCGCCGACCTCGAGATACGAGACCGCGAAGCGCTGCTCCGTGCGCGACGACGTCGGAAGCGCCGCTTCGAACACGGCCGTCATCCGTTCGCGCACGCCTGGTGGACCTGCGACGGCAAGCGGACGCTCGCGCCTGCTGAACTGGCCGTCGAGGATGAGGTAGGGGACCCCACCGCAGTGATCGCCATGGAAATGCGTGAGCAGAACGGCATCGATGGAGCCGGGATCGATCCCGGCGCGCTTTAGGGCGACGAGCGAGGTCGCGCCGCAGTCGATGAGAAAGCGGTAGCCGTCGGCATCGACGAGGATGCACGTCTGGAAACGGCCACCGTTCCCAAATGAGTCTCCGCTTCCGATGAAGCGGACGCGCGTCACTCGGTCGGGACGCGCTCGATCGGTATGATGCGGAGCATCGCGAGGTAGACCGCGTACGGATCCGGCGGCGAGGCGACCCCGCTTGACGGCACCGTGCTCACGCCGGCCACGGTCTGCGCGGCGCGGTCAGCGTCCTGCTGACGCCCCAGCGCGCGGAGCGTCTGCGGGTACGAGTTGCGAAGGCCGAAGATGCCCTGCGACGAGCCCATCGCGAGGCCCTTCTCGAACGCGGCGACCGCCTCCTCGAACATGCCAAAGGAGTACGAGGCCTCGGCGTACGCGAGCCATGCGAAGTTCGTGTTCTGCGCGACCGCGTCCGCCTTCGTGCGCTCGTACAGAGAGCGTCGCATGATCAGGTCGTTCCACTGGTCGCCGACGATCGCCCTCAGGAGCTTCTCGTCCTCCGCCTTGTAGATGACCATGTACCGGAACGCGAACGACTGCCCGTTGCGGGCGAAGAAGTCGTACGAAAGCGGGAAGTTGTTCCCGCGCATCGAGTCGTTGACGTAGAAGACGCTCTTCGCGTCGTCGTAACCGCGGACGGTGCGCCAGTGTGAGACGCGAGAGACCCATGGCTCTTCCATCCACTGAGTCACCATCGGCGCGAAGCCGTTCGCGACGAGCGCCTTCAGGATCTCGTTCGTACCGTTGTTGCGCCAGGTCGAGCGAAGATCGAAGTTCTCTTTCACCCACGGGCCGACGCCCTGCGGTCCCATGCCGCGGCGTACGTCGGGGCCGCGGAGCGCGAGTCGGGCGGTCTCCTGATTGACGTCGACGCCAAGAGTCGAGAGCGCCATGACGACCGCCGCGGGTCCGCAGTTGTTGAGCGACTGCCAGACGTGCTTCATCTCCGGGAACACAGCGCTCGCGGGCGTGGAGACAGGGGTCGGAAGCTGTTCTGATGTCGGGACGGTCGGAGCGCTGATCGCGGCGGCAGCGGGCTGCGCATCGACGACGGTCGTAACGCTGGCTTCGAACGATGCGGTATCAACGACGACGGCGCTCTGCGCGGTCTCGACCGGGCGCAAAGCGACGCCCCCGGCGAGCACGATGCCGGCGGTCAGGGCAAAAGCGGCAACGGACAGCCCTCGACCTCTCATATGTGACCTACAGGGTAAGCCTCCTGGAGGTTCGGGACGAGTCCGGGCCAGTCCCAGGCACGTACCATCCGGACGGTGAGCCCGACGACACTGGTCCGCGGCCGGCTCCGTGACCACCCCCTGTGGTCCCGGGCGCTGTCCGCGCCCGAGATCGTCGGGCGGCTCATCCAGCCGGTCATCGTCTCGGCGCGGGTCGAGGATCGCGAGCGGGTGCAGGAGGCGCCGTTCCTCGAGCGCCTTTCGCTGACCGAGCTCGTGCGCGACTCGCGTGCAGCGGCGTCGAGCGGGCTCGCGGGCTTCCTGATCTTCGCCGCGTCGGACCGCAAGGACGAGCTTGCGCTGCTCGCGAGCGAGCGGGACCACATCGTCGCCCGCGCGATCCATGCCGTGAAGGACGCCGCGCCCGATCTCGCGGTGGCGACGGATGTTTGCGTCTGCGCCTACACCCCGCACGGACAGTGCGTGCTCTTCGCGGAGGGACAGGCGGATGTCGCCCGAACGCTCGACCGGCTCGCTGAGATCGCAGCCGTACACGCGGATGCTGGCGCGGACCTGCTCGTCCCATCGGGGATGCTCGAGGGCAGCGTTCGCGCGCTGCGCGCGGCCGTGTCCTCGGCCGGCCGGCCGGAGCTGCCGATCGCCGCGATGGTCAAGCTCGACAGCGTTCTGTACGGCGCGCACCGCGCGGCCGTCGAGGCGATACCGGCGGCCGACCGGGCCGTGCCGCTCATCGCGGTCGACGACCCTGACGGCGCACGAACGCGCGCGGCACGCGAGGTGGCGGCGGGCGCTGACGCGGTCGTCCTGAAGCCTGGCCTGGTCACGCTCGATCTCGTCTCGCGGCTGTCCGAGTCGGTCGATCGACCGGTGATCTCCTTCTTCACCGCCGACGAGCACGCCTTCTTCATCACACCCGATGACCCACGGGACCTCGCGGCCGCGGAGCGGGAGACGTTCGTCGCGGCGCGGCGGGCGGGTGCGGATCTTCTGATCAGCTACGGCGCCATGCGCGCGGCCGCCGAGTGATCGGCGCCCGGACGATCCGCAGGGTCGAGCGATACCTCGCGGTGTTCGTCGCGTTCGCGATGCAGCTCGTCGCTGTCGCCGTGATCGGCGACGTGCTCGCCACCACGCCTCGCGAGGCTGACGTGCCGCCGCTCGCTAACGTGCCACTGCTCGCTGACGTGCCGCTGCTCTCTCAAGAGTCGCTGCTCTCCGGCGGCGTCACAGCGCGCGTCGCGCCGTTCGCCCGCGGGGAGCGGCTCATCACGATCGCTCACACCGTCGAGCTCGCTCGCGAGACGACGCCCGTGCCGAGCGCTGAAGCTCTGGTCGGACCGACCGTGGATGTGGCGCTCGCGCCGGCCGCAGAGGTCGCGCCCGAAGGGGAGCCTGCGCCGCAGCGACCGCCCGAGCCACCGCCGGCGCCTACGGCGCGACCCGCGCCACCGCTCCCCGCCATCACGGCGCGACCCGCGCCACCGCCCCCCGCCATCACGACGTCGCTCGCGACGCAGCAAGCGGAGCAGCGGATGCTCGCCCTCATGAACGCGTCGCGGCTACAGGGGGGCCTGGTGCCCCTCGCGCTCGACGCTGGCGTCTCCGACGCGGCGCGGCGGCATAGTGCGGTCGAGGCGCAGCACCGCTACGTGTACCACGACGGGCCTGATGGGACGGCGAAGTCGCGGTACGTACCCGCGTGCGGCACCGGCTGGTACGGCGAGAACACGGGCAAGGTGTGGAGCGGCGGGGTCGACGTGCTGCATCGAGAGTTCATGGCCGAGCCGTGGGAGCCGATCAACCATCGGACGAACATCATGGATCCGAACTTCCGCCGTGCCGGCATCGGCGCGGTGCAGGGCCCGGACGCGATCTACGTCACCGTAGCGTTCTGCCGCTAAGTCTTCTGCGCTCGGCGCTGCGCCAGTTGGCGCCCGACGTCGGCGCGCGTGATGCCACCCGTCGACTGCCAATCGTGCTTCTCGTCGCGCACGTTCGCCGCGCAGAATGCCCAGCGGCCATCGACGACCGTGATGTGGTCGCTCTCCAGCTGCGGGTCGCGCAGATGGTCAGGCAGCACGCACAGGAAATGGATGAGCGCGTCAGACCGGCCAGTCACAGCCGATTCCCTCCTCACGCTCGTGTCACATTGGACCTCTCGCAATGCTAGCGTTCGGCGCGGTGGAGTACCTGAAGCGCACCCTTCCGAACGGGGTCCGCATCCTCGTCGCGGAGATGCCGGAGACCCGCTCGGCGTCGCTTGCGGTGTTCGTCGGCGCAGGATCGCGCATGGAGAGCCGCATCGACGCGGGTACGAGCCACTTCCTCGAGCACATGGTGTTCAAGGGGACCGCGAAGCGTCAGACCGCCGCTGACATCAGCATGGAGATCGAGAGCCGCGGTGGTGTCGTGAACGCCGCGACCGACAAAGAGGTCACGGTCTTCTGGACCCGCGTGCCGGCGAGGCACTGGCGCATCGCGCTCGATGTCATCGCCGACATGATCCTCGCGCCGATGCTGCGCGACTCCGATGTCGAGTCGGAGAAGAAGGTCATCGTCGAAGAGCTCCGCATGTATCGGGACCAGCCGCAGGACCGCGTCCACACGCTCGTCGACGAGCTCCTGTATCCGAACCATCCCCTGGGCTGGGAGGTCGCCGGGCGCGAACCGGTCGTGCTCGGCATGACGGCCAGCCAGATCCGCGGCTTCATGGATCGCGGGTACGCGCCAAAGAAGATCGTCATCGCGCTCGCCGGCAAAGTGGACGGGACTGAGGTCACGGACGCGATCGCGGAGCTCTTCGCCCCCATCGCCGACCGACCCGCGCCGAAGCTCAAGCCCGCACCCAAGCCGTCGAAGACGCGCGTGAAGCTCCTGGGAAAACGGACGGAGCAGGCGCACGTGTGCATCGGCTGGCGCGGCGTGCCGCAGGTGCATCCGGACAAATACACGCTCGACATGCTGAACGCGATCCTCGGCGAGGGGATGTCGAGCCGGCTGTTCCTGGAGCTCCGCGAGAAGCGCGCGCTCGCGTACGACGTGCACTCGTTCTCGTCTAACTACCTCGACGCCGGCCACGAGGTCATCTATGCCGGTATCGCGCCTGATCGCATCGGCGAGGTCGTCGAGGCGGCGCTCGCGCAGGTCGCCCGCCTGCGCGATGAGATCGTGCCCGCCACCGAGCTCGAGCGCGTGCGCGATTTCAACAAGGGTCGGCTCGAGCTGCGGCTCGAGGACACGAGGGGCGTTTCGAACTGGCTCGCCGGGCAGGAGCTGTTCCTCGATCGCGTGCGGTCCGTCGAGGAGGTATGCGACATCATCGACAGCGTCAGCGCGGAGGACATCCAGCGCGCGGCGCAGCAGTACCTGCGACCCGAGCTCGCGTATATCGCCGCGGTGGGTCCGCGCGCCGCCGTCGCTACGATCCGCGCGCCGGAGGGCGCGGAGGTCGTGATGGAGATCGCGTCGTGAGCCCGGAGCAGAGCGTCGAGCGGACCCTGGTGGTCCTCAAGCCCGACGCTGTGCAGCGCGGGATCTCCGGCGAGATCCTGGCGCGGTTCGAGCGGAGGGGGCTGCGCATCGCGGCGCTGCGCCTCTTGCGCGTCGAGCGCGCGATGGCAGAGAAGCATTACGCGGTGCACAAGGGGAAGTTCTTCTATGACGACCTGGTCAAGGTCATCAGCTCGTCACCGGTCGTCGCGATCGTGCTCGAGGGACCGAACGCGATCGCCGTTGTTCGCTCCATGGTCGGCGCGACGCGGCCGCACGAGGCGGCGCCGGGCACGATCCGCGGCGACTACGCGCTGGTGGGGCTGCGCAATCTCGTTCATGCCAGCGACGCGCCCGAGACCGCGCAGAGCGAGATCGCGCTGTGGTTCCAGGACGGCGTCGTCGAGTACACCCGCGACGTGGAGCGCTGGATGACGGAGGACCGGGCATAGTCGCGCCCAGGCGCGACCGGCCCAGCGTGCCGAAGGGATACATCACGCGCGCCGCGAAAGGGATGCTCGAATGGAGCGACGCGGAGCGCATCCTGCGCGTCGGCCGTTTCTACTGGATCGCCACCACCAACGCCGACGGCAGCCCGCACCTGGTGCAGCAATGGGCGGCCTGGGTCGACGAGCGGGTGTACTTCGAAGGCAGCGAGCGCACGCGATGGGCGCGCAACCTCGCGCGAGATGGGCGTGTCGGGTTCGGCACCCAGGTCGGCACGCGCGCCGTCTTCGGGCAGGGCACGGTCCACGTCGTGCGCGGCGTCGAGCCTGGTCTCGCGAAGCGCATCGCGAGCCAGTACGCGACGAAGTACGGGCGGACCTTCGACTACCGGCCGAAACCGGAGCAATACGTGAAGGGTCCGGTGTTCCGCGCGACGCCGTCGAAGATCATCGCCTTCGATGTGAAACACTTCACCGCGTCTGGAACTCGCTTCACGTTCTAGCGGTGGGGGGTAGGGGAGCGTGGCAACAGTTCTTCGGGCATCACTGCTTCTGCGCACCGGTCACGGCGAGCGGCAGCTCGTCGTGCGCGAGCTTCGTTCCGATCAGCGGGTGATGCAGCGCATCAATCCCGGCACACCGGTCGACGACATGCCCTGGACCGAGATCGGCCGCTACAAGGATCTCGAGAAGGAGCGCGAGCGGCTGCGCATCGACGGCTGGGAGATCGAGGAACCTAGCCTCCGCTAGCCGCAGGGCGGTCAGCCGATCGGAAGCGGGAACGAGGGCTTCCATTACCAAACAGTCATGACCGAGGCACCCCGCAGATCTGCCGGGGGAGACAGGCGCAGGCGCTCGATCCGCCGGCGCGCTGCTCGATTCATTGCTCGTCGAGCGACGCAGATTCCTCGGCGTCAATTGGTATCCGTCCCCGGATGGGCACTACCTATCGCAGATCGACCCGAGCCAGGGCTTCGTCCGGACGCAATTGTTCGACCTGCGATCGGGGAGCGCGTACCAACTGCTGTTCGAGGGCGGGCCTGTCGGCTGGACGACGAAGAACGATCTCACATCCGCAGGTGATGGGTCCGCGAACGTGCGGAGGAACTTGCTAGAGCGGATGTAGAGCGCGGAGGAACTCGTCAGCGAACGCGGCGATCGGCTGCAGGAAGCCGTCGGGCTGCACCCCGCCGATCAGCAGCACCAAGAACACCAGTGCTCCAACGACCCCGGCGATCGGCCGCGGCTCTACGCGCCAGCGTTCCGGGGCGGTGCGGAAGAGGACCATCGCGGCACGCAGCTGCGCGACGAGGACGCCGAGCGTCGCGATGACCAGCGCCGTACCCATCCACCCGGAGTACGAATAGGCGATGAGCTCCACGAAGAAGTGCCCTGGGAAGGCGACGAGCGGAGGAGCGCCGATCATCGCGAAGCCGCCGCCGACGAATGCGAGCGCGGCGAGAGGTGCCGTGGTCGCGCTCGGACGATCCGCGCCCGCGCGGCGCTCGAGCGTCCCGGCGGCGAGGAGCTGCTGTGTCGCAGCCGCGCCGGTGACGAGCGCGATCGCCATCGCGCCGATGATCCCGGGGCCGGACAGCGTCGCGATGCCAACGAGGGCGTGTCCGAGGTTCGCGATGACGGAATACACCGCGACGCGCCGGAGCTCGGTCGATCCGGTCGCGAGGAACGCGCCACCAAGCGAGGAGGCGATACCGAGCGCCAGAAGCAGGTCCTGGACCTTGCCGATCTGCACGATCGCCGGCAGCAGACCCGAGAGCACGAGGATCTGAGCGAACGCGATGAACGTCGTCGGCACGAGAACGCCGAAGTACAGCGCGAGCGCCGATGCGGGGACCTCCGACGCGAGCAGCGCGGCGTGCGTGTGGAACGGGATGGCGGCGAGCTTCAGGGCGAAGGCGACCACGAGGATCACGACGAGCAGCACGAACGTCGTCGGCGGCTGATCGCGTCCCAGGCTCGCCGACAGCGCGAGCGCTGCCATACCCAGGAACCCGCCGAGCGCGACGAAGCTGAAGTGACGGTAGGCTGCCTCGACGCTGCGGTTGCGGTGCACCTGGAACGTGAAGGAACCCACCGGAACGAGCAATCCGAGGACCAGCACGGCGTAGATCGCGATCGGCGTCGTGAGCACCAGCACCGCGAGCACCACGGCCGCGACAGCCAGTGCGGTGGGGAAGAAGTTGTAGGCGGGTTCGTCGACCCACACCGCGAGCACCAGCAGCGCCAGCGTTCCGAGCAATATCACCGCTGCGAGCCGCGCGAGGCCGGACATACGCCACGGCAGATCGAGCATCTCGCCCGACGCATCTACCGGGAGCGCGATGACGAAGGCGATCGCCACGGCGAGCGCCGACAGGGTCATGGTCCCGACGACCGCGAGACGCTTGCGTACGCCGAAAGCGACGAGCGCCGTGATGCCGAGGAGCGCGATGACCTCGATCACGCCTCGCGCGCCGCCCGCTGGTTGACGATGAGGAACGCTCCGGCCAGTGCGACGACGACCTGCAGCCACGAGAGCAGCAACGTCAGCGCGAGGTCCGGACCCGGCACCATGCCCACGAGGAGCTGCGTGCCGGTGAGCATGAGGAGCGCGCCGAGCGAGCCTCGAACGGCGCCCCGCGCCGTGAGCAGGATCGCGATGCCGGAGGAGAGCAGCCAGAACGCGGCCACCTCCGTCGTGACGCCGCTCGGGTCAGGACCGAACAGATCCGTGTTGATCTCGTCTCCCGTGGCGGGACGCAGGTAGGCGAAGGCCGCCGCGGTCGTCGCGGCCGCGACGATCGTCGCGATCCACAGCCGCCACCCCGGATCCTCACCGAACCGCTGATCGCCTGCCGCGACGAAGAGGACCGTCGACGCAACGAGCGCGGCGCAGACCGAAACGACGACCTGCGAAACGGAGAGGCTGCCGTCGTCGATCAGATGCGCGGCGAGCGCGACGCCGAAGAAGGCGACCGCCATGTAGCGCAGCTGGCGCGCACTGTTCGCCGCGAGCGTTGTCACGGCAACGATCGCGAGCAGGAGCATCAGCGCACCGCCCAGACCATGAGCGTCGCGATGAGGATCAGCGCAAGCCAGACCCCCGCGCGTTCCTCGAACATCGCGAAGATGGCGGACACGGTCGTGGCCGAACCGGCCAGCGCACGGAACGACGCCGCAGCGATCGGGACCGGGTCGGCGACGGAGACCACGGCTCCGAGACGCGCGCTCAAGGCGCTCAGCTCAGGCAGCAGCACGCGCACCGCACGCGCCGCCACAACCAGCAGCGTTGAGAACACCGCGGTCACCGGCACCAGCGTCACGAGCTCGTCGAGGCTCCGCGTGTTCGGGCGACCGAACGCTCCGGCCATCGCGTCGAACAGCGGCAGCGAGAGTGTGAGGACGACCATGATCGTGCCCAGGAAGGACGCGATCGACGCCGACACGTCGAGGTCCGCTGGGACGGCCGCGATGCTGAGTCGCCGCCCGGCGTGCGCGAGCTCGAGTCCCAGGACCGCGCCTGCGGCGAGAACGGCCAGCACCACCGTGGCGAGATCGGGCGCATCGAGCGCGCCGACCGCCATCGTCAGCGTGCCCGCCACGATCACCGTCGAGCTTGCCATCGCGGTGATGTACGAGCGGTGCGGCGGCATCCAGAAGCCGTCCGAAACCGCGGCGAGGCCACCACCCGCGAGCACGATGAGAGCCCCAGCGAGCGCGGCCGGCGATCCGGTGGCGAGCGCGATCCATAGCGCCGCGAGCACGACGTCGTACCGCGAGATCGTCCACTGCTCCGGTAATGCGAGGGAGACCGCGGCGGCATAGGCGATCGTCACGAGCGAAGCCACGAGGATCAGATGGCTCCAGTGAATGAACGGGTACGCGAGGATGAGCACGAGCACGAAGGTCGAAAGCGCGATGCGTCGCCGCAGCCCGGACCGGCGCCGCCGCACGATGAAACGGAGTGCGAGCGCGGCGACGACGATCGCGATGAGCGTCGGCGAGATGATCGCCGGAAGGGCGAGCGTCGCGAGGTCGATGCGCGTCACGCCGAGGATGCGGCAGAGCACCAGCGTCGCGCCGATGCCCGCGGGCATCGTCAGCAGTCCGCGAAGGCTCTCGCGTTCGCCCGCTTCTTCAGAGCGGTAACCCCACGGCACGAATGGGTACAGGCCCGCGAAGAGCGCTGCTCCAAGCGATGCCGCGAGGACGACGCCCGGCGTCACCGCGTCAGGTGAGATCGCGTCGAAACGGAACGATGCGCCGCCGAAACGCGACAGGAGAAGTGCTGCGACGACGAAACCCTGGACACCGCCCGCGAGATAACCGGTGATGCGTGCCACCGCCGCCGCAGGCGAAACGAGTAGCGCGATGAACGACGTGATGGCGCCGAGCGCGCCGAGGACGACGACGGCGGCGATGACGTCATCGGTCACCGCCAAGGTGATGAAAACGAGCCCGTTCAGGAGGATCACCGGCCGCAAGAGCTGGTGGCGAGCACTCACACGCGTTGTGGCGACCAGGGCGGCCCCGATGTACAGCGCCCCTATCGCCACGCCGATGGCGCCGAGACCATCCAGCTGATATGAGGCTTGGATGGTCGGCCCCCCGACCGCCGACCACTCCCAGAGCGCACTCCCCGTCGCGTGCTGCGGGTCCAGGGCGACGTACATGAGGAGCGGCGCGAGCCCTGCGACCGCGCAGCAGGCCACCGCGAATGGGATCCGCCATCGGAACGCTCGTCGTGGCATGACAAATGCGAACGCGAGCGCGGCAAGTGCAAGAGCCACTACAAACAGGATCAACTCGGCTCGCACGACCATTGGGTTAAGGTAGCCGAAGTGGATCTGCGCCTAATGCCTCAGCAGCAGATGAAGGTGACGCCGAAGCAGATCGCCGCAAACGCCATCCTGCAGCTGTCGTCGCTCGAACTTCAGGACGTCATCAATCAGGAGCTGCAGGAGAACCCGGCGCTGGATCTCGAGGAGCAGCAGGCGTGCCCCCTCTGCGGGCAGCCGCTCCCGGGACGGGTTTGCCTCAACTGCTTCGGTCTCGCGAAGGCGCCGCGGCAGAACGATGCCGAGACCGA
The DNA here is from genome assembly GCA_031404235.1 of Chloroflexota bacterium. Classification (GTDB taxonomy): domain Bacteria; phylum Chloroflexota; class Limnocylindria; order P2-11E; family P2-11E; genus CF-39. Next base: position 36,297 of record JANNHF010000059.1, read on the forward strand.
GCCCCTCGAGGGAACGAGCCTGATGACGCGCGACGACGAAGGCGACGAATTCGACCCGGTCGTCCGCGCCGAATCGGAGCAGACGCTCGCCGAGTGGCTGTCATGGAACGTGCGCATCCTGTTGCCGGCGCGTTTGCTGACCATCGCCGAGTACCTCATCGGCAACATCAACGAGGTCGGCTACCTCGACCCGGGCGTCACGATCGAGGATGCGGCGACGGCGATGAAGGTCTCCGTCCCGGACGCGATGCGCGCGCTGCGCGCGATCCAATCCGTCGAGCCTTGGGGCATCGGCGCTCGCGACGTTCGCGAGTGTCTCCTCATCCAGATGCAGCACCTGGAAGAGATCGGCGAGGAGGTCCCGCAGCATGTGAAGCCGATCATCGCCGACCACTTCCGCGAGCTCGGTGAGCACAAGTTCGGCGAGGTCGCGCAGGCGATGCGCATCACGCGCAACGAGGTCCAGTCCGCGTGGGACTACATAAAGGACAACCTCAACCCCCACCCGGCGCAGGGCTTCGCCGCGGGGCCGGACGGCACGAGCATCGGCGGCCGCGAGGTCGGCCTGCGACCCGACGTGATCATCGCGAAGTCGGAGAGCGGCGAGTTCGAGGTCGAGGTCATCGAGTCACGGCGGTTCTCGCTGCGCGTGAACCCCGTCTACCGCCAGCTCATCATGCAGCTGCAGGCGGCTCGCAAAGAGGGCACCAGCACCGTGCCGATGAACGACGACGACCGGCAGCACATTCGCGAGTACGTCACTCGGGCAAAGTTCTTCATCGACAACATCAACCAGCGTCGGCAGACGATCTTGCGGATCACCGAGGTCATCGTCGACTGCCAGATCGAGTTCCTCGAGCACGGCATCCAGTCGCTGCGGCCGCTGACGCGGGCGGAGGTGGGAGAGCGCATCGGCATGCACGAATCGACCGTGAGCCGCGCGACAGCCGGCAAGTTCGTCCTGCTTCCCAGCGGCCAGGTCGTTCCGTTCGCGATGTTCTTCACCGCCTCACTGGGGACAAAGGACGTCATCAAGGAGATCATCGACGCCGAGGACCGGGGACGGCCGTTCTCCGATCAGGAGATCGTCGAGAAGCTGGCGGACAAGCACGGAATCAAGCTCGCGCGGCGGACGGTGGCGAAGTACCGCGATGAGCTTCAGATCCTGCCGGCCCGCCTACGCAAGCACGCCTAGACCGCTGGCCTAGCTCTTAGCGGCGGTCCTCTGCGAGCTGTTCCCCTTGGCAGGCGCCTCGCCGAGGGTCTTCTTGATCTCGTCCACCGCAGTCGACTCGACGTGATAGCCGAAGGAGGTCCGGCGGACTCCCGGCAGGTCCTTACCCCTGAGCGCGTCGCGGAGCGCGTGCTCGCGCCACCCGATGCGCTGGGCAAGCTCGCCGGTGGTCAGCCAGTCGCGGTCTTTGCTCTTCTGCTTCTCCGACGCGTCGGCCTTGGGTTGGCTCTTTGAGGCCTTCTGTGGAGGCATGTAGGAACGATACCCGGTTTGCGCGCCCCCGCTGTCCCGCTCTAAACTGCCGCCGAAGCGCTGCGGCCCCCTCCGTCGGGGCGGGCGCTTGCTTCTTGTAAATTCACTTTTCGGTGTAGCGGAGGGCTCTTTGGACGCGGCACCCCTGCTTTGGGTCGTTCCCATCTCCGGACTCGTCGCGGTCCTCGTCGCCGGCTACTTCGCTTACGACGTCCTCCGCTCGCCGATCGGAACGCCGGCGATGCAGAAGGTCGCCGCGACGATCTACGTGGCGGCCGTCGCGTTCATGCAGCGCCAGTACCGCACGATCTTCCTCCTCGCGCTCGGCGGCATGGTCCTCATCGGTCTCGTCATCTACTTCTTCGAGACGGCTCCGGGTGTTTCCTCGACGGAGCTCGCCGTCCGCACGGCGATCGCATTCTTCGTTGGCGCCATGTGCTCGATGGCCTCCGGCATCGTCGGCATGTTCGTCGCCGTGAAGTCGAACCTGCGAACGGCCGCCGCCGCGCAGCACAGCATCGGTGATGCGCTCCGGATCTCGCTCCGCGGTGGCGCGGTGTCCGGGATCCTCGTGGTCGGCCTCTCGCTGATCGGCGTGTTCGTGATGTTCATCGCCTACGGCGGGTTCCAGAATCCGGAGCAGGCGCCGTTCACGATCGTCGGGTTCGGCTTCGGCGCGTCCTTCGTCGCGCTATTCGCGCAGCTCGGCGGCGGCATCTACACCAAGGCCGCCGATCTGGGTGCGGACCTCGTCGGCAAGATCGAGGCGGGTATCCCGGAGGACGACCCGCGCAACGCCGCGGTGATCGCGGACCTGGTCGGCGACAACGTCGGCGACTGCGCCGGTCGTGGCGCGGACCTCTTCGAGTCCACCGCCGCCGAGAACATCGGCGCGATGATCCTGGGCGTCGCGATCTACGCGGTGACGCAGAACGTCGCGTGGATCGTGTTCCCGCTCGTCGTCCGTGGCTTCGGCCTGATCGCGAGCGTCATCGGGATCTTCCTCGTCCGCGGGAACGAGAAGAAGGATCCGATGGGTTCGCTGAACACGGGCTACTACATCACCGTCGCGCTCTCGATCGTGGCGATGTTCTTCGTGACGAACCAGATGCTCAACGAGAAGGGCGCCTTCATGTACTTCTTTTTGGCGGGCGTCGTCGGGATCCTCACGAGCCTCGCCTTTGTGTACATCACCCAGTACTACACGTCCGGCAACTGGCGGCCGGTCAAAGAGATCGCGGAGGCAGCCAAGACCGGTCCGGCGACGACGATCATCTCCGGCGTCGCGGTGGGCTTCGAGACCACCGCTTCATCGACGATCACGATCGCGATCGCGCTGTTCCTCTCTCACTGGCTCGGCGATCAGTGGGGCCAGTTCACCGGTCTTCCGCACGGTGGCATCTACGGCACGGCCGTCGCGACCATGGGCATGCTCATGAGCGCGGCGTTCATCCTGGCGATGGACACCTTCGGGCCGATCACGGACAACGCCGGTGGCGTCGCCTCCATGGCGCGAGCCTCGGCGGAGACGCGCGAGCGTACCGACCGTCTCGATGCCGCGGGCAACACCACGAAGGCGCTGACGAAGGGCTACGCCGTGGCCTCCGCCGCCCTCGCGGCATTCCTCCTGTTCTCGGCCTATCTCGACAAGGTCGCGCAACTGACCGGCAAGCCCTTCAGCACGGTCGACCTGGCCAAGGTCGAAGTCTTCCTCGGCGGCTTCCTCGGCGCGATGCTCGTTTATCTATTCTCGTCCCTGGCGATCCGCGCGGTAGGCCGCGCCGGCGCCGCGATCATCGAAGAGGTGCGGACGCAGTTCCGCGAGCATCCCGGCATCATGGCCGGCACCGAGGAACCGGACTACGCGCGCGTCGTGGACATCACCACCGCGTCCGCTCTGCGCAACATGATCGCGCCGGGACTCCTTGCGGTGGGCGCGCCGATCGTCGTCGGCATGCTGCTCAAGGCGGAGGCCATGGCGGCGATGCTGATGGTCGGCACGATGGCCGGTGTGATCCTTGCGACCGTCCTGAACAACGGCGGCGGCGCGTGGGATAACGCGAAGAAGTACATCGAGTCCGGGATGCTCAAGGACGACAAGGGCAACGTGCTGGGCAAGGGCACGCCGGCGCACGCGGCGGCCGTCGTCGGCGATACGGTCGGCGACCCCTTCAAAGACACCGCGGGCCCGAGCCTGCACGTCCTGATCAAGCTCCTGGCGACGATCACCCTCGTCCTCGCGCCGCTCTTCATCTAGCGGAGCGCGACGGCTAGGCTCTGCGGCGGTGAGGGCCCTTGCTGCGGTGCCGCGCGTATGGTGGGCGACGGATCTTCCCGGCTATCGGGAGCATCTGGCGCCGTTCGCGACTTACTCGCCGTTCCCCTACGCGGGCCTGCCGCCGATCGAGCGCACGCTGGACGACGACCTGCGCTGGCTTCGGTCGGAGCCAGTCGTACCGCGAGCGCTCGGGCACGCGGAGCCGGGCGATCCCCGGCCCGAGCGCGTCGCGACGGCCGTGGAGCTCACCGCCCTTCTCGGGAATCGCACGGTCGACCTTCCTCGAGCCTTCCGGACGTTCATCAGCGACGAGGAGCCGCGCACCCGGGTCCGTTCGTGTACGGACTCTTATCTCGACCTCGCGGAGTTCCGCGTGGATGTCGCGGGTGGCGGGTCGCTGATCCACTTCCTCTCCGACCAGCAGTGGGTGCTGCACTGGCTGCTGTACGTGGACCCAGAGGGCTCGGAGGCCGTCGTCGTGACGGAGTCGGCGTTCGGGTTCGACGCAGAGGGCGAACGGTTCGATGACTGGGATCCCGTCGAGGGCGGGATGAGCGTGTGTGCGGAGTCGTTCTCCGAGTTCCTGTACCGCTTCTGGATCGAGAACGAGATCTGGTTCCGCGGTCCGGGCCGCGGAAGGAATGGGACGTCGCTGACCGACGAGCAGCTCCGCTACGCAAAGCACTACCACTAGACCCTGATTCGCTCTGTCGAGGGCCCCTGATTACCGTAGCGTCCGTGCTCGGGTCGATCGATCTCAACAGCGACCTCGGTGAAGGCGCGGGGACGGACGCGCTGCTCATGCCGCTCATCACCTCGGCGAACATCGCGTGCGGAGCGCACGCCGGGAGTGATGCGACGATGCGCGAGACCGTCGCGCTCGCCCGGCGCTACAACGTGGTCGTCGGAGCGCATCCGGGTTATCCCGACCGCGAGAACTTCGGGCGTGTCCCCGTTCCCCTCACGGATGACGAGCTGAGCGAAGAAGTGGCGCGCCAGATCCGCGCGCTGCAACGGATCGATCCCGATCTCAAGATCTCGCACGTCAAGGCCCACGGTGCGCTGTACAACCAGGCGGAGCGGGACGCGGCGGTCGCAAAAGCCATCGTCGCCGGCGTGAAGAAGGTCTTCGCAACGCGCGCCGATATCGCGCTGTACGCGCCGCCCAAGTCCGCGATGGTCGACGCCGCGCTCGCAGCCGGGCTGCGCGTCGTGCACGAGGGCTTCGTCGATCGCGCCTATGAAGCGGACGGAACGCTGCGTTCGCGCAAGCTCCCTGGCGCGGTCCATACCGACCCCCAGGTCGCCGCGAAGCAGGCGCTCTCCTTCGTCCGCGAGGGTGGTGTGCGCGCGCACGACGGCTCGTTCGTCGAGCTGGCTGTCGAAACGCTGTGCCTCCACGGCGATACACCCGGGGCGCCGGCGATCGCATCCGCAGTGCGCGCGGCGCTGACCGGCGCAGGTGTGAAGGTGCGGCCCGCAGTCGTCTGGCCGTGAAGCCGCGCGTCGTCCCGTTCGGCGAGGGCGCCCTGCTCGTCGAGCTCGCAGGTGACTTCCAGGAGGACGTCGTCACCTGGGCGCGTGCCATCGCGGACCACTGGGAGGCGATCCTTCGGTACGGTCCTGCCGTCCCGGCATACGCCTCCACGCTGCTTCGCTTCGATCCGCTGCGCACGGTGCCTGCACAGGCCGAAAAGGCGGCCCAGGCAATGCTCGCGCGCGGCCAATTCAGGCCCATCGCTGGCGACAAGCCGCGCCGCGTCACGTTGGTCCCCACCACCTACGACGGCCCGGACCTCGCGGAGACGGCCGAGCGTTCCAGCCTGACCGTCGAGCAGCTCGTGGCCCTCCACGCCGAGCGCGAATACACCGCCTATTTCCTGGGGTTCCTGCCCGGGTTCGCGTACTGCGGCCGGCTGGACCCGCGCATCGTCGCGCCGCGTCTCGAGCGTCCGCGGGAGCGCGTGCCCGCGGGGTCGGTCGCGATCGCGGATGGCCAGACGGCGGTGTATCCGCTCGCGTCGCCGGGCGGATGGCGCCTCATCGGACGCACCGACCTCCGGGTGTTCGACGCCGGAGCGGACGAGCCGGTCCGCATCCGTGCCGGCGACCGCGTGCGCTTCGTACCGTTGTGATCCGCATCACGGAGGCCGGCGTGCGCTCGACCGTGCAGGACCGCGGACGCTTCGGCCACCTTCGCTCGGGTGTTCCGCCAGCTGGCGCCGCCGATCCATTCGCGCTCGCCGCCGCCAACGCACTCGTGGGTAACGCCGACGGTGCCGCGGGGATCGAGATCATCGGCACGCCGTTCCGCTTCACCTGCGACGACGCTCGCGTCGTCGCGGTCGCCGGTCGTGACGTCTCGCTCGTGACGCGCTCCCGACTAGGGGGCTGGGGATCGGTCTTCGTTCGCGCTGGCCAGACGGTGACGGTGCACGCCGGAGAGCGCACGCGCTACGCGTACCTCGCCGTGAGCGGCGGCATCGCCTCCACGCCGCTCCTCGGTTCGCGTGCTGCATATCTGCCCGCGGGCCTTGGCGGGCCCCTGCGTGCGGGCGACACCCTTGCGCTCGGTGACGCTGATGCGGGCGCCGAGGATGCGGCGCGGCGCATCGAGCCGACCGCGTACGACGGACAGGTGCGCGCTATGGCGGGTCCGCACTCAGACCGGTTCGAGGCGGACGCGACCGCGCGCTTCTTCGCCGCGTCGTTCGTCATCGAGCCAGCGAGCGACCGCCAGGGGGTCCGCCTCGGCGGCGTGCCGATCGCGCCGCGCGCTGGCGAGCTCCTCAGCTGCGGTGTCGTTGCCGGCGCGGTGCAGGTACCGCGGGGCGGAGCGCCGATCGTGCTGCTGGCCGATCATCAGACGACCGGCGGTTATCCGGTGATAGCGACGGTGATCTCCGCGGATCTCGGGAAGGTCGCGCAGTCGGTGCCCGGTGAGTTGCTCCGCTTCTATCGCGTAGAGCGCGACGAAGCGCTCGACGCCTTACGTGCAGAGCGCGGCGCGCTCGACGGCGCTCGCGTGAGCGCCTGACGCAGAGCGACCATCTCGAGCGCCGCGTCCATCGCGTCTGCGCCCTTGTTGCCCTCCGCGCCGCCGGCACGTTCGCGTGCCTGCTCGATCGTGTCGCAGGTCAGGACGCCAAATGGGATCGCGGTCGGGTAGGTGAGCGTGAGATCCATGAGACCCTTGGCCACCGCCTGCGCGATGTACTCGAAGTGCGGCGTCTCGCCGCGGACCACGCAGCCGATCGGGACCACGGCGTCGTAGCGGCCGGTGTCGGCGAGCAACGCGACCGCCGCAGGGAGCTCGAAGGAACCCGCGACCTCGAAGAGGTCGACGCTCGCGCCCGAGTCGGCCGCGCGGCGGGTCGCGCCGCGCTCTAGCGCCAGCGTGACGTCCTCGTTCCACCGTGCGCGGACGATCGCGACGCGAGTGCCGCGATGTGCGCTTGCGCGCCGAGGGCCTCGTGTCTTTCCGGTCGCCATCGGTCGCACTCTAATTGGGACTCGCCGTCGCATCCTCGCTGCCTTAACGTTCAACAAAAGATGGACGACCCCCGCCTCGTCGCGCTAGGCCTTGTCCCGCCCCCGCCTGGTGAAGAAAAGGCGCCGGAGGCGGAGGACTCCGCCGCCGCTCCACCGGCCAGTCAGGACTGGCAGGTGCCGCAGGAGTCGCAGTACATGCCGGCGCCGAACCCGTTTTCGGAAGCGGCCAACACGATCCCCCAATACCCTGACCCGTTCACGACGCCCCTCCCGCCGCAGACACCCGTCGCCGCGCCGCCGCCGCCGCAGCAGCAGCCAGCGGTGCCCTCGATCTTCAACTCGCCGAATTCGCCGTTCGCGTTCGCCCCGCCGGCCGCTACATCCGCGGCGCCGCCGGAAGCTCCGCCATCGGCCCCCGAAATGGGGCCGAGGCCGTTCGAGGCGCCCAGTCCGTTCACGTCGCCGAGTAGCCCATTCAGCGTCGGTCCCGTGCCGACGTCTTTCACTGCCGCTGCGCCCGTCGCGCCGGCCAAGATCGACAAGAAGGCGCTGAAGCGCGCCGAAGAAGAAGCGAAGAAGAACGCGGAGCTCGCGGAGGAGAACGCGGTCAGGGCCGCGAAGATCGCCGAAGTGGACGCGAAGAAGAACGCGAAGCTCGCCGCCGCGCAAGCAAAGATCGACGAGGTGGACGCGAGGAAGAACGCGAAGCTCGCCGCGGCGCAAGCGAAGATCGACGAGCGCGAAGCGAAGAAGAACGCGAAGCGCGCGAAGCCCGCAGCGCAAGAGGCGGCCTCGCAAGTCCCGACGGCGTTCGCTGCGCCAACCTACGTCGCGCCGCCGCCAACGCCCTTCGTGCCACTGGCGCCCTTCACGCCACCCGCCCCGTTCGCTCCGCCGGTCACGGCCGCGCCGTCGGCGCCGGTGAAGCCGCCCGCCTATCTGGAACTCATGGCCGCGATCGCGAAACATCCCGCGGTCATCCGGAAGGACGTGCGTGTCGGATTCGTCGGTCGGGCTCGTCTCGAGCTCACGCCGATCGGGATCGCGTTGGTCGGGCTGCGGAGCGGGACCGCGTACACGTGGTCCGAAGTCAAGGACGTGCAGGCCGGTCGCGGACGCCTGCTGATCAAGACCGAGGCCGACCGCGAGAGGGTCGTCAAGACGAAGGAAGGCACCGCGACGCAGCCGTACGTCGAGAAGCTGACGCGTGCGATGGTGGTTTCGATCGAAGGCGCGAGCGAGCCGGGTCTCGCGCCCTACGTCGCGCGCGTGATGGAGGACATGCGTGCCCAAACGTTCAACTACCAGTCGACGTCCTGGCTCGAATACGAGAACGCTCTCGAGCGGGTGCGCGGCGAGTTCGCGGAGCACGACGACCCGTTCGTCCCTGCGGTCGCAGGCGCGCTGTTCGCGTTCATCTTCCTCGCTGGGTTGTTCATCCTTCCGGAGATCGTCAACCTCGCGTCGGACATCCGGCCCCCTGCCGGCTCGGGCGCGTTCGTCGTCCAGCCGCGTTACGGCTGGCTGGATCCGCGGAGCTTTGTCATGGCCGTCGGGCTGTCCGCGCTGCTCACGCGTCTCGTGCTGCGGCTCGGTCTTGGATCGTCGGCCCTCTCTTGGGCGCGCGGCAGCGTACGCGGCTGGCACACGACCGGCCCGCTCGTGCTGCGCATTGCGACCCGCGAGCTTGCGCGGCTTCTTCTCAGCACGTCCGTCGCGGCCGCAGCCCTATTCCTCGGCTTCGCCGCGTTCGCGCCGACGGTGGCGTCGACGCTCGTCATCGATAGCGTCGGGCTCCGCGAGGTCGTTCCCCTGCCGTTCATGGGCATCGAGCGGCAGTGGGCCGGCGTGACCGACGTGCAAAAGAGCGAAGGTCCTGGGCGCCTCGAGGGCTTCGGCGTGACCGTGTTCTTCAGCGACGGGCGTTGGGTCACGACGATCGATCACGATCTCTCCGGCGGGACCGACGGCCAGCTCCTCAAGGCTGCCGACAGCTGGTGGAAGAACGCCACGCGCTAGTTGGTCCCCGCTGCTTGGCATGTCGCGTACGAGCCGGGTAGGGGACCACCATCTCATCAGGACGGCTCGCCTCGACCTCGTCCTCTTCACGCCGGAGAGGCTCGACGCGATTCTCTCTGGCCGCGCCTTGGCCGTCGATGGTGTCGCGCTGTCGACGGATTGGCTAGGTCGGAACGAGATCTGGCTGCGCCGCCGCCGCGATCAGATCGCGCGTGACCCGGAACAAGCGCCCTGGATCCTCCGGGCGATGGTCCGCCGCGGCACGCGCGAGTTCGTGGGCAACATCGGCTTTCACGGCAAGCCCGGGAGCAATGCCCTCGGCGCGCTCGACGCGGTCGAGCTCGGCTACTCGGTCGAGTCCGAGTTCCGCCGTCAAGGATTCGCCGAGGAGGCGATCCACGGCATGATGGCCTGGGCTCGCGCTCGGTCGACATCCCGTTTCATCGTGTCGGTCAGCCCCACCAACGCCCCGTCGCTCGCGCTCGCGGCGAAGCTCGGGTTCACGGAGGTCACCCGGGTCGTTGACGAGGAGGACGGCCCCGAGATCGTCCTCGAACACAGGACGTAGACCCTCAGCCCGTGCCTTCCACTTGGTCGTCCCTCGGTTCGACCCTGACACTGATCCCTGGCTGGTCGGCCGCGAGAGGCGGCAAGAGGTGCGACAAGAGCTGCTCTGCGCTGAGCCGGTGGACTCGACCAGTTGGACCGGTCTGCGTCCAGGCGTCGTCCTCCTTGAGGTAGCTCCACGTCCGGCCGCGCTTGGTCGTGATGCGGATCACGTAGGCGGTGTTCCTCACTCCTAGCTCGTCCCGTCCGCGACCACGCTCAGGAGATGGCCCATCTTGTCGCGCTTGGTGTTGAGGTAGGCGCGGTTCGTCGCGTTCGCTTCGATCTCGATCGGGATCCGCTCGACGATCTCGAAGCCGTACAACGAGACGCCTGCCTTCTCGGGGTTGTTCGTGAGGATCCGCGCGCGCCGCACGCCGAGGTCCATGAGGATCTGTACGCCGATCCCGTACTCGCGGTGGTCCGCCTTGAATCCGAGGCGCTCATTCGCCTCAACGGTGTCGAGGCCCTGATCCTGTAGGGCGTAGGCCCGCAGCTTGTTCATGAGGCCGATGCCGCGGCCCTCCTGCCGGAGATAGAGGAATACGCCACGGCCTTCGTGCGCGATCCGCGCGAGCGCGGTGTCCATCTGCGCGCCGCAGTCGCAGCGCTGCGAGCCGAGGAGGTCGCCGGTGAGGCACTCGGAGTGCACGCGTACCAGCACCGGCCTGCCGTCCGCGACGTCGCCCATCGTCAGCGCGACGTGCTCCGCTTCGGTGTTGCCGAACCGCGCCTTATATCCGTGGACCTGGAACTCGCCGTGCTTCGTCGGCAGCTTCGCGGTCGCGATGCGCTCGACCAGCTGCTCGCGCGCCATGCGGTACGCGATGAGGTCCTTGACGGTGATCATCTTGAGCGCGTGACGCTTGGCGAAGCGCTTGAGCTCCGGCAGGCGCGACATCGAGCCGTCCGGGTTGGTGATCTCGCAGATGACGCCGACGGGCTGCAGACCGGCGAGCCGGCAGAGGTCCACCGCGGCCTCGGTCTGGCCCGCGCGCACCAGAACGCCGCCGTCGCGCGCGCGGAGGGGGAACATGTGGCCGGGCTTCACCAGGTCCTGCGCCCTCGTGTTCGGGTCGGCCAGGACGCGGATCGTGCGCGAGCGGTCCGCCGCGCTGATCCCGGTCGTGATGCCTTCGCGCGCATCGACCGTCACGCTGAACGCCGTGCCGAGGCGCGCTTCGTTGCGCACCACCATCTGCGGCAGGTCGAGCTGCTCGAGGCGCTCGGTGGTCATCGGCACGCATATGACGCCGCTCGCGTACTTCCGGATGAACGCGACCATCTCCGGCGTACACGCCTCGGCCGCGAGCGTGAGGTCGCCCTCGTTCTCGCGGTCCTCGTCGTCGACGACGATGATCATCCGGCCCGCCGCTATCTCGGCGATGGCCAGGTCGACGGTGCTGAAGGGTGGCTGCGGTGAGACGACCCGCGGATGGCGCGTGATCTTCCTGGAGCGCGTGCCCTTCGTCGTCGCGGAAGCCTTCCTCACAGGACCAGTTTAGGTCACGACCTGCGCAGCAAACGCTCCACGTACTTCGCCACGATGTCGACCTCGATGTTCACCGGCTCGCCGGCGCGCAGCGCGCCGAGCGTGGTGCGCTCCGCGGTGTGCGGGATGAGCGCGACCTCGAAGAACGTCTTCCCGAGACCCGCGACGGTCAGGCTCACGCCGTCGATCGTGATGAAGCCCTTCATGACCACGTAGCGCGCCGTCGTCTTCGGCAGGGCGAAGCGCAGTCGCGCGCCCGCGCCCTCCGCACGCCGCGCGACGAGCCTGGTGGTGCAATCGATGTGACCCTGCACGAGATGACCGCCCAGGGCAGTCTCGGGTGTCGCCGCGCGTTCGAGGTTCACGCGGCTGCCACGCATGAGACCGCCGAGGGTCGTGCGCGCGATGGTCTCGGCCACGACATCCGACGCGAAGCCGCGGTCGTCGCGTTCGATGACCGTGAGGCAGGCGCCCGCGACGTTGACGCTGTCATCCACGGAGAGGCGGTCCACGACCCGAGCGCAGGCGACCTCGAGCCGCAGGCCCGAGGCAGTTGCGCCCATGTGGCGCACGGTGCCTAGCTCCTCGACGATCCCCGTGAACACCCTAGAGATCTCCTTCGATCGCCGTGTCCTCGCCGAAGCGTCGGACCCGCACGTTCTTCAGCTGGGTCGTATCGGTGACGCCCGCGAGCGCCGGCGGTCCCTCGCCGCCGGCGATCGGCGCCGTGATGATCATGAGCCGATCCGCCAGCCCCGCGCGCAACAGCGCACCGGCGATGCGCGGTCCGGCTTCGCACAGCACGGTGTTCACGCCGTGCTCGCCGAGCCAGCGCATTGCCGCCCCGAGGTCGAGGCCGCCGTCGCTGCGTGGCAAGGTCGTGAGCAGCACGCCCGCCTCGCGCAGCTTGTTGGTGCGCCGCGCATCGGCATCCCGGGCGACGAACAGCACCGTGTGCTGCGGATCCTTCGCGCGGACCACCTTCGCGGTCGGGGGAGTCCGAGCGTCGGTGTCGACGATGACGCGCAGCGGGTCGCGGCCGGTCACGTCGCGCACCGTCAGCGCGGGATCGTCCGCGAGGACGGTGCCGATGCCGACGAGGACCGCGTCCGACCGGTCGCGGAGACGATGCACTTCGCGCAGCGCCCGTTTGCCGACGAGGTAACGCCGGCCGCGGGCCGTCACGCGACCGTCCAGCGTCGTCGCGAGCTTCACCACGACGAACGGGCGCCCGCGGCGCACGCGGCTCACGAAGCCCTCGTTGAGGCGGAGCGCCTCCGCTTCGAGGATGCCCTGCTCGACGTCGATGCCCGAAGCCCTCAGCTGGCGGAAGCCCTTGCCATCGGTGCGCGGGTCCACGTCGCGCATCGCCGCGACCACGCGTCGGACGCCCGCGTTCACGATCGCGTCGACGCAGGGCGGCGTGCGCCCGTGATGCGCGCACGGCTCCAGCGTGGTGTACAGCGTCGCCCCGCGCGCGGCGTCCCCCGCCTTGGCCAGCGCGTTGACCTCCGCGTGAGGCTCGCCGGCCGCGCGGTGATAGCCCTCACCGACGATCTTGCCGTCGCGCACCACGACCGTCCCCACCATCGGGTTCGGGCTCGTGCGGCCCGCGGCGCGCGCCGCGAGGCGCAGCGCGCGTCGCATGAACTCCGTGTCCTCGCCGCTCATCGGTTGTAGTCTGCGGCCTCGATGACGCTGGGCATGCCGGCACCGACGCATCTCGGCAGAGAGCTCCGCGACCCATCCCGGCGTCGACCTCGAATAGGTCGAGGGTCTCGCGATAGGGCATGACCGAGGTTGCGGTCGCGTTCCCGAGCGATGAGACGACCGCGGAAGTGATCGCCTCGCGGTTGCGGGTGGGCGGGATCGTGGCTCGGGTCGATCGCGGCTTGTTCGGCTCGTCCTGGCAGGTGTCCTCGCGCGGCCATGTCACCGTGCTCGTTGACGCACGCGACGTCGCGCAAGCTCACAAGATCCTTGGTACAGAGCCCCGCGAGGAGAGTCCGCCGAGCCGGTTGGCTCGACTCGCCATCGCCTTCCTGTTCGTCGCACTTGTCTTCGGCGTCGTCGCGATAGCGCTCACTTTCGCCGCAGGCTAGATCGCGGGGCCCGCTCATTGCATAAATATGCGGTTGCCCGCATAATATGCGGCGATGCCGGTCAAGGTCGCGATCATCGGTGCGACGGGTTATGCGGGTGGCGAGCTCGCGCGCCTGCTGCTGCGCCACCCCGAGGCGCGGCTGATCGCCGCGGTCGCCCGCGGCCGTCAGGGCGAGCCGCTGCGGGACGTGCAGCCGCATCTTCACGCCGCGCCGCTCTCTCTGGTCGTTGGCGCGGACCCCGGCGACGCCGAGGTCGTGTTCACCGCGCTGCCGGCGGGTGAGGCCGCGAAGCTCGCGCCCGCCTGGCTCGCCGAAGGCCGCTCCGTCATCGACATCGGCAGCGATTTCCGGCTTCGCGACCCCAAGGCCTACGAGCTCTGGTACGGGTACACGCACCCGTCGCCGGAGCTGCTGAAGGACGCGGTCTACGGCCTCACCGAGCTGACGCGTGACCGCGTGCGCGGTGCGCGCATCGTCGCTAATCCCGGGTGCTATCCAACGGCGACGCTTCTCGCGCTCGCGCCAGCGCTGCGCGCGAACCTGATCGAGGACGACGTGATCGTCGACGCGAAGTCGGGCGTTTCCGGTGCCGGACACAACGTCGACGACGCTTACCTGTTCGGCACGATCGACGAGAGCGTGCGGCCGTACGGCGTGCCGACGCACCGCCATCAGCCGGAGATCGCGCAGGAGCTTGAGGGCATGTCCGGGCGCGCGCCGCGCCTCACGTTCACGCCGCATCTGATCCCCATGACGCGCGGCCTCATCGCCACGTGCTACGCGACGCTTCGCGACGGCGTTGACGCAGCGCGTGTGGCCAACGCGTACGCGACGGCGTATGCGGAGGAGCCGTTCGTGCGCGTCACGACGACCTACCCCGCCACGAAGGCGACGCTCGGGAGCAACTGGTGCCTGGTCCACGCGGTCGTGGATCAGCCGAACCGGCGGCTCGTCGCGTTCGCCGCGATAGATAATCTCGTGAAGGGCGCGGCCGGGTCGGCGATCCAGAATCTCAACGCGATGCGTGGCTTCCCCGAGACGATGGGTCTAGAGGCGCTGCCGCTGTGGCCGTGACCGAAGGCCGGGGTGTCACGTTCGCGCACGGTTTCCGCGCCGGTGCCGCTATGGCCGGCGTGAAGTACGGGCGACCCGAACGGCTGGACGTCGCCCTCATCGTGTCGGAGCGGCCGTGCGCCGCCGCGGCGGTATTCACCACCAATCAGGTCATCGCCGCGCCGTGCGTCGTGACGCGCCGGCACGTCGACCGCGGTCCGCTGCGCGCGATCGTCGTGAACTCGGGTAATGCGAACGCGTGCACCGGCGAGCAGGGGGAGCGCGACGCGATGGCGATGGCCGAAGCTGCGGCGGCCGTCGTGCAGTGCGATCCGTACGAGGTCGCGGTCGCGAGCACCGGCGTCATCGGCTTCAAGCTGCCGGTCGAGCGGATCGCCGCCGTGCTTCCCGGCATCGCGCTGACCGAGGACGGCTGGGACGACACCTCGCGCGCGATGATGACGACGGACACGCGGCCCAAGGTCACCGAGCGTGAATTGCATCTCGCGGCCGGCACGGTGCGCATCGGCGGGGTGGCGAAGGGTGCGGGGATGATCCATCCGAACATGGCGACGCTCCTCGCCTTCGTCACGACCGACGCCGCAGTCGAGGCGAGTGACCTGCGGCGCATCGTCTCGCACGCCGCGGACACGACGTTCAACGCGATCTCGGTCGACGGCGACACGAGCACCAACGACACGCTCCTCGTTCTCGCGAACGGCGCGTCCGGAGTCACGCCCAGAGGCGCGGACCTCGCGACGTTCGAGGAGGGCATCCACACGGTGTGTGCCGACCTCGCGCGCATGATCGTCGCCGACGGCGAGGGCGCGACCAAGGTGTTCGAGGTCCGCGTTCGCGGAGCGGCGTCCTCAGCCGACGCGCGGCTCGCGGCGCGGACGATCACCAACTCGAATCTGGTGCGCACCGCGATCCACGGCGGCGATCCCAACTGGGGCCGCGTCCTCGCCGCCGCCGGTCGGTCGGGCGCGCGCGTCGACGACCGCAAGGCGAGCGTGCGCATCGGCGACCTGTTCGTCTATCGAGACGGCGCCCCGCTGGAGATAGCCGACGCCGACGTCCGCGCGCTGTTCGCCGCGGATTCGGTCGAGATCGAAGTGACGCTCGGCCTCGGCGATGGTCACGCGGTGGCGTGGGGCTGCGATCTGTCCGCGGAGTACGTGCGCATCAACGCCGAGTACATGACGTGAGCGACGTCCTTGTGCTCAAGATCGGCGGCTCGGTCCTGGGCGAGGAGGCCGCGGCCCTCGACGTGGTCGCCGCGCTCCACGACTCGGGTCACTCGCTCGTGATCGTGCACGGGGGTGGTCCGCTGGCGACCGAGTGGTCGGGACGTCTCGGCCTCGAGACGCGCTTCGTTCGCGGATTGCGCGTGACCGACGCCCCGACGCGAGATGTCGCGCTCGCGACGATGGCCGGACTGGCGAACTCGCGGATCGTCGCGGCGCTGATCAGCCGAGGCGTTCCCGCGGTAGGGCTGTCGGGCATCGATGGCGGCATGCTTCGCGCGGAGCGCGAAGACGCCGAGCTCGGGCTCGTGGGCCGGGTGACGCTGGTCGACAGCGGTCTTCTGGAGGAGCTCCTGGACGCCGGCCGCGTTCCGATCGTGGCGCCCGCCGCGCTCGATAAGAAGGACGGCGAGGTGCTGAACGTCAACGGTGACGCCGTGGCGGGCGCGCTCGCGGCGAGCCTCGACGCGCGCCTCCTCGTCTTCGTGACCGACGTTCCGGGTGTGCGCGCGAAGGATGGCAAGGTCATCGCATCGCTCGACGCCGCACGCGCGAAGGCGCTCGTCGAGGACGGAACGATCGAGGGCGGCATGGTGCCGAAGGTCGAGGCGTGCCTGATCGCGGCCGG